>CAXCDZ010000009.1:0-22408 GCA_963981525.1 uncultured bacterium | reverse complement strand
TACCCCAATCTCACAATTTGTGTCACCTGCACATTCTCACCTGTTTTTCCACTTACTTCTTTCACTAGTTCCTTGATTGTCTTTTTGCTGTCACGTAGGTAGTCTTGCTCCAAGAATGCCTCAACATTCTCCGGATTCATACTCACGACTTGCATCGCAAGCTCCTTACCAAGGGTAGCAAAGTCATCAGTCTTAGCCACAAAATCAGTCTCACATGATAGCTGAACCATCGCGCCCACAGTGGCATTAAAATGCACATAGGAGAACACTCTATTCACTCCAGTCTCTCTATCTGATTTGTTGTCAGCACGCTCAAGTCCTTTTTTCTTAAGCCACTCTAGAGCTTTGTCCATATCACCGTCCGCAGCTTCCAGGGCTTTTTTGACATCCAGCATTCCTGCACCACTCGTGGCTCTTAGCTCTTTGATCTGATCCATTGTGATTGCCATTTTTACTTCCCTTCTTTCTTGACTTCCTTTTTAACCACTGGCTTCACGACTTTTTTTGCCGCTCCACTTTTTTTCATTCCCAGCTCGATTGCCTTCATAACATGTTCAACCAGCATCTCCACGGTCTTAAGCGCATCATCATTTGCCGGGATCACGATCTCTATTCCTTCTGGATCTGCATTAGAGTCGCAGATTGCGACGATCTTCACGTCTCGAGCAAAACTCTCTCGCAGTGCGGTCTGCTCACGAGTTGGGTCCACAATAAAGATCACATCAGGAACTTTCTTGAGTCCCACGAGTCCTCCGTACATACGCTCTAGTCGCTCGATCTCACGCTTAAGCAGGACCTGCTCTTTTTTCGTATACTTGGCGTAGTCTCCTGCCTCCATCTTAGTTCTCATCGTCTCAAGCTTGCTTACCCTTTTCTTGATCTCATTCCAGTTAGTCAGGAGTCCACCTACCCAACGGTTCACGACATAAGGAATACCGATTCGCACAGATTCTGTTCGCACGATCTCGACTGCTTGACCTTTTGTTCCCATCACGAGAACTGTCTTGCCTTTACCAACTACGTCAGTAAGATACTCACAAGCCTTTGCCAACTGGCTCTTGGTCTTAACGAGGTCAAAAATCTGCACACCATTCTTGATTGCATACACATACTGATCCATCTTCGGATGACGTCTCTTGGTGGAGTGGCCAAAGTGAGCACCTGCCTCAAGCAAATCCTCCAACGACGGCATCTCTTGTTTGGGAGTCTTCACTACCTTTTTCTCGGGAACTTTTTTTATTACTTTCTTTTCGTCTGCCATTGTGGCCTCCTTTTACTTCTCTAGAGACCCATATTCAGGAGGATATCTCTAGATGTTTATTTTGTTTTATTAACCTCTGGATTATAACACAAGCTACTTCCTTGTGATCTGCACCATTTCTTTTTGAGTATCAATCTTACTTTCTGGGATCACTTTGTCAGAATTAGCAACAATAGTAGCCACAATCACAGCATTCTCGGCATCCTCACCACTTGCAATCGTTGATTTACTCTCAGCTGCCATACACACCTCCTACATATAAGTAAGTTGCTTAGTATGTAGCTAGATCTATTTTTCGTCAACCCTCAATTGCGAATACTGCTCCAACCACTCACCATATCTATCTCTAAAGGTAATTAGATTATACTCATTGAATGCATCTCCTAATTCAGAATATTTCTGCAATATCTCACTCGTCAAAACCATCTCATTTTCTGCAAGTAATTTGAAAAACTCCACCATTTTCTGAGCATCTTTCATATTAGTTTCAGGAATAACACTCGCCACGTCCATAATACCTATCTTTGCAAAATGTTCACTCTCCTTGCTCATTCTAAATTCTTTCCAGGCTACTCTCCATCAAACTCACAACAGTCACCGGACCCACCCCTCCCGGCACCTCCACCGACACACTGGCCTTCTCGTACGCTTCTTTTGTAATATCCCCCACAGGCGAGCCCACATCTATCACTGTTGCTCCATCAGCTATCATCTCCGCACTCACAATCCCCATCTTCCCCACGCAACTTATCACCACCTCACCTGCGAGGACCATCCTCGCAGGCTCCTCGCTATCCCACTCTACCTCCGCAACACCTCTCACTCCTCGCTCGCGTAGGTAATGCACCAGCGGTCTCCCCACACTTCCTCTCGCTCCCACAACTACAAATTTTTGTCGCCAAAAATTTTTCCCTGTTTTATTATTTTTATTTTGGATTTGTATATTGTTTGATATTTGTGATTTTGAGTTTTGGATTTTGTGATCTGCAATATTTTGCAGAATCATCATTATCGCTCGCACCGTCGCTGGCATCACACCTGACTCCTCCCATCGCAGCCCATCCACATCTTTCGCAAGTGGAATAGCTTCCAAGATCTCTTCTTGCTCTTCTCGTGTTATTCCGGGAATAGGCATCTGCACCATCACCCCACTCACTTCACCCCTCTCTCCTATCTCTCTTATTCTCTCCTGCAAATCTTTTTTCGACATACCTTCATCCAGCCTCACAATCTCAAACTCAATCCCCACTCTTTCAGCCTTCTGCTTTTTTAACTTTGTATAAAGCTCGCTCGCCGGATCACTCCCAACGAGTACGCTAACTATCTTTGGCTTCTTCTCCATGACAGCAACTCTGGCTTTTATCCTTTTCTCAATAGTATTTGCAAAATTCTTGCCGTCAAACATGGTCATATACCACGATCATATCAGACTCCCTGATACACTGATACGCTGACACGCCGAATCACCTCACAACCTCACAAACCCTCATCTCCCCTTTCATCTTCTCATCAGTCAAATATATCTGGAACTTGTCTACAGAGGGAAACAGCAAGAACACACTCATCGCGGCCATTCGTATCCGTGGCTCATAAACCGAGAGAAACATCTCGGAAAATATCTCACGATATGGCCTCCCACCTTCCGAAAACTGTTTATGAAAAGACTCAGGCAACCATATTTTTCCATTCCCTTTAGTAAACCCCTTCACCTTCTCCTCCAACTGATCAACCGAAAAGTCCAGGTGCCAAACAAACGAGTTAGACGCCAAGATCCAGCTACTTCTCACCACGAGAGTATTCAGAAGAATATGAACATCCTCATCTAACGCTCTGTTAGCAATCCCCGAGGCATATGATCTATCCCCTATCCGCTCCCTCCCCATATGCATCTTATCTGCAGCAACCAGCGCCCACTGCAACGGGATCCCACTCGATAGATCCACCTCCATCTCTCTAAGCATCGGCTCCTCGTGAAAAAGAATCGAATACAACACCGCCTCCCACTCTGACAGATGTGACTCATAGTTGTAAAACAGTCGAGTCATAAGCCATGCCGAGTACATCGAGTGATGTTTTCGGTCCACAAAATTCCCCAGATCATGCCCCATTCCCACAAGAGTTAACAGGACTTCACTCCTAGAGTCATACCTCCCACCACTGTTACCCCAGCTCTTACCAGCTCTACTCAGCAACTCAGTTGACGTATTAGTGACCCAGAGAGTATGGCGATCCGTATGATCATTAAATCCATGCTTTAACTCCTGATCCAGTACCGGCCCCACATAGTTCCACGCCTTTCCCAGACCGTGATATAGATACGCCAGCGCCTCTCCCTTACCAGATAGGTTAAGATACTCCCCAAAATCAAACACCCTCTTAACCTTCGGTGTCTTATGGTTGGAGAGAAACGGAAAATGAGACTTGTCAAAGCTGATCCCACTCGAATTAAGATACGACCAGAGGCTCTTCCCATCCGGCCTCACCATCTCACTCTTACCCAGGTGTGGCGAGTTAATATCGATGCTCCACTTGGGCACTTTAGTATCCTGAACTCGCATTTTCATCCCCTCATTGTACAACCTGCTTCAAGGCATAAGAAATATATCTACAATCACTGCAGTTGACACTATGTCTCATCAAGTTGCTGAGCCATCGCAGGCTGACGAGCCGAGATTGCAGGTAAAATTTTCAGCAGAAAATTATTACCGGTCATGGCGTTTGAGGAGATCATAGTGCAACTATATGCGTGATTGATTTAACAAATAATTTTAACTTACTTTATAATCACCCCATGACCACCCCACTCCAACAATCAGACCCAGAGCTATTCGCCCTCATCCAAGCAGAGGAATCCCGCCAGCAGAGCGACATCGCAATTATTCCCAGCGAGAACTTTGTCAGCCCTTCAGTGCAAGAAGCAGTAGGCAGCGTGCTAATGAACAAGTATTCCGAGGGATACCCAGGCAAAAGATACTACCAAGGCAACCAACACATCGACTCTATCGAGTCTCTCGCCCGCACCCGTGCCCTATCACTATTCAATCTAGATCCCAACACCTGGCACATCAACGTCCAGGCAGTCACAGGGAGTTATGCCAACCTAGCTGTCCTCACTGGACTACTAGAGATCGGCGACTCCATTCTAGGCATGAGTCTCTACGACGGCGGACATCTTAGTCATGGCTGGAAGTTGCCAGAGGGCAAACCCATCTCCCTCACAAGCAGGCTCTTTGATTCTCATTTCTACCACGTCGACCCTGAGACCCAGGTATTTGACTACGATGCAGTTGCCAAGAGGGCTAGTGAGGTCAAGCCCAAGATCCTTATCTCAGGTGGCACTGCCTATCCCCGCGAGATCGATCACGCCAGAATGCGCGAGATCGCTGATTCAGTAGACGCCTACTACCTCGCCGACATCGCCCACGAAGCAGGGTTAGTTGCCGCTGGACTCAACTCCTCCCCCTTCCCCCATGCTCACGTCGTCACGATGACTACCCGCAAAACTCTGCGTGGCCCCATCGGTGCCATGATTTTTTGCCACTCCGATCTAGCCAAACGTATTGACTTTGCAGTATTCCCAGGCCTACAGGGCGGACCCCAAAACCACTCTATTGCTGGTATCTGTACCGCTCTCCACGAGGCTTCTCTCCCAAAGTTCAAGGTTTATTCTAAGCAAGTCATCAAGAACGCCCAGGCTCTTGCCACAGAATTAATCAAACTAGGCTTTGACCTAGTCTCAGGAGGTACAGACAAACATCTCGTCCTTATCGATCTCAGGAACAAGAATATTAGTGGTAAGGATGCCGCACTTCAACTAGAGAAAGTGGGAATAATAGCCAACAAAAACACCATCCCCGGCGAGACCGGCAAACCCTGGGATCCCTCTGGACTTCGCATTGGCACACCCGCCATGACTACCAAGGGTTGGAAAGAGAATGACTTCCGCCAACTCGCTCACAAAATTAACTCAACTCTTTCCTAGTCACCACTTCTTCGCTCGAGACACACTCTTTCCATTTCCATTCGGTTTTGTCTCAGTCATCTCCAAAACCTGCGCAACCGCGTCCACTGGGAATCCTAATGCATGCCCCAACACTCTATCTTCCAAGCTCAAATCATACTCACTCTCAGGAGCTTCATAACTTATCTGCTCAACCCACTTACCACCATCCCAACTACGCGCAAGCTCTACGATCCTCTCCACAAATAGTCCCATTGGAACATTAAATATATCTCTAATATTACCTCGCTCCTCTTCTATCTGTTTGAGATATTTATCAATAAAAGCTTCATTTCTTAATAGTGTAGCAGGCAAAACATACTTGGCTCTCGAAGTTGCTCTCCACACCAGATACTCTCCCTTCTCAATCTGCTTGTTTTCATTTTTATCATCAAATCTTGTTGCCAACACTCCAGCATCAAGACTTACCACCACATGTTCATCGTCAGTAAAAAGATTTTGATACCTATTCGTCAAATGTTTTGTCATTGCCTCAACACTATTTCCTACGCTTCTCCATTCATCTCCATACTCTTTCTCCAACTCAGTCCGTAATTTGTGAACATGCTCCTTTGGTTTTCCAGAGCATGATCCTGACAATGACACTTTTACATCATTAAAAATAAACATCGGGAACTTCCAACATTGCCCAGTTGTAAAACACTGCAACATCTCTTTTCCCAATACATACTTATCCACAAACCTATCCATCCCAACAGCTCCCTTGCTTTCCACAATTTCCCCTCCCCAACGCCAATCAGGTTCTTCTCCCAAGTCAATTTTGTTAAATGGCACAATCGTACCTATTTGATATTTTTCAGGATTTTTTGCAATAATCATCTCTACAACACTCACAAGCTGCCTTACTTTTTGCCCAGTTCCTGTCCAAGGCACCAAAGTTGGAATTCTAATTACACCTTCATCCTCTAACTTAAATAGTCGTTCTGGTGGTATTGGTGCTTTCCATTCGCTTGCACACCAAGGAACGCTACGATCTCCAAATATCACACAATTGTCTGGCGATTCTACCAAAAAATCCTCCTTTCGATCTTTGGTTTCCCCTCGCTAATTGCGAGGTGCCGTTACTTGAATCAAAAGCAAGAATTATCCCACTTCCATTCTTATCTACTAATTATACTCACTAATTACATATCGTCAAACACGATTTTCTATCACCTTATATCGCCTATCAATCTCTGCCATTGCTATTACCGCATCCTCAAATGGCCCATACACCAATAGGTTAATCACTCTCTCTGGAATCCCTCTTTCCTCCAGTCTTGTCATCGAAATCCAATCACTCTGATTTTTAACCACACAAACAAATGGATGGCCTATATCCTCATCTTCTTCCCAATCTCCTTCGGGGCTCATGTCAATATTTCCAATTCAATCATTATCCCCTACTCTACCCAATTCCTATAGTGTTTGACAAGCTCTCAAAACAATCTCATCTACCTCACACTACCCCAATTTAGTGCTTCAAGCGAAGTGCAGACCCCGCCGATCGCGAACGGCGTGGGCTCATCCGCCACACCCACACCACACTACCAAATAGCATCAAGAATCCTAGATATTCCAGTAGCTGTGGCCAATACATGATCACAACCTCATTCTGCTCACCTTCAACCAAAAATCCATTCTTCCACCCGTTCACCTTCACATGCCGAAGGTCCTGAGCAAAGCCGAAGGGCTCCCCACTCCACGCCACCCAACCTGCATCATAACCCTGCGACAGTGCAAGCAGTCCATTCCCACTTACCTCCACCCTATACATCCATGTTCCTGTTTTTCTAACTTCTCCTATTTTTAGATTATTTTGTGTTTTATTATTTGAATTTGTTTGTAATTTGTTATTTGTTATTTGTAATTTAGCACGTGACAACACGTCAAGTGGGAACCACCTCACCTCCACCGGCTGCAGGACATTCTCGCCGTACTGCCCAAAACTCCTCGTCTCCACGTTCAGACTATAGTGTCCATCCCAGCTCCATGATAATAAGCTAAATGTCTGGTCAAACTCCCCCTCGTCCAGTAAGTACTCTAGATCATTCCGCTTACTCCCTGTGTTATGGAGAAATATCTTCACACTACGTCCCTCCACATTCTCTCCCTGCATCCGCATCAAATATCCCAGCTTGGGAAACAGCTCCGTCATCACCACATGATCACACACCGCACCGTAATTATCTGCCCAGTACCGAGATCCGATCCTACTCACCTCTCCTCTTGATAACACATCGCAGTTGACTGCTTTACCAGGGATCATATCCGCGAAGTCATACACAAAAGACCCACCTCTCACCTCAACTTCCAATGATGATCCCTCTACCACAAACTGCGCATCTTCTAGATACTCCCCCCATCCCTCTCCTTCCCCAATTTCGATATAAAAATATCTCTCTTCTACTTCAGATCTAAGCTCACCACGATACACCGGTCCCGGCTGTCCATTCACATAATACGCTGGTATTGGCACACCTTCATCGTCCAAGTTAATCTGCACTACCTCTCCCACTCTCCATCCCGGCACCACCAACTCTCGTCCTACAAGGTCAGATCTTACAGTTGCCCCCTCATCCTTGTACTCCACTAGCTGTAACTCTTCTCTCATCAGATTTGCAAAAGGATACTCAACGAGGCCTGATCGAGGACGGTCCTTAACAACGAGGCCTGACCTTACAGGATTCGAGCCTTCAGGCCCGAAAAGCCGCCCAAAAAGGTCAGTTCTCGTTATGTCTTGTATCTCGATATACGTCCCCACCTCCTCATAGATCACGTCTCGCCTTACCTTACTTACATCTCCCTCCACCCAAGCATATTCACTCGACGCACTTACCCAAAGGTCTGATCTTGTAGGTAATCCTACGAGGTCAGACCTTACAGGAATTTCCCATACCTTCAAAAAATTCTCATCAAAAACCCTCTCCCACCCTAACATCTCTGCCATCTCCTTCGTCTCCGAGATCCGCAAAATCTCCTGACTCTGCCCCGGTGCTATCACCGACTCATCCAAGAGAACATATCGCACATCATATTTCTCCAGCACCATCTCAACTCCCCCTACATCCGCACCATACATCGCCGTCGACAACTCATTGTAGAATCCCTCGTTATACGGACTCCACACATCAAATGCCCGATCCAGTATCGGCTGTTCTATTCCATACCACAGGAACCCACTCCCTCTATATCCCCAATCATGGTACTGCCATCCCCATATAGAATTTGCCGGCATAGTCACTACTCTACCTATGTCTGCAGTTCTAAAATATTTGAATAGACTCGAATATTCACCCGGCAATTCAACTTTCATTCTCTCTCCCACCATCCCATCACGAAACACGGGCAAACTAACATAACTAATCATTCCCAAAAATAAAAATGTCACTACCCACGCAAACACCCTCGCACGACTATACAAATAATTGATTATCGACATAAGTCCCACACTGACTACCAAAATCATCGGTATCGACCATTTAGTATAACCCGCTCTAAACATCTGCCCAAATAGTGGCACATTTTGTGCTATCAAGTCATAGATTTTTGAAAATATTTGTACTCTACGGGCTAGCATTGTAAAAATCAATAATAATATAGATAACCAACTCCATTTCAATTTCTTCTTTTGGTCTTCCTTAATCAGATACAATAATCCAATAATAGCTGTAATAAATATAATTATTCCAACCCACTGCACCTCACTCCCACCTAGCCATTTAGTCCAATTCTCCATCAACAAAATCATTTTCCCATCACTATTCACATCGGTATTTTGCAACCACCATCCCTTCAGACTCGCTATCTCCGCAATATCACCATACGCCACATTCATCAACTCCACTTCGTGAGTTGCCAGTTGATTCATCTTTGCATTTATATTTACGCTAGAACTTGTAATACCAAACCATAATACTGGCAGCAACCAAAATAGATTTCCAGCAAGTACGACTAGCCACATTTTCAACACCCTCTTCAAGTCGCGATACTTCACTAAGTGTTCCAAGCTAAATATTCCTATCATGATGAGCAAGACAATGAACATTGTTTGCACCACAAAAGCACTCATTCCCAACAATAATATGAGTAATAATTTGATTAAACTAGCTCGCCTTCCATCTCTTAAGTAAGTTAAAGCTCCCCATAACATCCAAGGCACAAATCCATAAAAAGATACAAATGTCTCAAATGGAACGTTAAATACCTGAACGGTCACAGGATTTAGCAAATAAAACACTGCACCTACCAAAGCTGCCAAGTCTAATCGGAAAAACTTCTTTCCTAATGCATATATCCCAAGTGGTCCCAAAAGCAACATCCCCAAAGTCCATCCCCATCGCAACATATTTGTAGGTACAACGCCAGACATTCCCCACAAGAGTATCTGCCTCGTTAAGTCTGCTGCATGCCCCATCCCACCGAGTAGCCCTATACCTTGATATTCTTGCCACGTGGTAGACAACGCACGATTAATATTGATTTGGAATCCAAATTCAGGCACAAGATTATCCCAACCAAGAAGATAACTGCCACCTACATACGTTTTTGTACAAACAATTCCCCACAACACAACCAACACACTCACTCCAATCCATTTCTTCATAGATTCCATTATACTTACTTCTATGAGTATTAACAGATTGTCACGCAGAGATTTTCTCAAACTTACTGGACTAGGCATTGCAGAACTTGCGTTCGGCCCACTCAACAAAGCTCTTGACTGGATCGGCTCCAGTGGTGAAGCTGGCAACCTAGCTCAACGTGCCGCCAAACTAGAAACTCTCACTCGCCAGGTTATCAAAGAACCTTCTGAGTTAAACCAAGAACTCCTTGGTAGTCTGCTAAAATTCAACGCAGCCGAACTAGAACTACAACACCAGGGACAACCACTTGCCGCCGAACTCATGACTACTTTCCTGTATGGCGATGGCTCTCCCAAAGATATTAGTACGCAGTATGAGTCAGCAATTACTCAAGCAGCAATATTCCCCTATCACATCTACGGTCCTCACACTTATCCAGAATCTCTCAAAAATAGATTTGACATCGACCAAAAATCATTCTTTTCCGAACAAAGTCTCTCCACCTACTTCTCCACTATGTTTCTCGATGCATTTATGGCAAATCACATGAGCACCGAAAATAAATCATTGGGTCGAGTAAAAGTTAATTTACCGAAGGATCGCTACAGGGAAGCGATAGATGCAAACGGCAAAATTTCGTTCACTCAAACTATCGCCTCTCCTGATGGCGACAATGATGCCATTTTTAATGCTCTACACAACTACACTATCACCGTAACGGGTGATGTCCTCTCCAAACGGAGGGTAAAATCACCTCAAGACCTAACAGGAGAAGATGTTAATATAAACAATTTTGCCGCTATCGATGATCAACCAAAAAAATGGCTGAAGGCATATTATCCTCATACACGTCTGCAGCTGGACAATCCACGCCTACAAGTCTACGATCTTTATGATTTTAGTCACAATCCTGATTTTATGAACAAATTAGGCCACACTGCTTCTGCCGCCGATGCTTTCAAATTTATCGCAGATACACTAGTCGGTCCTGACAAATCCACTGAATACTGGAGTCAATTACCCAAATCAGTCAGAGACTATCTTTGGAACTTAAATCTAGTTGAGCTTCAACACCACAAGGCAGCTACCCTCCTCACAGATCACGGAGTAGCTCACCCATTCCCTGTTACCGCTAACCTAGAGCTACACTCTCCTCTTGTCGTACCTCTTTTTGATCGAGATTTGGATTTCGAACCATAACGACTCACCACTCTCAATCTAACCACATCCCACACCATTCTCCACACATCTATGACTCCCACACTACTTTTTTCTCCATTTCTTCTCACAATTACTGGAACATGTAACACCTTTGCCTCACTATCTATCAACTTTGCCATCAACTCTACATCAAAAGCAAACCCATCTATAAACAAACTACCACGTTCAAGTAGATTTCTTATCACTGATTTTCGAAACAGCTTTAGTCCAACTTGCGTATCACCCATTTCTGCACCAAATAGCAGTCCAACAACATTACGGAATCCATAACTATAGATCTTGCGAAAATATGGAACATTAATAATTTGTGACATTATATTCGTCTTATCAGCCACAAACACATCCACCTTAGGATTATCATTTATGCAGCTGGTCAAATTAACCAGTGAGCTTGTATCTATATCATGCCCAGCATCCATATATCCCACATAACTCATCTTCGCCTTACTCATTCCATATCGTACCGCATAACCTTTACCCATATTTTTCGTATATGACAGGACTTTTAGTTCGGGATTTGTAGTCTTCAGTTTTTCTGCAATCTGCTGAGTTTGATCACCCTTTCCGTCCACTACTACAATAAGTTCAAATTTACGCCCAGTGAATCTCATCGCACTCACTACTCGCAAGATACTTTCCTTAACCAAGTCTTCGCCCATATATATTGGCATCACAATCGACACGCCAAATTCTCGTTTATTTCTAATCGGTGCAATCATACCTCCATTCACTACACCACCCTGCCAAAGTTTATAAGCGCTGTACAGAAACTTATTAGGAAGGATATTAACTACCAATCTCTGCACCTTACTTATCATGCTCTGTCCAAGACCCAATGTTACTTGATTTTTCCTCAAAGCATCTTCTCTGACCGAGTTAGATAAGTTAAATGATTTTTTAATATCAATTAGTGACGAGTTCTGTCCGTGAGCTCTGTAATACATCAAATACTCCGGAATATTGGCAAACTGGACTTTCGCTCGTGCCAAGCGCAAGTAAAAGTCTAGGTCATCAACTGGAGATAGCTTACTATCAAAACACATTTCCTTCTTGGGGATAGCACTCACTCGCAACATCAGAGTCGGGTTTTGGATCGTCTGCCTGGTAAATAATCCATCGACTATTTGTTTGTGATTTACTGGCACTTTGCGTATCCCTGTCAGTTTTCGCTTACCATCAATCTCAGCAAGATAAGATCCAAGCACCCCTACGAGTGGATTACTCTCCATATACTTAACTTGTGTAGCAATTCTAACAGGTAGCATGATGTCGTCACTATCCATTCGCGCGATATACTTCCCTCTTGCCATTTGTACCAACTGAGTCATCGTATAACCAATGCCCATATTTGCTCTACTAAATACACATTTTATTCGTTTGTCAGTTTTAGAAATTTTGCGCAAAATCTCAGCACTCCTATCACTCGATCCATCATCCATAATGATTAGCTCCCAATTGGTGTGAGTCTGCCTAAGCACACTAAGTACTGCCTCCTCCACATACCTCTCGGTATTGTAGACTGGCATGACGATCGAAACAGTTGGTTTACTATCTGTTCTTTTTTTCATAACACCTCAACTTCCAACCTCTAGTTAGAAGCTCAGGTATTGCGGTGTAACTAATCTTCTTCACTCTATTGAGTGAATTCTACCCATAAGGTAGACTAAGATCGTTACACCGCTAATAGGCGCGCTATTTAATTGTATGAAATTTTGGAAACTCGCTATTTGCCAATAATAGTAGGGTCCACAGAGTGGCCTACTTCAGACTCATGCACAGGAAGGATAACTTCAAGCAGGAAATCTTCCCACTCGACCACAGTCCCATGAACGCCAGCTTCGTAGCAACCCACAGATCCTTGCCAGGGTCCGTAGATCAAAACAAATGGAGTATCCATGTATTGAACGGGTTCGCCACCGTCTTCGTGAACTTCGCAGGTCACAGCGGCAAATGCCATAATCCAATCGGCGGGAATATCAACAGCCCAGTTTTTGCCTTTGGCAACACCTGTTTCGTCATGGTACAGTGCGCGGGGGCAATTCGCATCGCGAACTTGCAATCCGGTTAATGTTCCATTGACATCAAGATCTGGGCGAGATGGAAAGTCAGTCACCGAGTCATCCTGAACACAGGCCCCAGTATCTTCGGCATCAACAACTTCGACAGGCTCTTCGAGAGCTTGTTCAGCTTCAGAGGTAGGTGGTTCAACTTCAGGAACACTAGAGCTTTCAGGTTCGGCAAGAATACCAGTGCCACAACCAGACAAAGCCAAGGACAGAACAATAATCAAAACGAGCAGTTTGCGCGTAGACATAGTATGCCTCCTTTTAGCGCTTGAAATGCACTAGAATATCGATAACCACATCAATCGTGAGAACGATACCCAAGTACAAATAGATTGCAGGGCTGGCAAGTGCAAAAATAGCCAACGCCATCGCGACAACATCCCAGGTAGCGCTCAATGAAGCACCGCCACCATATAAATACGCCTTCTCAGGGGCAAGCGAGCTTACAAGCTTCTTCCCATGAATAAAGACATATACCGACAGTACGGTGTTCAGCACAACAATCACCAGGATTGTAACGTTCACACCTTTCCGCATTTCTGGCTGAAAAGCTTCAGCAGCTTGAGCAAAGCTCAGTACAGCTCCGATAGCAGTCAGCAACAGAACAAGTGCAGTAGCAAGCGCAACAAAGCGCTCTTTACGTTTTTCTTGCGGGGTCATAGCCATTCGATTCTCCTTTTTTTTGCCGTAAATCGGCTAACACTATCTACTCAAATAGACACTGCAAGCCGATCCATAACAATATTTCAGGAGAAAATCCTATTCGTTTTTCATACAACATATTTTAGCTAGGTATCCTGATTTGCATCAGGAAATACTCCTCACGATTGCTCGTTTAGAGTCCTACACGCCTTTTTAACGTACTGCTCTCACTCTCAGGTTAGTACTCGCAATGAGTATTACCTAATTGTTTGAGCTCACCTTAAGGGCCAGGCCCTTTAGGCTATCTGAAGATAACTCCAGAATGGGAACTGCAAACCCCGTGCCCTTCCGTAGCTTTACGCGAAGGGGGGTGCCCTGTGCTGACTAGGACCCAGAATAGGGGGCTAAAACCTGCCCTGTTTTTAACCCCCAACTCTAGGTCGCTTTACAGCTCCCATCCCAAAGTCAGTTAGACTTCAGTCTTATAGTATTAAATTGTTAATGCCTGCCTCGCCTTTGGCGGGTACGACCAACTTCTCAGGTGCTTTATGCCTGAGTTTTTTTGTGTTTAGCTCAGGGCAAAGCAAGGATAAAAATGAGAATTAGTCTAGGATATACCAGCGGTAGGATAGTTTGTAGAGGCTGGTTGCAACGATAGCTGAGAGTCCGAGGATCATGATCACACTGGTTAGTTGCATATCGCCTATTCCGGCGTTAACCGTTTCGTGAGTTACAACTTCGGTACTAGTACTGACTCCGCATGTAGCACCACCATATTGGCTGGTTGTACACTCCACAGTCTCAGCAGATACTGAGGGAGCAAGTATTAGGGCGCTTGCCAAGGCAAGACTTATGATTTGCTTTTTCATAACCGGAAATATACCACCCTATAACTTACTTGTCAACCCCTCTATAGGATATTACCCTAATCATGATATACTTCATATATGACCAAACAAACCAAGCACACCACAGATTCAGGACTTCATGCTCTCGTCTGGCAGGAGGATGATCTCTATGTTGCCAAAACCATCGAACTTGAACTTGCTAGTCAAGGGAAAAACAAGCAAGATGCCCTCTCCAACCTAGAAGAGGCAATTGCTTTGTTCCTACAAGACGAAAAAATATCCACTAAGAAACTCCCTTTCTTCTCCAACCTCTCTCTAGAATCAGTTACTCCTCGTGTTTATGCCTAAAAGGTATTCCGCAAAAGAACTTATCAAAATTCTCAAGAAACTCGGTTTCTCCAAAATTTCCCAGCGTGGCAGTCATCTCAAGATGCGCGGCATTATTGACGGAAAACTCCAGACAGTCATCATCCCAATGCACAAAGAAATCGCAGTCGGCACTCTCTCATCCATTCTTAGACAAGCCAATCTCACCAAACAAGATCTACAAAATCTCTAGATCCGACTCGCATACACTATCACTCT
This sequence comes from uncultured bacterium, assembly GCA_963981525.1. Taxonomy (GTDB): domain Bacteria; phylum Patescibacteriota; class Microgenomatia; order UBA1400; family UBA12108; genus CAXCDZ01. Next base: position 7,199 of record CAXCDZ010000009.1, on the reverse strand, counting down.
GATTGGACTCACCAAGAACTTGCAGGTATACAGGATCAGATCACTCTCATAGTTCTCGATCTCTTCGGCCTCGACCACGCGGTCTATCCTATACTCAAATCTCCTCTGATTCCAGATCATCTCAACTGTATCCCCTTCCACCAGCTTCGGTAGATTAAAGAAACTATTTTTGCGCCGGTACTCATTCGTCCACTCCAGATAGCCAAATCTGTGTGCAGCCATAATCACAGGCGTCCCTTCCGTTGGCAGTGGCAGCGTTGGCACTCGCCACACTCCACGCCGAAACACCGCTTCGTAGTCATCAACTGGACCCTCCCAGATCACTGTATCCACCCCAATTGACGGGATTGAGAGATACTGCCCACCAGGGAGCGAAACATCACGCTCAGGCAACCAATCAGGCTCTATCTGCACCTCCACCTCGTCTTCCACATACTTCACACTCTCAGAATCCGACGCCTGTGCATCTTTGAGGATCGTCGCTAACTTGCCACTCGTTGCTGGATACACTCGGTAGTAGACGTACTGCACAACTGGATAACCAGAAAAGAACAGGAATCCCACCCAACTCATAATCGCCAGGCCTAAAAAGATCCCCGCCACACGTGACGGACCCCTCTTATAGATCACCTTGTATCTCTTACTAATCTTGCGCCTAAATTTTTTCCACCACTTCATTAATCTATCTTACACAATTTTGTGCTTCTTCATCACCTTCACGATTTTTTTATGCACCTGCTCTATCGAGAACAACTTACCCTTCGAGTCAACACACTTAATCACCTCCCAATGCTTATTCTTCTTCGCGAGCTCCAAATATAACTTAAGCACATCTCTCTGATACTGAACATCAGCCTCGTAGATATCCTTCTTCTGTCCCTTAACGTACTTTCGCTCCTTCCCCTCCTTCTTCTCAATCAATTTCTGACTAATCTCCACTGGCACATAAAGAAATATCACCAGATCTTCCTTTGGGAGTTTGTGCTCTTTGTACTCCATCTCGTACAACCACTTAAGGAACTTGGCCTGCTCTTTCTTGGGCACTCTCGCAGTCTGGAACGCCATCGAACTAGTAGTGTATCGATTGGCTACAACCGTAGAACCCTCTCCCAACCAATCCACCATTTCGTCACGTGCCGTGAGTCGATCCATTGCATAAAACAAACTCGATAGATAAGGAGAACCATCTTTGCCTCCAAACTCACCAGATAGATATCGCGCCACCATCTTGCCATGAAACGAGGTGTAGTAGCGGGGAAAATCAATATACTTATTCGGCTTGTCATTATCCTCAAGATACTTCAGTAGTAGCTCGGTCTGCGTTCCTTTACCAGACCCATCAGTCCCATCAATCACGACCAACTTACCAGATTTGTGATTCATCTGGTCAAAATGAGTCATGTTCTTCTTGAGAATAGTGCGGATATTACCCTTACTATAATGAGCAACATACAACTCTGGGTGCCCTTCAATCATCATCGGGAGAGGCATATCACTATCTTTGTAGTAGAGTGCTAGCACTGGCTTACCAGTACTCAGCGCATGTTCAATAAGAAATGCCGTTCCCCAACTAGGAGAAGTTACCTCCGCTACCACGACATCTGCCTTATCAATCGTCTCAGTCTCCCTCTCAAACAACTCCTTCGAGCTCAACCCATTCCCCTTCTCAAGATCTGGATCCACCACATACTCGCTCAAGACCTCATGCTTAAGTTTCTTTAACTCCTTCACAATCTCTCGATACACTGGAAGCAAGCTTCGATCTAATGATATGGAGGCACCAAAATATACTTTCATAGGACAAGGATCATCGTACTAAAGCTAGCTATAACCTGCAACAGATCACAATACCTCAATTCTTGCTACAATAACCTAGGGGTCCGTCCCCTAGGTTTATGACAGCACGCAACCGATACAAAACATACGTCGAAAACGGCTTCTATCATTGCTACAACCGTGGTGTAGAAAAACGAGATATTTTCCTTGACCAAAAAGACTACACAGTTTTTCTCTCATACCTCAAGTTTTACCTCTCACCTCCTATTAACCCTAGGGGTCCGTCCCCTAGGTTATCTCCAGCTCAACAACTTAGTAACCACAATCAAACTATCAAACTCATCGCCTATTGCCTCATGCCCAACCACTTTCATCTACTCATTCAACAATCCAATCGCGACAGCATGACCAGATTTCTCCGCGCACTCTCTACTCGCTATTCCATGTACTTTAACAAACGATATGACAGAGTGGGATCACTATTTCAGGGGCGTTACAAAGCAGTCCTCGTCAGTAGTGAAATGCAGTTTCTCTATCTCACCAAGTACATCCACCGCAATCCACTTCATCTTCCAGGTTATCAACCTGCCAACCTACTCGAATATCCTTATTCTAGCTTTCGCAACTACACGGGAACAATTACACAGAACTGGATTGATCACAGCGACATTACCTCGCAATACATCAACGCTAACTCCCGCAACTCATATCAATTTTTTGTCGAGGAACAACAAGAGATATCTACAGAAATCACCACCCTCAAAGGTCTCACCCTCGACTGGGAAACCTAGGGGACGGACCTCTAGGCCAACAACATCTCTATCCCCTCCTCGATCGTCCTCACACTCACATCTGCTTTCGATGACTCACCATACACCATCATCGTCCTCATCCCCACCGCACTCGCCCCCTCGATATCCGTCGAGACTCGATCGCCCACATATAGCACCTCCTCAGGTTTCAGCTCAAGCTGCTCAAGAACATGGAGGAATCCCCCTGGATTAGGCTTGGTCCATCCCTCATGCGCGTAGCATGCCACAAAGGGCCGGAACCACTCAGGGTCTATTCCCAGGTAACCAAGTTTCTTAAGAATCTGTTTTTCCCCACCATTCGAGAGCAAGAATATCGGATACTTCTTCCGTAGTTTCTGCAATCCATCAATCAGAGTCTTATCTTCTCTCGAAAACTCCCCGAGTGGAAACTCCTCCCATAGTTGGGCAAACACTTCCTTCCCATTCAATCCATACTCCCCTAGTGTCGTGGTATTACTTCCCACTTCAGCCAACCGTTTCTCATACTCCTCTTCTGCCTTCTCTACTTCCCACCCCATCTTCTCAGCCACCACACCGTACAACCTACTCCTAATCCACAGATCCATTTCTTTAGTTGACTTATACAGCGTCCCATCCAGATCAAATCCCACTGTCTTAATATTATCTAATATTTTATTCTTCATAGTTTGTCATTTGTTATTTGTTATTTTGGATTTCTCGCAAAGCGAGTTAAGCTGGATCCTGATGATACTGCTTATTACTCACTATCGCCTCAAAAGCCTTCTGCAACTCCACCCCCACATACATACTATGTGCCGGATCCTTCACATATCCCCAATCAGTCATCTGCCACATCACTTCATGCGGTGTTCTCCCGTACCACTCCCGCACAGCTGGACCACCATCAGGTTCATACATAGTTGCCTTGATTAGCTTACTCTCACCCTTCTTGTACCTCTTGAGTTCTTGCATAATCGCCATTGGTACTCCATCTGGCCACAATCCTTCAGGCACTCTTCCGTTGCTTGTTACCTCGATCACCACGTTGCCTCGTGCATCAAAGTCAAAGTGAACTGCCGGTGTATACCCCAGCTCCTTCGGATACCAGTCCATAAGCAGGTCTCCCACGAGGGTAAAGTCGTCACTGTACATATGAGCCGAGTGTGTAATCATCGTCAGATCTCCCATGGCATATCCTGCCGAGTCTGCGATGTCTTTTTGGAGTTTGCGCAGGGCAAAGGTGTTGCGTGGCCATCCATGCACCATGTCTTGAGAGCGAAAGTGTGCAGTCAGGTAAAACTTCTTGTCCTGCACCGACCCCAGGACCATTACCAGGCATGGCGTGTCTCCCTTATTGCTCCTACCCCAGTCGAGCTTCGGATCAGTCGTGATCGCGATCATCTTCTTGGAGTCAGGTCTGTTCTTTAGTAGCTCCTTCATCTTCTCGATCTGGTCGACCTCAAAGTGTAGTCGCATTCTTCGTCCATAGTTATACGCTACTCCTGGCACTTCACGATCAGTCATAATCTCAGCGTAGTAGGCCTCTAGCTCCCCTCGCTCAAACGGTAGATACTCTGGGAAATAGACCTCCTCAGGATTCTCGCCCGTAATCACTGCCGTTAGATTCAGGACCTCCTTGAGCTCATTGTCATGCGCATAGCGAGTATGCTTGGCTCGACCATACTTATAGATCTCGTTCAGGAGCTTGAGCCAGGTTTGTGCGACGGTGGAGCCCCTCACGTAGTACCCTGTGCGCTCACTAGGGAGGATCTCTACCTTGGGCTCGCTCTTAGGGAACTCACGTGGCTTATCAGCAAATGGTGTCTTCTCTACCTTAGACAACTCCGCAAGCTTAGCCACTAGCTCATCCTTACTTCTCCCGCGCAGATCCACTATCTCAATACTCTCCCGAAACAGCTTGATCACCTCATCCGGGATCTCGACCTCGATCTCCCCTCTTCCCTTGATGATCTTTCTCTTTTCATCAATTCCATTTCTCACAAACATTAGGAGTGAGTGACCTGAGAGACTCATCTCACTCCCCCAGATCACGATCGTCCTGATATTAGGATTCGCCATCACATTACGAATAATCGAGTTAATCCCTTGCGCAGAATATAGATTCCCGATCACGTTGTATGACGCGTCCCCCACCATCTTCTCCACCACCTCACGCTCCGTCCATAAGGTACAGATCCCGACATGGTTCGTTGAGTCCTTGACCTTGAGAATATCGTGATATTGGATTGGCCAGTTCTTGATTGGTTTTATTTTTTGCATGTATTGTCCCTATCTATCTATATTATATCCAATAATATCACCCGCACACACTGTACCCACAGCCATAACATTTCTTACAACCCTCCTCGATCGCGAGCTTCCCATCACAATTCGGACAAATACCCTGTTTCTCAGTTTTCCAGTTTTCTAGTTTTCTAGTTCTTGTTTTTACTGAATCTACGGAATCTACTGCATTCACAGAATCTACTGATCCCCCAACCGTCAGCACCTGCCCATCTCTCGATCCATCTCTGTACACCGTGAGCCCCTTACACTTCAGATCACTTGCCAACTGGTACACCGAGAGCACATCCTCCACAGTCGAGCTTGACGGCATATTAATCGTCTTGCTCACCGCATTATCAGTATATTTCTGGAACGCCGCCAGCATTCTCACATGTTGCTCAGGCGTAATATCCATTGAGGTCACAAACACTTCCCTAATCTTGGCAGGTATCTCCTCAATCCCCTGGATACTCCCACTCCTGGCGATTCGGTCCATTAACTCAGTCGAGTAGAGCCCATTCACATGCTTGATCGCACGAGTTAACTCGGGATTGACCTCCAAGAGGTTATACTCACCCATACTCTTACGATAATACGCCAGCGCAAAAAGTGGCTCAATCCCACCACTAGCCGAGAGCATCATTGAGATCGTCCCAGTTGGCGCAATCGTGGTCACTGTAGCATTACGAAAGTGTTTATACCCCTTCTTCTCCCAGCTAGATCCCTTGTAATTAGGGAAACTCCCCTTTTCTTTCCCCAGCTTCTCCGACTCCTTATGGCCAGTTGTAGTGACAAATTTCATTACCTCCTCAGCCATCTTAATCGACTTCTTACTCCCATACGACACTCCTAGCTTGACTAGCATATCCGCCCATCCCATCACTCCTAGTCCGATCTTCCGGTTGCCTCTCACGGTTTTGGCAACCTCCGTGAGTGGATACTCACAGACCGAGACCACATCATCGAGGAATCGCACCGCAGTCTTAACAGTACCAGCCAGCTTCTTCCAGTCCACTTCACTCCCATCAACATGCTCCGCTAGATTCACGGATCCGAGATTACATGCTTCGTACGACAATAATGGCTGCTCACCACACAAGTTAACTGTCTCCAGCACTCCCACATGTGGTGTTGGATTATCTTGATTAATACGGTCAACAAATATTATTCCAGGATCTCCCGTCTTCCACGCTAGTCGCGCTGCAGTCTCCAGTAACGTCTGTGCATTTATCGTGTTTACCACTTTGCCAGTTCTTGGATTCACTAACTTCCAGTCACGATTCTTGCGAGCAGTCAGCATAAACTTGCGAGTCACCGATATGGAGTAGTTGATCTGCGCTAGATTAGCCCCACCCTCCTTACAATGCACAAACTCCAGGATGTCAGGGTGCGAAACTGGCAATGTCACCATATTCCCACCACGCCTCTTCCCAGCTTGCATATAGATCTCACTCGCGTCATTGATCAGACTCATTAGAGCCACTGGCCCTGCTGCCGCACCACTAGTTGTCGAGACTGTGTCTCCCTTTGGCCTAATATGTCCAAACGAGAATCCCACCCCACCTCCATATTTCTTGAGAATTGATGATTCTTTGAGACTCTCAAAAATCCCCTCTATATCATCCGGCATCGGCATCACAAAACAATTGGCTAGTTGATTATTTTTCGTTCCTGCGTTTGCGAGAGTTCTCCCACCAGGGAGAAACAGCTTCTCTTGCATTACTCGCACAAACTCACTTCGCCATTTTTTTCGATTCTTAGTCAACTCCGCACTGGCCACCTTTTTTGCTACTCGCTTCATCATCTCTCCGATGCTCTCTATCGTCTCACCATCCGCATCTCGCTTGAGATATTTTTCCTTCACTACAACTAGAGCGTTATATGAGAGCCCCACCTCATCCATCACACCGAGGGACCTCTTGGTTGCCTCAGCCTGTCTCTTTTTCTCCCGATTGATGATGTATGCCTTGGCTGTTTTGTAGTGACCTAGTGACAGGAGCATCTTCTCGACCATGTTCCCGATCTCCGCACTAGACACTTGCTTGATCCGACCGTACTGCTTGTCTAGCTTGACTACCACTTCCTCTGCCAGCTTATGTGCTAGCTCCTTGTCTGTCCCACCCACATCTTGTGCTGCCAAGAAGATCGAGTCCGTGATTTTCTCAACCAATAGTTTTTCCGTCTTCTCACTACGCTTGAGTACCTGCATTGATGTTTTTGGCATAAAAGTAATCATAACCAATTATCTATCACCTACGCAATAACACAAACTACCTCACTCTCTTCCACACAGCATTTTTTGCCACAATTATCCACCTATTTTCATTTCAATCTCCGGCTCATAAGAAATACTCTTGACACTTT
>CAXCDZ010000008.1:0-22851 GCA_963981525.1 uncultured bacterium | reverse complement strand
GCCACCCTCGGAGTCTACTCATATATTCGATTCCGCCCAGTTGGCCCCGCAGAGATCTTTGTTATCGAACCAGTCGCTCTTACAGAGGGAGAGATAGCAATCACAGGTACTCTGATTAAGGACGCACCAGCAGGAGAACCGGGAACTTATCTTCTCATCCTCGCAGACAACACAGCCATTATCCTTGATATTCAGGATGCAGATTTGTTACTTGGCATGTCCGTTACCGCACAAGGGATTTTAACCCTCCCCTCAGATAACTCGACCTCACCCTTCTTGATAGTTAGTAGACTTACCACCAATTAATATATGCCACGTCGCAAATCAGCATCCAACAAGCCGCCCTCCTCCCTCACTCTCGCAGTAGTAGCTGCCACTTTTGCAGTTCTCGGATACATTGGTATTTCTTATATAACCAACTCCAACACTCCCATTATCGCTGACGTTACTCCCTACGACAATTCCTATAAAAATACCGTTGCTCGCAATACATGGAATGCACCCGCCAACAAAACAGTAGAAAAAAGACAAAACTTTGACCAAGCCAATCAAGTAGTAATTGAGCGAGAAAAGGATGTAGTAAAGGCAGTTGATGAAAATATTATTAAAGTTTATGACGATAAAATCGCTAACGGCGAAAAAATTAGTGATGCTCTCAAAACTGTTGTCAAAAGTGCTTTAAGTAGGAGAGCAGAAAACATTGCCTCATCAGTAGACTGTTCAGTTAAGTGTGGCACCATAGGCTCGCCAGTTTGTAGTGGAGCTTATGTTTTTACCGGAGCTGGATGGAAAGACGGAGAAAGATCCAGAGAAAGCAATTCGGGTGGACGTGAATGTACTAAGTGTGGAGGTGATGGTTATTATGATGGTAGCTCACATAGCTGTAGTGATCTGATTAGCGATGGAGAACCAGTGATCATTCCTTCTAGCGTAGATCCCACATCGGTTGGTCTCCCCGCCTACGACGCTGAGGGAAAACCGCTCAAGATTGTCAGCTGTGCAGAAAAACAAGGTAGTGGCTGGGTGGTATCTGCCTTTGGACACAGCGGCAGCTCTGACTCAACAAAAGGCAAAACATGTGGTATTGGTGGCAACTGGCAAGAAGACGTCGATTTCAATGACACCATGAACGAACTTTGTGCTGGTCAAGATACCTCTTACTGTAATAGTTATCAGGCATCCTCTGTCACCCCAGCAATAGCTCCTTCTTCGGAAGCTACCTTGGGATTATTAGCAAAAGCCAAACTAGGCGCGTGTAATGACAGGGTTCAGAAAAACAACCACGCCGGCGCGAATCTATGGGTAAAATGCTCATATTCTTCCATCAGTGGAAATGTGTTTGAATATGATTATTGCATAGGTGGAACATTTGACGAAAAAGGCGTGTGTTCCACTGCTGACTCAAAACAAGAAGATGCTAGCAGACTAACTCAGCCCGAGAAATACGGAGACAACGCCTTCTTTCAGGATTCTAATGATGACGACGAAGAAGAGCTCATCCCTCCATCATCTCGCACAACTTTTGACTCCTCTGACTTCACTCCTCCAGGGTTACGAGCATCTCAGCCTAATGACTGCGCCTTCGGTTATACTTATGGAGATAACGACAAAATCACCTGCGCAGAACGTGGTGATAAAACGGCAGATCAAACAGCAGATCAAGAAAAAAGGACTGAGGGTCACGACACGCTCGCAGATGAAGAAAGCCAAAACGGTTTAACCCAAGCACTAAACGACTCATTTAGCAACGAAAAACTATCTGTAGATGATCTTAACGAAGATATGAAAGAGGAGGGTACATTTGCAATCATTAGAAATTGGTTTAACAAAACCTTTTCCATTAACACCTCAGAAGATGACCCTTCCAAAGCAGAAGACTCTTCTCAAAGAGCATTTACAATGGATGGTGTAGGCCCTGATCTTGACGAAGAGAGTCAACCATCATGGGAAAGAGTAGGCAACTTTTTCCGACAAATGTTTTCAATGGATGGTATTGGTCCTGGCGAAGGATCTCAACTATCTAGCCCAGAACAACCTATTAACACCTCAGAAGATGACCCTTCCAAAACAGAAACAATAGAAACAGATGCTCTCTCTCAATCAGTATCTAATAGACCAGAGGGGTATTCGATATCGTTTTATGGTAAGAATTCTGTCACCAACTGCCAAGCCAAGTTGAACAATGATTCATCAGGAGGGAAATGTGTTGAGGATGGAGATTACCATTACTTTGTGCCAGGAGATGAGGGGGGCCAGGTTGATCAGGGGCAAATTCCCTCAGAAGAAGTAGCGGAAGAAGTGGTAGGTCAAGCAAGTGATATGACATCAAATTACTATAATCCCAATTTCAATATTCGTATGCAAACTGGTGACTATAGCGCTGTTAATAGGTGGGGTAGTACAGTCGCAGAGTGGGGCTGTGTTCCACTTACGGCGCTTAACTTTTTAGCATACGATAGTAATCAATCCAACATTGACGATGACATGTGGCAAGAGGTCAAAGACAATATTTTTTGGAATAATGGATCTACTGATATTGGGTCAACTCTAGCTCTGCTGCAAAACCAATATGGGTATGAAGGCATGTGGAAGGACTATGAATCACGTAGAATAGCAGATGCGACAGAAGTTAGTAGCGAAAAATACTCAGGCTATCTTTTCTATCAAGGCTTAGTATCTGAGCCTGGCAAACAATCTGCATTGCACGCAGCATTTTTTGACTGTGAAGAAGGAAGTTGTGTTGCAATTGATTCTAATTACAACTCTGGGAAGCCAGAACCATGTGAGGTTAGTAATAATGGGCTAAAATGTGGAAACTCAACATATGAGGTCTCACTTAATACTGGCGGTGGCCCTAGCGTTCTACATCCATATCCAAAGAAAAATTAAATATGAAAAAAATAAATAAAAAATCGCTTATCATCACACTCACTCTTTTGATTAGTGTAGCATTATATATCTGGTATTCCACAAAATCTTTATCACGCGATAGTCTTGGCACAACTGGGGTAGTACCATATGACGATGTGAACAATAGAATGGGAATTAATGAACAAATAATCTTGTCTCAACAAGGTGTTATCAAAGATGATAGTTTTATGTTGACACCACTAGGCGGTAGTAGATTCGAAGTGGAGTTGTATGGGGATAGTGAGGGTGCAAAAGAAGACTTTCAGCAATGGCTGACTAGCAACAACTATTCACATATAGACTCAACAGTGTTCATGTATATAGAGAGCTCTAATAATTAACTAGTAATAATCAGTAAAAACAGGCTAGGAATTCATCATGACCAAACAATACAAAAGAATCCTACTCAAACTCGGTGGCGAATCCCTCCTTGGTGACCGCGAATACGGCATTGACCCAAAAGCCGCGACCAGCGTAGCCAACGAGATCAAGTCAGCCGTCGAATCAGGCACTCAGATCGCTGTCGTGATCGGTGCAGGCAACCTCTTCCGTGGCCTTGCAGGTGCCGCAAACGGAATAGAGCGCTCCACTGCCGACTACATGGGCATGCTCGCCACCATCATGAACGCACTTGCTCTCCAGGACGCCCTCGAAAAGGTCGGAGTCGACACTCGTGTCCAGACTGGCCTCGAAATGCGCGACGTCGCAGAGCCATATATCAGGCGCCGAGCACTCCGCCACATGGACAAGGGGAGGGTAGTCATTCTCGCCGCTGGTACTGGTAATCCTTACTTCACCACCGACACTGGTGCGGCTCTTCGCGCGCTAGAGCTCAACTGCGATGTAGTCATGAAAGCCACCAAAGTCGACGGCATCTACGATTCAGACCCAGTCAAGAATCCAAATGCCAAAAAATTCACCACCCTCAAATACATGGACGCACTCAAAAAAGAACTAGATATCATGGATACATCAGCCTTCGCACTCTGCATGGATAATAAGATGCCAATCATGGTCTTTGATTTCTTCGTGAAGGGCAACACCAAACGCGCCGTCTCAGGACAAGAGATCGGTACCACAGTTACAGCCTAAAATAAAAGGTCTGTCCTTATAGGAATCGAGGTTTCAAACTCGAAAAGCAGCCCAAAAAGGACAGATCTTAACGGGTATCTATTATCTTCACTGGATTGATAGTATGCGTAGCTTCCAGAAGCTCAAAATGTAGATGTGGCCCAGTTACCCAGCCAGTCGTTCCGATCGTTCCTATCTTTTGGCCTTTCTCGACTCTTTGCCCCACCTCCACCATAATCTCATCTAGATGTGCGTAGAGTGACGACACAGTTCCATCATGTGCGATCCTGATATGTTTACCATAGCCAAATATCTGCTCCCTTACTTCGATCACAATCCCCGCAGCTACCGAAATCACTGGAGAGCCTACATTTGCCCTCACATCTATCCCATGATGAAAGGCGTGGTAATGCTGCGAAATCCCCAGTGAATCTGGTACTGGGAATACAAATCTACTCTTAGTCGAGACTTCCCTGACTTCCGTCGCGTCCACCAACTTCATCTCTTGAGCCTTGCTGTACTCAAAGGCGTGAGTTGAGGGGATAGCCATCACCATCACCATCACAATCACAGCTCCTGTAGTCATCAGAGTGGGCAATGCACGCTTTTTCTCTAGTAGTGGGCGCAGCAATTTCGAGATCGGATTACTCTTGCGCGTCCTTGGTAGGAGAGCGCGGAGTTTTTTGTATAGCTTGTTTATCATATTTGAGGCTAATTAACCTCAGAAGTTGCCAATATTAGCAGAGTATCCTTATATGTCAATCAATTTATTGGTTTTCCTCATCTCTCTACCAGAGGTAGAGATGTAATATAGACTGTATCCTAAAGGTGCATAAGATATCAAAACATATCAACTGAATCCACTGAATTTACTGAGCCACTGCAACACTGCCATACTGACAAACCGACACGCCGATATGCTGACCGCGCCCCTAGCGTAGCTTTATGCGAAGTGGGGTATACTTAACCCATGATTCACACTTTCGCTATCAACGGATTCGGTCGCATTGGTAGGCTCTCTACTCGAGTATGGTACGAGCACCATCGGGAAGAGATCGAGCTCTCCGCCATCAACACTTCTGGCTCCATGGATCTGGCTGGCTGGGCTCACTTACTCAAATATGACTCAACATATGGTATTTTCCCAGGCGAGGTTACACACGAGGAGCACCAGACCAGGGATCAGGTCACCGATCAGGATCCTTTCCTTGGCAACCTAATAATTGACAGTAAGTACAAGATCCCCGTCCTTGCCCAGCGTGATCCCGCCAAGATTCCTTGGCACACCTATGCCTCAGAGGTAATCATCGAGTCAACCGGCGCATTCCGCACAGAAGAAAAAGCCAAGCTCCACCTCCAGGGAGGTGCTACTCAGGTCGTGATCTCAGCTCCGGCAAAGGGAGGCAATGTCCCTACTAGTGTTGTTGGTATCACCGCAAAAGATCTCGTTGCCCGCGATGCCCGTAACACCATCGCCGTTCTCAATAATGCCTCTTGTACCACCAACTGTGTTGCCCCAGTCTCTGCAGTCATCCACTCTCGCCTCGGGGTGCAAAAGGCCTGCCTGACCACCATCCATAGCTACACTGATGATCAGAACCTCCAGGACGGCTCTCACCGCGATCTACGTCGCGCTCGCGCAGCCGCCCACAACACCATTCCCACCACAACTGGTGCAGCAACTGCCACCACTGATGTTATCCCCGAACTCAAGGGGCTTCTCGACGGGATCTCACTTCGTGTTCCCACTATCACGGGCTCACTCACCGACTTCACTTTCTTAGTGGGTAAAACTACTTCAGTCCAGGAGGTCAACGCTGTTCTTACAGAGGAGTCTAACTCTGATAGGTGGAAGGGAATCATGGCAGTTACCAACGAACCACTTGTCTCCTCTGACATTATCGGTCGCCGCGAATCATCCATTATCGACCTCGCACTCACCAAAGTCATCGACTCTAATCTAGTCAAGATCTTCTCTTGGTATGACAATGAATGGGGATACGCCAATCGCCTGGTCGAGACAGTCATCGACATTGCCAACGTCTAATGACTGGGTCTGTCCTTAAAGGACTCGAGGTTTCTTGTTTTCCAGTCGGACCACTTGCCTGCAACACTTATTTACTCGAGAATTTAGAGGACAACTCTGCCATTCTGATTGATCCGGGAGAAGAAGGGGACTTTCTTAGCAATCAGCTTCACAAGAGGAGTCTTACGCTCCGCGCCATACTCCTTACCCACGGGCACTTTGATCACATCTTGGGTCTCCTCCCACTCCACCTCAACTTCCCCACAGTTCCCATCTATTTGCACGTTGCTGATAAGTTTCTCTACAAGAGAGCAGTCGCAAGTGCCAAACACTGGGTCGGGGAGGGGTACTCTCCCGATCCACCTCCAGAGGCAAAAGCACTCTCCTCGACAGGAGACCTGGCCAAGGGCCAAGTTGGGACGCCAAAGGCGGGAGGAGAGTCCTTGCTGTCTCACCTAACTGTTATTCATACTCCCGGCCACACTCCAGGCTCTGTTTCATATTACTTGCCAGGTGAGGGGATCTTATTCTCTGGCGACACGCTTTTTAAGAATGCAGTCGGCAGGACAGATCTCAGCTACTCAGATCCCGACGCACTCAAAGACTCTCTCAAACTTCTCCTCAAGCTCCCACCAGAGACCCTTGTTTATCCAGGTCACGACGATCCAACCACAATTGGAGACGAGGGCCAACTAAATTATTAACATAATCAAGATATTTATCATATTTCCTAAACATATATGGAGCAGAATCTATATTCTCATAGATTTTCTCTAATATTAACAGCGCATCTTTACCTCGATATATAAGGTTATATGCTCCCATTGAATTATAATAATTTTTGTTGCATTTTTTCAAAAGATGGGCAAGCTTAGCTGATAATTCAGCTAGAAAACACTCGCTTGCGCTAGTAAATATCAGGGATAATATGTAGTAATTTCTACCACTCTTCAGATAAGTATTAATACATCCATCACCATCAAAGTATCCTCGGAGGAAAACATAAAAATACTCATCTGGGATATCTGGAAACTTCATTGATCTCGATTTACGAGAGCTCATTCCAAGAGATATCAAATCAGAATACATATTCTTATTCCCTATTCTCAGTACATATCCTTCCTTGCAAGCATATTTTTTCTTCTTATGCTTCATAATATGAGCTGGTCTAACATATATTCTATGGTTAGAATCCAACGCAGAGCGAATTTTTTCTAAGAGTTTGTAGTCAGTGTTTGAAAAAGCAAGATAATACGTTCTACTCGACTGATTTGAGTCAATTAGTGACCCATCTGCAAACATAAATCCCAAGACATACGCCATCTCTGATGACCATTCTTTAAAAAAATCTTCATTAATCTTTTTTCGATTGTGTCCACCCCTCTGATCTCTGCTCACAAATCTAGTATGACCCAAACAACACCCGAAGTCAATAGTGTCAACAAAATGGAGGTCGGGATGGGATTCGAACCCACGAATCGAGGGATTTGCAGTCCCCGCCGTTAGACCACTTCGGTACCCGACCAATCTCTTCATTATACCCCAAGAAAAAATCACTTCAGCAGGGTAGGGGGTTTGCCCTAGGCCATGGTAGGATAAATACATGAAAAAAATATTATTGATTCTCGCCTCCTCTGTTCTCTTGGGTGGCTGCACAATTCGTAATCCATTTCTCAAAAAACCCGCCGGAATCGAGATTGCTTCGACTCCCCCAGCAACTGTCTTTCTGAGTGGTGAAGAGGTAGGTACCACCCCCTACTCTGCCGCCGACCTAACCCCTGGTCAGTACCAGATTAGACTAGTCCCCCAGGATCAAACAAGTAATCTCGCCATCTGGGAAACACAACTTACCCTCAAACCAGAGGTCACAACCATTATTAGCAAGAGTTTTGCCGAGGCAGAAACTGACTCCAGTAGTTACATTCTCGAGCTTAGGCCTGAACCAGGAGATGAGACATTTATCTCTGTTATCTCCGATCCTGACACAGTCAATCTCAACATCGATGGCAAGCCCACTGGTTACACTCCAGTTGCCAAGCTAGACTCTACTCCAGGCTCACACCAGCTCTCACTCACCTCCCCCGGATACAAACCACTTGACCTCTCAGTTAACGTTGTCAAAGGATATAATCTTTTGGTCAACATCAAACTAGCTTCCGACGAGATCTTGCTCACTAGCCCACCACCTGCCAGCACGTCTGCCTCCTCCTCTCCCACTGAATCTACTGATTCACTGACTAACCGAGACGCCGACACGCTGACACCCCACGTCATCATCCAGGAAACGGGCACCGGCTGGCTCAGAGTACGCCAAGAACCCTCTTCTTCTGGCGAAGAGCTTGGCAAAGCAGATGTAGGTGAGACGCTCCCCTATCTAGGAGAAACCTCAGACACAGGCTGGCATCAGGTCGAGTTCGAGGAGCAAGAAGGCTGGCTCTCAGCCAAATACGCGACTCTCGTAAAATAATTCAGTGGTATTCAGACTGCAATTCCCAATGGATGAAAACAGATAGCTGTCAGAGGGTCTGTCCTTACAGGATTCGAGGCTTCAAGCCCGAAAAGTAGCCCAAAAGGACAGGACCCTATTGGGTATTCACAAAAAATACAAAATCATCACCACAAGCCCACCCCATATTCCCACAACAGATAATAGAGTCTTGTCAGACATTAATACCTTATGTGGACTCTCCCCCTCATTCTTCTCATAAATAAGCTGCATATATCGCATAACTCCGTAGATAACTAGCGGGACCGTCCCCATCAGCCATTTGTCCACAATCAAAGTTCTGGGCAAAAGCGCAAATAAAGTTAGAACTTTCCCCTCTGGCTGGAAAGTTGGGTGCAAAAAAGAGAATAGTGCATAAGTGAGCCATGTGGTATTGGCAAACATCGAGGTATAGGCGTCCAACAGAGCCGGCGTATACTGCGTCAAGCTTTTCCTCTTCTTGAGTGCTCCGCCTTTAGTTCCTGCAAGAAGCGTCATCTCACTCCTTCTCTTTCCAACAGCCAGAAACAGAGAGGCCGAGACCACAGTCAGAAGAAACCACACATCCATATGTACATTAATCACAAATGACCCGGTATAGACGCGGATCACAAATCCCGCCGCAATCACAAATACATCCAGGATTGCTACTCTTTTCCACCACAGAGAATACAAGACATTCATGGCAAAGTAGGTCAGCATCGAGAAAAACACAAAGCTAGATGTCAGATATCCCAAAGTCAGTGAGCCCATCCCAAGTATCACAAACACCGTGATCGCCCCAGCAAAACTTAGTTTTCCACTCGCAATCGGTCGTTTTTTCTTAAATGGATGTTCCCTATCACTCTCAATATCAATCAAGTCATTCAGGATATAAACTGAGCTACTTAGCGCACAAAACAACCCAAACGCCCAGATTACCCGTGTCAATGAACCCGGCACAAACAAAAAACCAGAAAAGACTATCGGCGCAAAAACAACAATATTTTTTATCCACTGCGCTGGGCGCGCAGACTTGAAGGCAAACCATAACTGGCCCATATCAAAAATCCTCCCACAACTACTCCTATTAAGACGATTGTATAGATCTTCATCTGGCTATTCAAGGACAGGGCAGCCGCACCAAGTAGCGCAGTTACTAGCCAGTAGAAACCAGCAATCTTTCGTTTGCTCCAACCAATTCTCAGGAGCCGGTGATGCAGGTGTTGATCATCTCCCCATACCGGGTTTTTCCCTGACCAGATTCTTCGCACGATCGCATACACAACATCCATTAGTGGCACACCCAACACAATCAGTGCCGTCGCCACCTTTGCCCCGGATAATATTGCCAAGACCGCAAGAAAATATCCCGCCAGTGCCCCACCACCCCATCCTGGCATAATCTTTTGTGGGTAAGCATTAAAAAATAATAGTCCCAAATATCCTCCTGCGAGCGCAAAAGACAGATACGCCGAGGGCCATGCCGTCACGTCATTACTAAATCTAAATGACAGGATCCCCATCACGATTCCAGCAATCACGACCACTCCAGGTAGTTGGCCATCCAGACCTTTCGCCCCCATATTCACAAAATTCATTGCCCATACGATCCATAGTACTGCCAATAGATCCGCTAGCCACTTCATCTCACTAAACTGGATTACTCCTCCAGCTGGATTACTCACAAACTGGATTCCGATCCCACTTCTTACCACTATTACTGCTGCGACCACTCCCATCCCCAGTCTGATATAAGGAGAGAGGTCTAGAATATCATCTAATATCCCCATAATTAGCAGGATCACTCCTCCTAGCATTATTGCTGCGATGTGTGGATCAAGCGTAAGAAACATCGCCACGGAAAAAAACATTCCCACAAAAACTCCGATTCCTCCACCTCTGGGAACTGGCTTGGTATGAATATGCTTGGGATGATTCTCTTTCGTTGATTTATCAACTAACCCAAGGCCACGGTAGACCAAGATCGTCAGGTACGTCACTGCCGCCGACATCATCATCGATAGTAGAAATGGCAGGATTACTAGCTGCGACCTCATAGTATTGACTGGATAATTCCCAGTAGCCCAAGAGCAAGTGTAACTGTCACAGTTAAAGATCCTATTCCAAGAGAATAAATAAGAATTTTCTGATCCTCAATATCCATCGTCTTCCCAACTATAATATTCGTGATCATAACTAATAGTGAAATTATTGGGAGCAAAAACAGATATACTCTCGGAGCCAGTCGAGTTACTCCCCACGGCTCAGTAAAAAACAGCGGTACAGATCTAGGTAAGCTTTTCCAAAAGATCATAATCAATCCAGCGATTAACATAGTCAGTGCGAGACTAGCAAAATAATATTTTCGTACAGAATCATTGGGGATCAGACTTTGTGGATCTACGTTTATTCGGAACTGTCTCTTACTCATCCTAATATTCTACTTTATATTCCATTAATTTATCTAATATTCATATAATCCCTCATTGCTACCAGAAGTGACATATGGCTGAATAAGCCTAGACATAGAACTATCTGGAGTCAACGTGGGATATATCCACTTGTCTACCTAATACCTCACTGGCTCGTCGGTAAACTTTCGCTCCCTCAACCTCAATTGTCTCTAGATACTCTCTCTCAAGCAGTTCATCTAGCTGCGGGAACTCAGTTGTGTTTGGGAGCACCACAATAAATGAGGGAGAGTTCTCTCGCAAGTTATCCATCACATACTCGTGTTTTTGCAAGTCATGCACATGGAAGTTCACAATATACTTCCCACCAGCAGGGAGCTTCTTCGTAATATTGTAGATTGCCGCGTCACTTCCCCAGACATATAACTTCTCGTCATTGGTCATTCTCTCTTTTAGATAATTGCCTATTTTATAATTTCTCTTTGCCCCGTCAAAAGTCTCCAGGTATTCCTGTTTAGTGATCTTCCCTGTCACAAACTCAGAAAAATTCACGTAAAGTGGTGCATTTGGATACCACCAGAACCCAATCTGTTTGTTCACTACCACTCCCCAGATTGACAAATACCCGATCATCATCCAGCCCCAGATTGACTCTACCGTAAAGATCATCGGCAGCATCAGAGTCAGGGGTACAATCGGTTGTAATAAATAGTGTGGGTAAGGTCTAGATGACAACAGCGCACCAAAAAACGAGAATCCAAGCCATAGTAGTACCAAGACTATCCTGGTATCAATCTTCTTTCTGGCAATATATAAAAGAAGGGTAAACACTCCCAGGATCATCCCTCGCACTACTAGACTGCTCTTAAACGGATTAAATGCCCATGCACTTGTCTCCCATGAGCTTACATATGAGAGGTTCACCGAAAACACAGTCGCTAGATAACTCTCCCCATGACCCTTGAGATAGTAATACGCAAACGTTGCCAAGAGAGGGAGCGCAAAACCCGCTACATATGCGATTGACGATTTCGAAAACAAAGCAATTATTCCTTCCTTAAGGTTTTTCTTACGGAAAACGAACATGTACAGCGTGATCGCTGCCACATCAAACATCACCGGCACCTTAAACAGCCATCCAATCCCAGCCACTAATCCAGCAACTAGATATCTCTGCCACTCATTAGGCTTGGCCTTATAGATCAGTAGGAGTGATAGTGTGATCGGCATCATCATCATTAATTCCGCGTTCACGATATTCCCCTCAACTGCCGGCAAGCTGTTCAGGATCACAAACAAGAGACTACTAATATAGACCAGATATTTCTTAGATTTAGCAAAAATTAACTTGGCCAATTTCCAGAAAAAGATTGTGTGTAGGATCATCCATCCCATCAGAGCAGCCCTAAACAAATACACCGTGTTAAACACACCCGCCATGATGTAAATGAGAGGTGGCTTATGGTCAAACATCATCTCATACATCGGCACTCCCATTCTCCACGCTCTCCCCATCACAAAGTAGATCTCCTCATCCCCGTAGTAATGTGGCGTAAATAAGCTCGGCAGTCGTAGCGTAATCAGAAGTAAAATCAGGAAAATCAGCCACTCTCTCTTATTACACCACTTTTCAGATCTAGCAATCAATTTCCGCATGCTTTTATCTTACACTACCTAAACATGCATTTCATAATCATGGTTGTTGAACATCCTCTGGCGCCACCTTCTCAGTCACTCTGTATTCTAGATATTTCCCGAGCATCAACCTTGTGTGCGCATCTAAGCCAGGGAGCGCGGTAAAAAAGAATCCAACTACCGGCATCGTGATAAACTCCACCAGCTCCCACAGAGGTGAGAGTAGGGGAATACTTCTCCCCACTCGTTTGGGCCGCAACCGAAAGTTTATGATTAGGATTACCCCCATTGCCATCAAGCATAGCGTTAGGATTCCGCTGGTTACTTGAGGCAGGGTCTTACCAATAATCGTTCTTGAGAATTTGTCATTCAGCAGTGGTGGCATCAATGCTCCAATCGTAATCGCAAACCAATTCACTGGCCACAAGAAATGATCTTCAATAACTCTAAGCACGCGAATCGTTTTTTCCCAGAATGGAACATCGTCGCTCATCAGCCATTTCTTGATCACATATGGAGTGTCAGATACTCCCCATGCCCACCTCTTAACCTGCTCATATTGGTTAACCAGTGTTTTCATCGTTCCTTCTGCCTCCGCCGCGTCAGCATTAATCGGCAGAAAGATGGGTTCCACAATCACTTTTCCTTCTCGAGCAAAAAACGCCTTAAAGAAAAGTCGCCAGTCTTCCGGGATTACATCTGTATCCCAATATCCAATCTCATCAATCATAAGTAGAGATACTGAGTAAGTCGAAAAATTAATCAATCTATCTTTGCGCGTCACCATATACAAAGACATCACAGAGGCAAGCGACGAGAACACGCGCACTGGCATCGGTACTTTCCAGATGTTGTTATAAAACAGCAGTATTCCTTGCCAGATCTTGTGATACCTGTCTGGATCATCCAAAAAATGATAACTCAAACACGCAAAGTAGGATGGATGCATAAGCGCATCTGCATCTTCACTCGTAATCGTGGTGTGCTTAATATCAACTCCCTGCTCATCAATTAACATTCTTTTAGCTTCTTTTGCCCCCCAGCTCGTGTTGGATGACTTGCCCTTCACCTCACCTGGCAAGTCGGGGTGGTGAGTTGCCCACAAGTTTCCAAAAACTCCCGCAAACTCTTTTTCTAACTTCGCGGCTTTTGTCTTTGCTTCTTTACCCTCACGATCCTCAAAAGACAGCATTACATGAAGATTCTTAACAGGGAATGTTTGTTCTGCAAGGTGCTTGAGCGTTCTTCTTAGGGTCGTCACTGGCTCCATATATGTCGGGATCACGATGATATGGTTAACCTGTTTCCAGTCAGGGAATCCCCTCACGTCTCCCATCCAGTCATAAACTTGGTAGCTCTTGAGCTTAAAGTAACCTAGAGCTGCCAGTATCGCCGTGATGCTTGACCGGTAAAACCAGTACACAGAAAAAGCAATAATGTAGTAAGCTACAAACTCTGGTACTACAAGAGATCCCCAGATAGGGAACAGGATTAGAAACCAGCTTACACTCCCCGGCAAGATCTCCAAAAATCGCTGTGTTCTAACTGGATGTCTTCGCACCCACTTGCGTAGTTTTTTCATAATCAGATTCCATATAGCTTGTTAGCGTTGTGTGATGTGATCTCCGCAACCTCCTCGACACCTATCCCTCTAGTCTCAGCAATCACGGTAGCCGTTATTTTAACATTTCCAGGCTCATTTCGCTCCCCACGCTTGCCCATAGGCGGTAAATAGGGAGAATCAGTCTCCAAGAGTAGTCGATCACCCGGGACTCGCTTAGCTTGTTCTCGTAACTTTTCGTTATTCTTGTAAGTGACATTCCCGCAGAACCCGACATAGAATCCTCTCGCTAGCACAGCGTCCAATGCCTCATCAGAATCTGACCAGCAATGAAAATGGCCTCTGGGCATACTGGGCAACTGGTCGAGCACTTCCAGCGTTTCTTGCATACTATCTCTGGTATGCACCACGACAGGCAGGTCATACTCAAGCGCGATCTCGCACTGCACACGAAACATCTCTTTCTGTTCACTCATTCGCGAAATTAGTTTTTCAGTATTCCTGTCTGTCCCTACCTCTCCCACTGCCACTATGTATTCTCGATTACTCTCGAATAGTTTTCTTAGTTCCGATCCTTGCTTTAGCGAGTGATCGGAACTTTTATCCTCGATTATCTCCTCTGGATGTATTCCAACTGCCGCGTAAACTATTTCAGGGTATTTTCTTGCAAGTTTGATTACTTGTTCACTATCTTGCACACTTGTTCCTGGGCAGAGCATCTTGTCCACTCCATTTACGCTCGCTCGTCTGATCACCTGCTCAACATCCGCACTATACCGCTCATCTGTTAGGTGGCAATGCGTATCAATCAGCATACTTGTTCCCATCTCCCTATGTACTATCTCCCTATATCCCTAATCTGGGAAATAGATTTTCTTTGAGGATTTTCTCTCCTTGATAACACTTCGTGATCTTACTTGCAGTAACCGGCATAAATGGTGCTAGATCCACTCCAATTTGCCTGATCACTGAGACCAGATCATCAAGAAAGGGTTGTTTCGCCGTATTCTCCAATGTCCAGATTTTGTTCTCACTGATTATCTTGTCTGCACCTCGCACTCTCTCCCAGATTTTTGCTAGTGCCAGGTCAAATCTATATTCCTCTATTTTTTCTTTTACGTCCTCACTAATCTCCTGTTTGCCATTTGCCATTTGCCATTTGCCATCCTGTGATAACCCCGCAACCCTTGCCACCAGATTCCCTAGTCCATTCTGGAGATCAGCCTTATACACAGTCTCAAACTTATCCTTCGTAAAATCAGAATCATCAAAAGGATTAATTTTTGCTAGCAAATAGTATCTGAGCGCATCTGTGCCATATTTCTCCACATACTCCATCGGGTCAATTACGTTCCCAATTGACTTACTCATCTTCTGTCCGTCACTAGTGATAAACCCATGGATCATGATCTGACGGCTCACTGGTAGTTCTGCAGCTAGTAGCATTGCTTGCCACATTGCACTCTGCTGTCTCAGGTTATCCTTGCCAGCAATCTGCACAGCATTTGGTATTTCATTTGTTCCCCAATAACTCTCAAACTTATTCATATCGTCTGGCCATCCCAACGCAGAGATGTAGTTAGTTAGCGCATCAAACCACACATACATCACATGATCTGGGTCATTGGGCACCTCTATCCCCCATGGCATTTTTTCCTTAAGTCTTGAGATCGAAAAGTCTGACAGCCCTGACTTCACAAAATTCTCAATTTCCTTCTGCCTATTGGCAGGCACCACAAATTCGGGGTTATCTGCATATAGCTCTAGTAGTTGTCTTTCTAGCTTGGAGAACAAAAAGAAATAATTCTCCTCATCAATCAGTTCTATCTCACGTGTTGGGTGAAACTCACACTTGCCTTCAATTAAATCACTATCAGTCTTCTCAAGCTCACACCCCACGCAGTACTTGGTCTTATAAATTTTCTTCTCGATATATCCATTCTCGTTGCATCTTTTCCAGATTTCTTGTGCTGCCAGGACGTGATTCTTGTCAGTCGTACGAATAAAATTATTGTAAGAAAGGTTGAGTGCTTTCTTGAGGTCATCAAACTTCTCGGCATACTCATCCACATACTCCTGCGGATCTTGCTTACTCTCTAGAGCTTTCTCATAGATTTTTTTGCCGTGCTCATCTGTACCTGTATTAAAAAAAACTTCTTCTCCAAGGTTTGCGTGGTGTCGCGCGAGCACGTCAGTCTGGATAATCTCTAGGGCAAACCCAATATGCGGCTTCGCGTTCACGTACGGCAACGTCGTCGTCAGGTAAAACTTACTTGTCATTCCTTTATTTTAACAGCTTTTCAAGCGCCCTGGAGATCTTGATACTCCACATATCCGCCCACTCCTCTGCCTTGACCTTCAGGATTGCTTTTTGGATCCCTTGCTCTCCCATCGATTCAGATACTGAGGCAATCGTCGCCGAGCTTACCTTGAGAATATCCTTGATCCTGTCATAACTCTGTCCCTTATCCAAGAAAACTGCAATTGCCAAACGCTTCGATACTGCCAATAACTCACTTTCAGTTAGCAAAGATTTAAGAAGGATTTCCATCTCTTCTTCACTCTTCATGTCAGCCATTACTTGGTAGAGTATTTTGTATACCTGATTCTCAATACTTTTACTCATTTTATTTACCATGTCTCTACAATATCAACTTTGCCCAAAGAAAGTCAAGCCTAAAAACACCAGCATTCCTATCAGGGCAACCGCAATCAGCACATTCATTACCTGGAAAATCATCATGATCAGTGCTGCTAACACGATTAGGGTGAGCGCACTCGCGTACTTGATGGACTTAGTCGCTAGCAGCATGCTGTACCAACTAGAGATACCTATGCTCGCAACAATCGGTAGATACAGTCCCGCAATGCCAACATCACGCACTTTATCAGGATCCACATACATGATAATTGCCACCACACTTCCCCAGCACAGCACCAGAGATAGTATCCTTAGAATCCATTTCACAAACACTCTTTTCTATTTATAAAAATATGTGCAGTCCCTCCGTAGCCCAAAGGGCGAAGGGGGATTATTAACGAGTATACATGGTGATAGAATGTGATTATGGATTCACTCACGCTTCTAGTCATTGCAGGGCTTATGATCATCGGATTTTTCTTGCTATATTACATGTTCAAGCAAGATCTCCATCTTCTCAGGGACTCGATCGACTCCACCAAGAACTCGGTCAACAGTTCTCTCACCCAGAACAATCACGATATCCAAGATAGACTAATTCACGCTACCCAAGTCATTGCCGACCTAAAAAAAGAGGCCGGCGCCTTCTCGGAGGTGAGTCGCTCTATGCAGGAGCTCCACCAATTCCTCCGTTCCCCCAAGCTCAGAGGTAATATTGGTGAGATGGTGCTCAAGGATCTTGTGGCTCAGATGTTTCCCACGAGCTCTTTCTCACTCCAACATAGTTTCAAGTCAGGCGAAAAAGTCGACTTGGTGATTAAGACTGATGCTGGACTTCTCCCCATCGACTCCAAATTCCCCATGGAAAACTTTCAGAAAATGAGAGGAGCTAATACTTCAGATCAACCTCCACTCAAGCGCGCCTTCTTCCGTGACATCAAATCGCACGTTCGCGCGATCAGTGGCAAATATATCTTGCCTGCCGAGAACACTCTCGACTTCGCTCTCATGTATATTCCCTCCGAATCAGTTTTTTACGAGATTGCTAGCGCTGACGAACTTATGGAGTATGCTCGCACTCGTCGGGTATACCCAGTCTCGCCCAACACCCTCTACGCCTCGCTTCAGACCATCCTCCTCTCATTTGAGGGTCGCAAAATAGAGACTAAGGCTAAGGAGGTCTTCCAGCTTATGCGCGCCATCAGTAAGGATTACGAGGCCACGGAGACTACACTCTCCACTCTGGGCTCCCATCTCAACAACGCCACCAACAAGTTCTCAGAACTAGAAAAAAACATCACTAGTATTGGCCACAAGCTAGACACCACCCACTCTCTTCCTGACTCCACTCTTCCAGACAAAAACAAACTAACTTAATAATCTAATGATTCGAATCACTATACTATTAGTATGACAAATTTCAAACAAGCTTACGATCAACTCAATAAGGAACAAAAAACTGCCGTCGATCAGATCGACGGCCCAGTCATGGTCGTTGCTGGTCCCGGTACTGGCAAGACCCAGACCATCGCCCTTCGCATTGCCAACATCCTGGACAAGACCGACACCAATCCAGACAACATTCTCGCCCTCACCTTTACCGACTCAGGAGCACGCGCCATGCGAGAAAGACTCGTTAGCTTGATCGGTACTCCCGCCTACCACATCAACATCAGCACCTTTCATAGTTTTTGTGATGAGATTATCAGGAATAGTCCCGACTTTTTCTCTCTCGATCCTTCTGCAGAGCCTCTTTCTGATCTAGAGCGTCTCCAGCTCATTCACAAGCTCATCGATGACTCAGATCTCGCCCTTATTCGTCCAGTCGGCGCACCTCATCACTACACCAGCGCGATCATTAACGCGCTCTCTGACCTCAAGCGAGAGGGGATTAGTATTGATGAGTTCTCCAGTTTGCTTGATCAGGAAAGGGACAATTTAGAAGAAGATGACTCGGATACTATGACCAAAACCGAGCGCAACTCGCGCACGAGAGAACTCGGCAAAAACAGGGAACTCCTCACTCTTTACCGCGCTTATCAGCAGGAGCTAGCGCGCTCACATCGCTTTGACTATGACGACATGATCAACTCTACAGTAGTTGCTCTACGCACTCATCCCGACTTCCTCCTCTCACTCCAGGAACGCTTCCAGTACTTGCTAGTTGATGAGTATCAGGACACCAACACGGCCCAGAACGAGCTCCTTCTCCTCCTTGCTAGTTTTTGGGGTCAAGAAGCCAATATTTTTGTAGTCGGCGATCCCGATCAATGTGTTTACAGATTTTCCGGAGCCTCGATCGAGAACCAGCTCAGTTTCGTCAAAAACTTCCCCCGCGCGCTCGTCATCACTCTCACCAGCAACTATCGTAGCGGTCAGCACATCCTCGACTCTGCCGACTCTCTTATTTCTCACAACCAGCTCAGGATCAACGACGTCGTGCCTGGCCTGGAGTCGCATCTGGTTTCACAACTCAAAGAGAGCGAGCCCCTGCGCCTTGCCTCCCTCGGTAGTGGTACAGCAGAACTGATCTTCCTGGCCCAAGATATTCAAGAGAAAATTGCGACCGGTATCTCTCCTAGTGATATCGCAGTCATCTATCGCACTAACAAAGAGGCTAGTGTCATTGCCGACGCGCTCGCCAGGTACGACATCGACTACTCAATTAGCAGAGGCGCCAACGCTATCCACGATCTCACTATCCAGAATCTCGTCCGACTATTTCGCGTCATTGACTCTCTCCGTCACAATCAGGAGGACGAGGATCTCTTTACTCTCCTCCACCATGACATCTTTGCGATTGCTCCCTTGGATATTCTCCGTGTTGTGCGCCTGGCCGCTAGTAGTAAGCTCTCTCTTTTTGACACGATCTCAGACTCTCAACTTCTTGACTCACTTACGCTCGAGACTCGCCCCGCAATTGACACCACACTCAGTAACCTCACTCGCTTTAGTAGACTAGATTCTCACCACACTTTCCCCGAGACTTTTGAGCTTATTCTCAACGAATCAGGATACCTTGCCTGGGCTCTCGGGCAGCCCGACTCTCATCATCACGTTTCTCGTCTTAACGCTCTTTTTGACGAAGTCAAAAAAATGACACGTCAGAGTCCTACTCTCAATCTCGCGGGTTTCCTAGATAACTTTGGCTTAATGGAACAGAACAACCTCAGATTACCTGAACCCACTTACGGCAAGAGCGATAATGCCATAATCCTCACCACCGCTCACTCCGCCAAAGGCATGGAGTGGGATCATGTCTATCTGTACCGCGCAGTCGACAAACACTGGGGCAACAAGAGAATCGTTAGATTGATCAAGCTCCCCTCCGCCATTCTAGAAAACACCAATCTGGACGAAAAAGACAAAAACGAAGAAGACCGCTGTCTCTTCTACGTCGCAGCCACTCGCGCTCGTCGCTCCCTCACAATTAGCTATGCCACAGAATACACCAATCACAACTCTTCGCGCGCGACCATTCCCTCGATGTTTGTGGCAGAACTAGGGGAGGGAGGTGACCTGCTTGAGCTCGACACAACTCAGGTCGAGGAACAGGCACACGATCATCTCGAGACCCTCCTTACCACAGCTCCTGAGCCCGATTATTCACAAGAAGAGCGGGCGTTTCTTGCGGAGCTAGTAGACGACTTCGCACTCTCCCCAACCTCCCTCAATCTCTATCTTCAGTGTCCCTACAAGTTTAAGCTAGACAAACTGCTCAAGGTTCCCCATAGCAAAAAGCCCCATCTCGCCTTTGGCACAGCAGTTCACACTAGTCTCGAGCATTTTTATCAGTCACTTTTGGATACCAAAGAGCTCCCAACCAAAGGATACCTTCTCATGGAGTTCACCCACGCGCTAGAGCGTGAGGTGCTCACCAAACAGGATTACCTACTCAGGCACAAAGAGGGCGAGAAGATCCTCTCCGCTTATTATGACTTCTTTGCTCCTGACTTCCAGAACCCACTTTACTTAGAGAAATTCTTCAAGGTTCAGCTCGACGATGTCACCCTCACAGGCAAGATTGACCGCATCGAGTGGAGTAGTGAGAAGGATCGCACAATCAGAGTCATCGACTACAAAACAGGCAAGGGTAAGACCAAAGGTCAGATAGAAGGGAAGACCCGTGACAGTCAGGGAGATCTCAAGCGACAATTAGTTTTCTACAGGCTCTTGATTGATCTTGAAAAAAGGATCGCTAACATGACCTTTGATCAGGCAGAGCTCGACTTTGTTAGTGTGCCGTCCGACAAGGGCAAATCAGGTCGATACTCAGTCGCGATCACCAGGGAAGAGGTAGAAGATCTCAAGCTCATCATTCGCGACACGATGGCTAAGATAAGAGCGCTTGAGTTCCCTCGTACCTCGGATTCCAAACATTGTGGCAACTGCGACTTCCGCGATCACTGTTACCCGAGTGGTATCCCCACTCAGTAGTTCGAACTCCTTGACTTCGTATATCATTTGGGTATAGCATGGATCTATGCCCAATCAACTTATCCCCACAGATCAAGATATTAGTCGCAAGATCCACACCATCCGTGGCGTCCAGGTCATGTTAGATGAGGATTTAGCGATTCTCTATCAAACAGAAACAAAAATTCTCAATCAAGCCGTCAAGAGAAACATTGATAGATTTCCAAAGGAGTTCTGCTTTCAGCTTGCCAAAAAAGAGCACGAAGATTTGAGGTCGCAATTTGCGACCTCAAATACTATATTGAGGTCACAATTTGTGACCTCAAACAAAAAAGGTGGACGAACATATCATCCTTATGCCTTCACCGAGCAAGGAGTTGCCATGCTTTCCGCCGTTCTCCGCAGTGATATTGCAATCAAGATGAGCATTCAGATCATGTCCACCTTTGTCTCTCTCCGCAATCATGTCCTAACAAGCGCTCCCATCTATCACCAACTCAACAAGTTAGAGTCCAGGCAGCTCAAGCTTGAGTTATCAACAGATCACAAATTCGATCAAGTCTTCAACGCACTCTCTAGAGCCAACACTCTCCCTCAACACAAGTTATTCTTTGAGGGTCAGTTTTTCGATGCTCACGAGTTCATTTCCAAGATTATTCGTTCCGCCAAACAAGAGATCATCCTTATAGATAACTACATCGACGAGAGAACTCTATCTCTATTTATCAAACGCAAACCCAAGGTTAAGACAATTATCTACTGCAAGACCATTACCCAAGCAATAACTCTCGATCTCGATAAGTTTAACTCCCAATACCCACCCATTATTCTCAAACAATTTGCCCTCTCCCATGATCGATTTTTAATCATCGACCAACAAGATGTTTATCATCTCGGCGCCTCCATCAAAGATTTAGGTAAAAAATGGTTTGCTTGTACTCGCTTCGACAGTCAGGCCATTATCATTCTACAAAAACTACAAGGAAAATCTGACAAATGAGTTACTGGTGTTTCGCCATCATCAACAATCGTCTAGGAGAGATCTACTTTGACAAAATTGGAGATAAGATCATTTTTCTGGGTCACTGTTATCTCAGCAATACCGACACATTTACCAAGGTAGAGGTCAACGCCATCCAGCAAGACATTCCCCACAACCAATACTCCTACTATCGCAGCAAGTACACCTGTAAAAACAAATAACTCACTTCTGCTTTAGCAAAAGCGTAAAATATCCTCATGCCAACAAAGCAATTCCCAAAGGTAGTCGTCGGAGGATTCATCCGCAACGATAAGGGAGAGGTCTTCCTAGTCAAGTCACACAAATGGCCGGGTAAATGGGTTGTGATGGGCGGGCATATTGGCTGGGGTGAGACAATTGAGAGTGCTCTTATTCGCGAGGTCAAAGAGGAAACTGAACTAGATGTAGCGTACGATCGCGTGATCGAGGTTGTGGAGTTCGTAAATAGCAAGGATTTCTACAAACCAACTCACATAGTTGCTCTTCAGTGCGAATGTCACCTAGTGGGGGATCAAAAACCTAAGTTAGATGGTAGGGAGCTCCAAGAATATCGCTGGTTCTCGCTCAGTGACGCACTCAAGCTAGACAATCTCCTCGATGTCACTCGCCGCACTCTCACACTACTCAACTGACCTAGACATCCTCCTTCAAGGTCCGACCTTGTAGGCAATGCAATCTTGACATTCGGGTAA
>CAXCDZ010000007.1:0-23006 GCA_963981525.1 uncultured bacterium | reverse complement strand
CTTTTTCCACGTCTTTGCCCAATCTTGAGTCATACTCCCGAGTATACATGTTGACCACAATCATGCAACATGTTGTAACTACTCACACTTTACCTGCATAATACTAAATAGTATGAATATTTTAGCTCACGGTCATCTCCCTACTCCTTTCGGATAATCCTTACATTCCTTATCAGTGGCTCAACTCTCCGGAATGGTTTACACTCCTATATAGCCTCTCTCACAGTATTGTTATCTGGGCTCTATTCTTTTCACTCAGCTCTCTAATTTTTCGAAGGATTGATCTCACACAAATATATTGGCTTCTCCACATCGTTATCGATATTCCAGGTCATACCAGCCTCACCACACCTTTCTTGTATCCTATTTCCTCATATCAATATCCTGGTCTTATTAATTGGCAGGAAAATCCATATGCACTACTTTCCACTCTATTACCACTCATAATTATTTTAATCCAGTCAAAGATCTCACAGAAAAAACAAGCTAAGTGATATCATGATTTAAATCATAGTATCACTACACT
Organism: uncultured bacterium; assembly: GCA_963981525.1. Lineage (GTDB taxonomy): Bacteria > Patescibacteriota > Microgenomatia > UBA1400 > UBA12108 > CAXCDZ01. Next base: position 22,480 of record CAXCDZ010000007.1, on the reverse strand, counting down.
CACTCACTTAACCATGCTAGAATCATCCATATGACTAACACAGATAACCCAGACCTCCTCACCAGACGCGTCGCAAACATCCTCCCAACCAAGGCAGGACTCGAGAAGTTAATTTCCGGCAAAAAAATCCGCCTCTATCAAGGCTTTGATCCAACATTCAAGGATCTTCATCTCGGCCACACCATCGGATTCCGCAAACTCATGGATTTTGCCCGCGCAGGACACGAAGTCATCTTTCTTTTTGGCACCGGCACAGTGCTCGCTGGGGACCCTAGCAAACGCGAAAAGGGCAGGGGGAACAAGATTATCACCCAAGCACAAATTGACGAAAATATTCGTGGCTGGAAAGAGCAAGTGAGTAAGATCGTTGACTTTGACCTCGTCACAATCCGCCAGAACGGTGACTGGCTGACCAAGCTCACCCTCCGCGACATCATCAAAATTGGTAGCAACATCAGCGCCACCCAACTATTCAAAAGGGAGAGTTTTACCAGACGCATCAAGGCAGGTGATCCTGTCTGGTACCACGAAACCATGTACCCACTCCTCCAAGGTTATGACTCAGTTGTGATGGATGTAGATCTCGAGATCGGTGGCACTGACCAGGAGTTCAACATGCTAATAGGTCGCGAGCTCCAAAAGAAAATGAACAATAGGGACAAATTCGTCCTCACTACCCCCATGATCAATGGAACCGATGGCAAAAAAATGAGCAAGTCTGCCGGCAACTGCATTTTCCTGACAGAATCTCCCGAGGACATCTACCGCAAGATCATGGCTATGCACGACAACATGATTACTACCTACTACGAGCTCTTAACGGATCTTAAGATGGAAGAGATCCAGGCTCTTGATTCCGATAAGCCCATCGAAAACAAGAAGAGGTTGGCCTTCGAGATCACCAAAGAACTCCACAGTGAGTCTGCCGCAAGCTCAGCCGCCAAGCATTACGACTCCATAGTTAGTGCCAAGGCAGTAGATCCTTCACTCGCACCCATTACTATTCTAAACACACTCTTCGAGACCCTCAAAAATGCCGACCTCGCGCTCAGCAACAGCGAGATCAAGCGAGTAATACAGCAAGGTGGGGTAGAGGTGGATGGCAACAAACTCACTGATCTTGACGCACTCGTCCAGGGATCTGAGATCAAATTTGGTAAAAATACTCGCCGAAAGCTAATCAAATGAAACTAACTCGCCGTCAGCGCAAAACTTGGGTCATCGTCTCAGCGGTAGCTACCCTCGCTCTCATCGCCTCCTCCATTCTTCCCTTCCTCCCCTAACACCGATATGTTGACACGCCTGCCTGCGCAGGCAGGCTGATATACTGACCTCATGACTCTTACTGATCTCACTGGCATCGGCCCCAAAACAGCCTCAGCACTACTAAAAGCAGATATAACCACACTCACTGATCTCCTCGAGACCTACCCCCGCACATACCGTGCTTATCAGGCTACGACTGCCAAAAATGCCGAGCTAGGGGAGTATATCGTTCTCCAGGGGCAGTTATCCAAACCAATCAGCAAAAAAACTACTCGGGTCACCACCCAACTCGCCACCTTTACAGATGACACTGGCAAGATCACGCTCCGTTGGTTTAACTTGCCCTATATCACGCGCTCCGTCAATCCCAATGCCACCTATCAGATCAAAGGCAAACTCGACGAGTTCCGCGGAGTCAAGCAAATCGTCTCACCAGAACTTACCAAAGTCGATGAGGGGAGCAAGCTCACCAATCAACTAGTCCCGATCTATAGACAAATGGGCTCACTCAAACCCTGGATTTTCCGGACAAAAATCAAAAAGATTCTCGAGTCAGACATTCTCCCTCCTGACCCACTACCTGCCAAAATAATTAAGGAGTACTCACTACTAGACTACACAACTGCTCTCAATACCATCCACACGCCCCCTACAAGGACGGTCCTTGAAGGCGCAATCCACCGACTCTCGTTCCAAGAACTCTACGGACTCCAGCTCAATGCACTCACCAAAAAACATGACAAGGCAAAACTCACAAAACCACTCAAGATCAACAGTCTCGTAGTCCAACAATTCATTAGCTCACTCCCTTTCACGCTCACCAACTCACAAAAAAAGGCCATCAACTCGATTCTTCTGGATCTTGAGTCTAGTACTCCCATGAATAGACTGCTTGCAGGAGAGGTTGGGAGCGGCAAGACCATCATCGCAGTGGTCATGGCTCTTGCAACCCACTCCGCAGGACACCGCACTATTGTGATGGCTCCCACGCTCATCCTCGCCAATCAGCTCCACGTAGCCTTTACGAGTCTCCTCACACCCCTCGGACTCACTACCTCACTCGTAACAGGTAGTAACAAAGGGAGTTTGGACACCGATATCGTGATCGGCACCCACGCGCTACTCACGAAAAAAGTTAGTAACGTCGGACTCACCATCATCGACGAGCAACATCGTTTTGGTGTCAAGCAGAGGGATAGTCTCGGTTTATTTTCATCTCACTCACTTATGATGACCGCCACCCCCATCCCTCGCAGTCTTGCACAAACTCTGTTTTCCCAGCTTGACATCACCTACCTCACCGAGCTGCCTAGTGGTAGACTTCCCGTCAAAACCTTCGCAGTCCCAGAAACCAAAAGATTTGACGCGTATTCCTGGCTCAAAACCGAGATAGAAAAAGGGAATCAGGTCTTTTTCGTCACCCCTCTCATCGAGCAAGCCGAGGAGCAAGACCAGACTCCACTCAAGTCGCTCAAAGACCTCGAGGCCAAACTCAAAAAAACCTTCCCAGAACAAACCATCGACATCATGCATGGCAAAATGAAGGATCAGGAAAAACTCGCGCACATGGAGAGCTTTCGCTCTGGCCTCACCCAGATTCTCGTTGCCACCAGCATGATCGAAGTAGGCCTGGACGTCCCCGCGGCCAACATCATCGTGATCGAGAATGCCGATCGCTTTGGTCTCGCCACCCTCCACCAATTGCGCGGTAGGGTAGGGAGGGGAGGAGATCAAGGATACTGCCTCCTATTCTCAGAAACCAACACCGCTAAGGCCAGAGAAAGACTCAAATACTTCATTCGTACCAGAGAAGGAGACAAACTCGCCCTCTTTGATTTGCAAGAGCGTGGACCTGGAGAGATCTTTGGCTCTACTCAGAGTGGGTTCTTCGCACTCAAACTCGCAAGCATCTACGATCAAGAGCTACTCAGAGATACCTATCAGGCTGCAAAACAAAGTTACGAACCTTGTTGACATCTCAGCTATACTTACAATAATGCCCAGCGTCTATTACCAGCGCAACTTCTACCCAACGTGCTACTACCATATCTACAATCGCGGTGCCCACCAGAGATTACTATTTCATGACGCCAGAGACTACAACACATTCACCCAGATCCTCCGTTACTATCTACTCCACCCAGTAGGCACACCACCCAGTATCATCAACCGCAGACAGAACAAAGTTACGAACCTTGTTGAAAAAACATCAATTCCTGCCCAACTTCCATACAGACTCCTCGCATACTGTCTCATGCCCAACCACTTCCATCTCATGCTCCAACAGGTTGACGAAAAAATTACTATCTCCAACCTCATGAGACGCCTCTCAATAGGTTACGCCATGTATTACAACTCACGCTATCACCACTCCGGCACGATCCTGCAAGGGAGATATAAGAACATTCTGATTGAAAATGAAATGCAATGGCTCTATCTCACTAAGTACATCCACCGCAACCCAGCACATAATAAACAAAGTTACGAACTTTGCAACCAAGATCTCGCTCACTATCCATACTCATCGTATCAGAACTATCTAGGCACCAGATCAGAGGACTGGGTTAAGACTTCTGACGTTCTCTCCAGATACGGAAACAATCCATACGAAGAATACAGAGAGTTTGTCCAAGATAGTGATCCAGGACCCATCAAACGCCTAACTCTCGATTGTAACGAGCTCCAATAACCAACAAGGTTCGTAACTTTGCAGTGCTAATTAGAAAACTAATTTCTATTTGGCCCCTCAGAATCCTCCGATTGCACATTTTATCCTTGCCTTGTATAATTTCCTTCATATGACACCACTACCAAAACGCCGTATCAGTACCAGACGCAAAGGCAAGAGGAGAGCTGCTATCAAACTCAAGCTCCCTAAGCTAGTTAAATGCAAAAACTGTGGAAGAATCAAAAAATCCCACAATATTTGCCGTAACTGCAAAAAGTAACTTTTTCATGAAAACATCTTCTGACCCCCGACATCTCAAACGGATCAAGCTCGTCCAGTCACTCTATGCGAGTAGCTACCAGACTCAAATTTCCAATCTCAACCAAGAACTCATGGATAATCTCGAATTAATTGACGCTGCCATCCAAAAAGCCGCTCCCGAATGGCCACTCAAAAACATCAACAGAATTGACCTGGCCGTACTCAGAGTCGGCACCTACGAATTACTCCATACCGATACTCCCCCCAAAGTCATAATCGACGAAGCCGTCGAGATCGCCAAGACCTACGGCGCCGAAAACAGCTCTAGTTTTGTCAATGGCGTACTAGGTACCATTCTTGCTACAATCAAATCATCATGACTACAACTAATCCTCTCGATCTCTCCAAACTCTTTACCGACCAGAACCTATTTCGTTCATCCTTCGTCCACCGCTCATATCTCAACGAGTCCACTGAATTTTCTGAGTCCAACGAAAGACTTGAGTATCTAGGTGACGCAGTTCTTGAGCTCGCTACCAGTAAGTTCTTGTACTCTAAGTACCCCCAGTATCAAGAAGGTATGCTCACCAACCTTCGCGCTTCCCTCGTCAGAACCGAGAGTCTCGCCGAATCTGCCAGCATCCTCAACTTCTCAGAGCTCATTCTCATGTCTCGTGGAGAAGAAGCCACCGGTGGCAGAAATAACACCTCACTCCTTGCCAACACCTTCGAGGCATTCCTTGGCGCACTCTATCTAGATCAGGGATACGAGGCATGCGACAAGTTTTGTCAGGAAAATCTCTTTCCCAAAATCGACGAGATCATCGAGTCAGAGTCATACCGTGACTACAAATCCCTCATGCAAGAAATAGCTCAGTCCAAATTTAAGACTACCCCCACCTACAAGCTCATTAGTGACGCAGGCCCCGACCACGACAAAACCTTCCAAATGCTTGCTATCATTGATGGCAAAGAGTACGGAATAGGGGAGGGTAAGAGCAAGCAAGCTGCCCAGGAGAGCGCAGCAAAAAAGACCCTTGAGATGATTGGCACAGTTTGATATAATTCCACTCGTTATGCTAAAAGTAAAATTAACCAGAATCGGCAAGAAAAATCAGCCACAATATCGCATCATCATAAATGAAGCCAAAAGTAAGCGAGATGGGGCCTTCACGGACCACATAGGTCACTATAATCCACTGGCCAAACCTCCCGCTTTCACGATCGATCTTCCAAAATATCAAGAATGGCTCAAAAAAGGCGCCCAGCCCACCGACACAGTCAGGCAGCTAGTCGCCAAATTCACCAAGAAAGCTCCCACTGCCAAAAAAACGCCAAAAAAATCTACCAAAAAATAAAAAAGGAGTCCCATGCAAGAAGTACTAGAATTTATCCTCAAGAATATCACCACTACTCCAGATGACGTCAAAGTCGAGTCTCACGACGAAGATGGTGTTATCAACTTCACAATCTCAGTTCACTCTGATGATGTAGGTCGAGTCATTGGTAAAGAGGGAAAAGTCATCAAAGCTATCCGCACTATCATGCGCGTCATTGCTATCCAGAAAGACTTACGAGTCAGAGTCTCTGTTCTCTCAGATCAGAACGAACAACCAGTCATCGTCGAAGAAGCTGCACCAGTTGTAGAAATTACTCCTGAACCAGCTCCTGAGACTCCAGAGGTTCAGATTCCTGCGGAAGAGGATTCCCTGACTGTAGAAGTATAGGCGCAAACAAGTCATACTTCCCAGTTCCCTCAATACCTTCAGACTGTTCAGTGATACTACTGCTCTCGAATTGTCGCAAATCTGCTAGATCCTGAAAATACAGCTCTTCTTTATCTGTAAATAACTCCACTACTCCACTCGAAGTCGTGATATCTTTGCTTGCCCACAACATTCCAAGTCTCAAAGAAAGTACATAGCTATCCTCTTGCAGTCCTAGAGACGCAACCTCAACTTTCGTTATCTGCATCAGAGGACTAGTCAACTCAAGTACTCGCAAAAACTCATATATCTTCTCCCTCGTTCCATTAATCTTGATCTCCGTCTCAAGCACATGCACTCCCTTGACGATATCTTGTTTTCTAGTCTTTGAGCTCGCGCTCGCCTCGGTCACGTCCCCAGGCGCAAGCGAGATTCCCGTAAACGATAGACCTAGCTCTCGCGACAGTCCATCCACTGTGGCCAAATAAAGCACTACATCCTTACGAGGGGGCAGGGCAGAGTCCAAGATTTCCAATCTCTCCGCAAGCGCATCCTTATCCATTCCACTCAAAACTCTCATTTTACTTGTCAATTTTTCCTCCTCGCGCTCTCTGACTTTGATCTTACTCTGCAGTTCTCCCACACTCTGAATACTAGGTAATAACGCAATTAAGAGTAACAAAACTATTGCCACCCCAAATCCCACAGCCTTTGCCAAACTATCATGTCTCAGAACCCAGCCTTTTACTCCATCCTTTGCCATTAGATTTCTCTCCCCTCTATCGGCATCATTAGCCGTGCCTGCAATTGATACCCACCGACTGCAGTCCTCACCACACCCTCGCTCACTACCTGAGTAAACACTCCACCACCTTCTTCTAAGTATTGCAAAGCCGCCTCCAAACTCAAGACATCACTCGCACTCAGCTGAACACTCATCTCATTATCACTTAGAAAACTCACCCCACTCACCACTACTCCCGGAATCGTGATCGAAAATATTTCCTGAATAGCCTCTCTCGCCACTGATCGAGCATCCAAAAATGACGCAATTAACTTAAGCCTACTCTTAAGATAAATCTGTTGAGCCGATGCCTCAACATGCTCCGATACCTGACGTGTCACACTCGTAATCGAGCTCTCAATTCTTTTTAGCTTCTGAGCTAACACTAATTGGTAAGAAACAACAGCAATCACGACCACCAAAGTAGCCACAAAAGCAGTAACTGCATACTTCAAGATCTCCCTCTCACGCAAAAAATCCTTCTCTGATAAAACTCGCCTATTTTTGAGTAGATTAATCCCGATTTGTTTTTTCATCTCTAGAATATCCTTAGAGCCAGGCCTGCTGCCACTGCATATGCTGATTTCTCCTGTGGGACCTGCACATCACGTCCAATCTTAGCGTACGCAAAAGGGTCGCCGATCATTATCTCAATTCCCTCGAATCTCTCACCAAAAAACGAGCTCAACTCAGGTAAATAAGCACCTCCTCCCGAAAACACAATCTTATTTACCTGCCCCTTATTACTCGTTGCATGATACTCAATCGCCTTGCGAACCTCCCCCACAATTGACTCCATCACAATCATCAAACTCTCCCTCACCTTACCCTCCAGCTGTCCAGAATCTAGTCCATAGGTGCGTTTGTACTCCTCAGCCTGTGCAATCGGCAAACTAAGTAACTGTGATACTCCACGCGTCATTGCCACTCCACCCGTATTCATATAATGAGAAAAGCTCAAACTCTCGGAGTCGACTATCCCCATCACGGTCGAGAGGGCACCAATATGCATAAGGAGTGTTGATCCCTTACTCTCAACTCCATGCATCATTGACCTGGACACCGCCACCATCTCACTCTCGATTGCAATTGGCTCGATCCCAATCGAGATCACAAAATCCACCATCGCCTGTAATAATTTTTTCGGTGCCGCAACCAGATAGACCAGGGATTGCCCCTGAGTGGAGTCGCGAGCTTCTTTAACAACCTGATAATCAATCTCTACTTCTGAGACTGGGACCGGAACAAACTGCTCCGCCTCCCACTTTACAGCAGACGAAAGCTCCGCATCACTCATTGTTGGCATGCTCACAATCTTGCTATATACCTTTGACTCTGGGATCGAGATTACTGCCCGCTTATCATGAATTCCGGATTGAGATATTAGATTTTTTACAGCAGGTGCTAGCTTCTTAACAACCTCTGCATCCAAAAAATCCACCGAACCTGCCGGGTTCTGAACCAAACCAACTCCAGATAGCACAAAAGAATTCGTATTCACTCCCGTCACACTCACGGCTTTTAGACTCGAGTTACCGAAATCCAATCCAAAATACATACTCATGGGCAGATTACTCCTTTAATTAACTATACTACTATTTAACAATACTTGCTCCCGAAAATAATGCATAATCAAATACCGATCCCGCAGAATCTAGCGTTCTCTTTACCTCAATCTCTTTCTGAGAATCTCCTCCCTCTGCCTCAGACTGCACCAAATACATCTGGGTTGAGAGACCAGATCCTTCAACTTGAATAGTAGCTCCAGAATAAAACGGTCTCAGCCTTAACTTAGTTCCACCTGCTGGCACAACATAATTAACCATACTCAAAAACTCTCCTCCATGCGGACTACTAGCGTCAAACCCATTGGATATCACACATCCCGACCCATTGTAATACTCGCGCTCTACACTTAGATCAGACTTAATCGCAATTATCTCAAGAGCTGCGGGCGCATTCCCATCACCTTCACCCACGCAACTCACGTCCTCCGTTGGATCATTGGCTTTTGTCCAGCTCACACTCACGCTTCCAGAAGATCCTGCTAGATCTATCTCTGCCTGGTCACCCGCTTTTACATATAGATCAAAGCTCTCAACTCCAGTTACCGCGTACTCTCCTCCAACCAATCCCGCCACATCCGAAATAGACACAGATCCCGCCGGCACATTTTCCTCCGTAATCGCAAGAAGCGCCGCCTCCACTCCCTGTTCAGCCACTGCAAAAGCAGCATTATTCTCTTTTTCCTGTCGAGACAAGACTACATCAGACAGGCTTCGTGCTGCAATAGAGAGCACAACCGAGATCACCAGTCCCAACACTACAAGAAGTAACAATCCAACTTGACCTTTAGGGTATTTATTCATACCTCAATCTAAGCAAATCTGGCTTGACTAGTCAACCGCAACTTGAGATACTAATCTTATGAACAAGAAACTAGGGTTTACTCTTATCGAACTACTAGTCGTCATCTCGATTATCGGCATCCTCATCTCTATTCTTACCTCGAGCTTTCTCACAGCTCAAAAACAAACTCGAGATAGTAGGAGGCAAGCTGATCTTGAACAAATCAGACAAGGTCTGGAGACTTACCGCTCCGAGAACGGCACCTATCCCGCTGATACCGCCTTACTCTCACCTGACTACATCAACTCCCTTCCCACTGACCCATCTGGAGCTACTTACCTATATGCATACTCCCTAGACACTGCGACCACCTACACACTCTGTGCGGGCCTAGAAATCACTCCAGCTATCCCTGATACTTGCGCTGCCATCAGTTGTGGCACGATCACCTGCAACTACCAAACTCAGCACCCATAAACATGAAATCTGCCCAGGGTTTCACCCTCATCGAGCTTCTGATCACGATCACGATCACCACCACTCTTGCCACTTTTGGTTTTAACGCCTACTCCAGTGCACAACGCAGACAAGCAATCAAGTCAGCTACCACAGAGATCACCTCCATCCTCGACTCCACTCACAAACTTGCGCTCGTTGGCACCAGACCATCAGACTGTCTTGGTCCCTTCCAGGGATACCAACTGGCCTTCACTGCTGACTCAAATATCATCACTACTACTCCACTATGCGAAACCGTCGACGGAGCAACTACGACCCACACCATTAACAATATTGCCTTTAGTGCCACGCAGAGTTTTTCTTACCGACCTCTTGTTGGTGGCGTTGATCTAGGTGGTGCCACGACTCTTGATCTCGAATATCTCGACACCAATAGCCAGACTCACCAGATCATTATCGACAAATCAGGCACATATGAGTACGAAGGGATCATAGAATGAAGTTGCGCAGAACATTAAGACGAGGAGATAGCATTCTCGAGATTATTATCGCCTCCGCACTGATCGTGATTGGGTTAGTCTCGATTCTTTCCTTAGCAACTCGCTCCCAAAAGACTAGCGACTTCTCACGTGACAACAATCACGCCACCAACTACTCATACGAGGCTAACGACTGGTTACGCGACATGAGAAATATTCTGGGCTTTGACACTCTTGCATATTATCTATCCGAAGATTCACTAGCCAACGACACGACCTACTGTCTCAACTCCACGCTCCCAACTACCGAGATAGACTTCGAGGCACTCGATTATGGTGAGTGCGCGTCAGGTGACACTATCACTGACTCAGTTTTTTCTCGTGAGATTAGCTTAGATCTATCTAATCTTGCTTCCGACTACATCACAGGGATCATAACAACCAGTTGGGAAGGCAACACTACCCACACCAATATTCTAGAAATAAAACTCACAAAATGGCAATAAAAAATGGGCTTGTCCTGAGCACGCCGAAGGGCTACACCCTCATCGAACTAGTTGTAGTAGTAGGCTTGGTCTCGATTCTGGCCATCGGTATTTCCTCGGCAGTCCTGATTAACGCCGTCACTGCTACCAGAACCAAAAACACCACGCACCTGCGCAGTGTAGGGGACTACTCCGTCAATCAGCTCAAACAGCTCATTAGAGGCGCCAGAGACATCACTCTCTGCGACTCCACTCAGAACTCGCTCACTCTCACTAGTCCCGATGGTGGTGAGACCCTTATCAACCTCGAGCTAGATAACGAAATTGGCCGCATCTCCTCCAACTCTGGAGTCTATATCTCGCCCTCTACTGCCAATATCACGAACTTCACCCTAGACTGCCTCCCATCTGACTCAGATCCCACTCTCATCCAACTTAGTTTCGACGCCGCACTCTCCGCATCCACTGAGTCACGCGAAAGCCCCACTCTTCACTTCAGAAGCTCCATCACCCCCAGATCAAACTAGCTATCGCACCCAGCACCATAAACGGCCCAAACGGTATCGTCTCTTTTCGAGTCTTAAGCTTAAACATAATTAGAACTATTCCCACAATCGACCCTCCCACAAAAGCCACCATAGTCCCAGTCAGGATCCTCGTCCACCCCATCACAAGTCCCAGATAGATCGCCAGCCAGACGTCTCCCTCACCCATTCCAGCTCCTCTCGTAATCACCCGTAGTAGCAGATAAAATCCAGACAGCACTCCTGCCGCCACAACTGACCACACGAGATCCATTGGCATATAAGTACCAGTCATAATCAGAATTAATCGGTACCCGAGAGTCAGGATTACCCCAATCCAGACAAAGGGGAGGGGAATCACCCCGTAATACTGATCACTCACGGCAATTGCCAAAAATAGGATCCCAGTTATTAGCCAAAACACTGGCTGCGCAGTCTGGCCAGGCTGGGTCACAAGCAAGAAAAATGCCGAGGAGAGCGCTGCCCACCACACAAACAGTAATCCAGTCAGACTCTCCACTACCAGATGTTGATAACTAAGTGGCTTATGACAGCATCTTGATTTTCCTCTGTACAGTAAGTATGAGAGTACCGGAATCATGTCATAGCTAGCTAGAGTCTTTTTGCAATGATCGCATCTAGATCTACCCTTGACCCATCCCTCTCCTCGCACTGTTCGGGTCACCAAGACATTAAGAAAGCTCCCCACAGATGCCCCCAAGAAAAAAATTAGAACATACCAGAATATACTCAACACACTCCTCCCTCACTGAATTTACTGAATCTACTGCGATACTGCATTTACTGATCTAATTATGGCAAACAGATCATCTCATCTGCGGTAGCTGCATCAAAATCACCCGTATATCCCAACTCTCCATCTGGACATGGACCACCTGCCACATAAACAACTGTGGTAATGGGAAAATCAGTTCCCCAACTATTTGCTTTACATCTATCAAAAGCCTCACGCTGGAATGTGTTAGACTCCGGAGCAAAACAAGAATACACTGACCCAGCAGCTCCCGCATCATTATAATAAATATAAACATCTGCGTAAGATGCATCAGTAATTCTATCAACAAAACTAGTTTTCACTTCACTCGTAGAAGTCAATTGATCCAAAGCAGCTTCTACCGTACAAGTTGTCAACGTACATGCGCTACCCAGTGCAGCACTGGCATTAATCGGTAACCAAGGAATATCAGCCGCACTAGGATTAATATCTTCCCCCTCTGCAGTCTGCCATGGAAAATATCCGAGTGAAGCATTGTAACGTTCTATTGCACTTATCATCTGAGAAACATCAGACCTAGATCTTGTATCTCGTCCTTTTCTGATCTGTTCAAGAGGATTAAGAGTCGCAAGGAGCGCAACTGCCAAGATTCCGATCACAGCGATCACGACCAACAGCTCAATCATCGTAAATCCGAGTTTGTTTGTTCTAGTTTTCATTATTTCCTCCTACTTAATATCTCTATATTCATTCAAGAGCATTAGAACGTACTTGTCAAGTTGTATATAGGCACGATAATCGCCACAATCATAAACCCGACTCCTAGCCCGAGCACCACCATAATGATAGGCTCCATTGCAGTTGTCAGGTTTTTGGTTGCGTGTTCACTCTCTGTCTCAAAGTATCCTGCCACACGGCTAAGAACTTCATCCAGTTTCCCCGTTTGCTCACCAACAGATATCATCTGCGGCACAATCATCGGGAATGACTCATGCTTTGCGATTGACTCAGCTAACGAGTTCCCACGCTCCACGTCCTTCCCGACTTTGATCAGAGCTCTCCTTGTCACCTCACTATCCACCACTCCCTGCACAATCGAGAGGGCCTCTACCAAACTCACCCCAGCACTCGCCAAGAGTGACAGAGTGCGCGAAAACTCAGCCATCAGAGTCATGGCCTTGATCTTCCCAAAGATTGGCACCTTCTGCATCAATTGATCATAGCGCAGTGCACCACTATTAGTTTTTCGCCACGCACGAATCCCGTACATCGCCCCAAACCCGAGTAGGACCATTAGATACCATGTCTTGGCCATAAAAGTACTCGTCCCAATCAGAATCTGCGTAATCATCGGCAGTTCTGCATCAAAATCCTCATACATCACCGAGAGTTTGGGTAACACAAACACCATCATCACCATTCCCACCACCAGCATCCCGATTAACACGATCACCGGGTAAATTAGCGCTCCCTTAGTTTTTGCCCGAAACTCCCTCTGCTTCTCCAGATTATCCGCGAGTCGTGCCAGGATCGTATCCAGTACTCCCGCAGCCTCACCTGCCTCAACCAATGCCACATATACCTTGGAAAAAGTCTCCTCATGATCCTTGAGCGCGCTCGCAAAAGTAGAGCCACCCTCGATCCCCCTCAAAACCTCCATCACTCTTTTGGCAAGCGCCGGTGGGACCTGGACCTGCAAAATCGAGAGGGCATCAGTTAGGGGCAGTCCTGCCGAAATCATTGTCGAGAGTTGACGGGTAAAGTTCACAATATCATCAAACTTAACCTTATCCGACATCGCAAATATTCCACCTTTTCCTTGACTAGCCTCATGCAGATCAATAATCACCAGTTTCTGTCCACGCAACACCTCAACTGCTGACTCAACAGTCTGGGCCTCCACTATTCCTTTGCGCAACACTCCTTCTCTAGATTTTGCCTTAAATCGGTATCTCTGCATTACTTTAACCTTCCCTTGCGACTAGGCGATTAAGCTCCTCTAGATTCATTGCATACTCCCTGGCAGTTTCCAGTGTAATCTGCTTTTTCTTATAGCTCTCCGCCAGTGCCATCTCGATCGTCCGCATCCCAGCCTCACCCGAAGTCTGCATCGTATTGGTGAGCATATGTGTCTTCCCATCGCGAATTATAGACCGCACCGCGCTACTTGCCAAAAGCACCTCCACAACCGGCACTCGCCTCTCCTCAACCGAAGGAATGAGTCGCAGTGATAACACGCCTTCCAGCACCGACGCGAGTTGCGATCTAACTTGACCTTGCTGATCTTGTGGGAACACATCAACTATTCTGTCTATGGTTTGTGGGGCGTTATTGGTATGGAGCGTCGCAAACACAAGATGTCCAGTTTCTGCGATGGTCAGGGCAGCCTCGATCGTCTCATAATCTCTCATCTCTCCTATCAATACCACATTCGGGTCTTCGCGCAAAACTGACTTAAGCGCTACCCCCCAACTGTGCGTGTCAGCATTTAACTCGCGTTGTGAAAAGATTGATTTGCTTGGCTTATGCACAAACTCAATCGGATCCTCGATCGTCACGATATGCTCTGCACGCTCCAAGTTAATCTTATTAATCATTGCCGCAAGCGCAGTTGACTTACCATGCCCTGTTGGACCGGTGATTAACACGAGACCTTGCTTAAGCTGAGTCAGGTCAGCAAGAATTTCTGGCAATCCAAGTTCTGCAATCGAGAGAATCTTCTCAGGCACATATCTCATCGCCACTGCCATATTACCTTTTTCGTGATACACATTCACACGAAATCGCGCACCCGAGGGCAGTGAGTACGAAAAGTCTAGCTCCTTATCAATTTCAACCAGCTCCTTTTGTTCAGCTCCCAAAATCGGCAAAATCAACTTATTTGCGATTTCCGGTGTCACAACTTGTGACTCTGGTACCGTCACGAGATTACCATGCAGCCGTAGGGTAGGAGGGGATCCAACCATGATATGCACATCACTCGCCCCGTACTGCAAACACATCTCCAATATTTGTTTTATCTCCATATTGTTTTCCCTTTCATTTAAGTATGTGCTACCCTCACAACTTCTTCAAGAGTTGTTATTCCATCAAGCACTTTTAGGTATCCATCCTGTTGCATTAGGAGCATTCCATCCTCTACAGCAGCCTTCTCAATTATCGAAGCTGGTGAACGCTCCAGAATCAGCTTACTAACTTTTTGGTTCACCTTAAGAACCTCAAACACTCCCACTCGTCCAGAATACCCAGTGTCAGAACATTTATCACACTTTCTCCCTCGGAATAACTTAAGCTCGGTCACTCCCTTGCTAGCTAGATAACTCTCATACAGTGGTCCCAGCACTCTTTTGATCTCCTCAATTCCCTCTGGGGGTGGAGTATATTCTTCTCTACAGTTCTCGCAAATCTTCCTGACCACCCGCTGCGCCACCACACACGTAATCGACGAGGCTAGCAAGAATGGCTCCGCCTCCATGTCCAAGAGTCGGGGTAACGCGCCAGAGGCGCTATTTGTATGCAGAGTAGAAAAAACCAAGTGACCAGTAAGTGATGCCTGGATCGCCAAGTTCGCAGTCTCATTGTCACGTACCTCACCAACCATGATGATATTAGGATCTTGGCGCAAGAATGATCTCAGCCCAGTCGCAAATGTTAACCCTGCCTTCACGTTGATCTGGACCTGATTAATCCCGTCCATCTGGTACTCAACTGGATCTTCTAGGGTCACGATATTCACTTTTGGCGTATTGAGGATATGGAGAAGTGAGTACAGAGTCGTCGTCTTACCTGATCCAGTAGGACCAGTAATTAGAATGATTCCATGTGGGACCCGTACTGATTCTTCGAGATTTTTAAGCGCTGCCGCTCTCACTCCGAGGTCAGATAGGGTAGGGACGTTGCTGGATTTGCGTAGTAACCTCATCACAACCTTTTCTCCGTCCACCGTTGGCAGAGTAGAAACGCGCAAGTCAACTTCAGCATCATCAGTCCGGAAGGTAAATCGACCATCTTGCGGGACTCTTCTCTCGTCAATCTTAAGGTCAGACAGGATCTTTACACGTGAGACTAGCGCATCATGCACCTTCTTAGGCAGCACTAATTTCTCTTTGAGGATTCCGTCAATTCGATAACGCACTCGGGTGTGTCCCTCCAGCGCCTCAATATGCACATCACTCGCCCTTGCCTTTACAGCAAACTCTAGGACCGTCGCAATAATCTTCGCAATCGGAGCTTCCTTAATAACCTCTCCAATCTTCTTAGAGTCAAGTACTCTCTTACCTAGTGACTCCTCCTGGGTTTCTTTGAGTACCTGAGAGACTTCTGCTGACAGGCTCTGAGCGTAGCGAACAGGGATTTCCTCTAATAAGCTACTCGCTAGACCTAGGTGTGGCTTGATCTTACTGCCACTCTTTGCCTCAAGAAACGAGATCGCCGATAGGTCCAATGGATTCACCATCGCGACAGAGAGAACATTTCCCTTCACATCATAACCAAACGGAATAGCTTGGTAATGGGTAGCCACACTTTCTGGCAACCTCGCAAGTGCCTCAGGGCTAGCCGCCACTCCTCCAATATCAATGTATGGAATGTTATAGAACTTGGCCTTGGCTTGAGCCAGCGCCTCCTCCTCCACAAGACCTGATTTCTCCAGCACCTGTGACACTGGAACACCAGAAGTATAGCTATCTTTTTTCAGTCGTTCGTAATCCTCTTCACGCAGAAGACCATCCTCGATGAGGATGAGGGCAAGATCTTTCATAAATTAAGTGTACACTATTTACATGCAACAATTCATCTATCACGGAGGCACGAAAGAGGGTAGGGCAGATGCCATTACACGCGACTTCCCTTCACCTGAATATACCCACACCCAGATTGTCGCAGAAGAATCATCTATCAAGATCAGCCAGATCCGCGACCTCATCTCAAGCCTCTCCGTCACGCACCAGGGCAACAGGCTCATCTGGATCGAAGAAGCGAGTGATCTCACTCTCCCGGCCCAGCAAGCACTCCTCAAAACCCTCGAAGAACCACCAGTTAATACCGTAATCACTCTCTCCCTACATTCTTCTCACTCTCTCCTCCCCACAGTTCGCTCTCGCTGCGCGTTACGCTCACTCCAATCAGCTCCCAGCAAACTTGAGGCCTCCGAGCTCGCACTCGTTAAGCAGGCCCTCACCTCCACTCCAGGAGAGCGATTACAACTTGCTAGCTCCGTAGGCAAGAAAAGAGATCCTGCAGTGAGTTACTTCACCACAATCATCCGCACTCTTCATCAGGTTATGCAGGACACCGATCGCCCCAGCTCCCTCACTCTCCTCACTCGCATTAGTGAACTTGCGCACAACACTCTTTCTCAGCTCAAATCCAACACCAACGTTACCTTAGCCACTGAATCATTCTTTCTCAAACTCCCTCAAACCCACTAAATACTCTCTAGAATACTACTCTGGTATACTTATTCGTGGTATAGTATTTCGGTTATATGACTACTTCTTATTCAGCAAAAGACATCAAAGTTTTGGAGGGGCTAGAGCCCGTTCGTAAACGTCCCGGTATGTACATCGGTGCCACTGACGAGAGGGGTATTCAAGAGCTTCTCAAAGAAATCATCGATAACTCAGTCGACGAGGCAATCGCAGGATTTGGTAGTGACGTTTACATAACACTAGCCAAGGATGGCTACGCCGCAATCAGTGACAACGGTCGTGGTATCCCAACTGGCATGCACGCTTCCGGCGTCTCAGCCCTCGAGATCGCCATGACCAAGTTGCACGCAGGAGGCAAATTCGAGGAGACCGCCTACCAAGCCTCGGGTGGACTCCACGGAGTTGGAGCCTCTGCCGTTAACGCTCTTTCTACTCATCTTTTGGTCATCGTCAAACGCGAAGGCAAATATTTCTTCCAGGAATACAAAATCGGTCAACCCAAGAGTCCCGTCAAAACTATCTCAGAAGCCGAAGTCAAAAAACTCATCCTCCCCGGTCACCACAGCCTCCTCACAGCCGAGTCAGGTACCTACACCACCTTCATTCCAGATCCCACCATCTTCAAAAAAACCATCGAGTTCAACTACAAGAATATCAAGGACCGTATTAGAGAACGCGCCTACCTCATTCCCAAGTTGTATCTCCACCTCAACGACGAGCGCTCAGGTGACAAATGCAACTTCTACTTCGAGAGTGGAATCAAGTCACTCGTCCAACACCTCAACGCCCACAAAAAGCCTCTCCACAAGGTAGTCCATGTCTCAGGTGAGCACGTCGAGGACGATATCAAGATCGCCGTCGAAGTCGCTTTCCAGTACACCGACACATTCAGCGAGAACGTTCTCTCATTTGCCAACGTCATCCACACCTACGACGGTGGTACTCACCTTACGGGTTTCCGCACTGCCATCATCAAAGTCATCAAAGACTACCTTAATAGCAAAGACGCAAATGGCAAAAAAGTCCCCATCACCGGAGAAGATCTCAAAGAAGGATTAACCGGGGTAGTGTTTATCAAGATGCCGAGTAATGACATTCAGTTTGAGAGTCAAACTAAGGCCAAACTCAATAACCCCGAGGCACAGAGTGCAGTCTATGCAGTGGTCAAGAAGGAGCTCGAGTACTACCTAGAAGAAAACCCCAAAGAAGCCAAGCGTATGCTAGAGAAAGCCCAGCTTGCCGCCAAAGCTCGCATGGCCGCTCGTGCCGCCCGTGATGCCGTGGTCAGAAAAGGAGCTCTCGAAGGCTCCACATTACCCGGCAAACTCGCCGACTGCCAAGAACGTGATCCCGCCAAATGTGAGATCTACATCGTCGAGGGAGACTCCGCCGGAGGCAGTGCCAAGCAGGGACGTGACCGTGCTTTCCAGGCAATTTTTCCTTTGAGGGGCAAGATCCTCAACACCGAACGCGCCAGATTGGACAAGATCATCGCCTTTGAGGAACTCAAAAACCTGATTATTGCCCTCGGCACTGGAGTCGGCGAAACCTTTAATCCAGAAAAGCTTCGCTACCACCGCATCATTCTCATGAACGATGCTGATGTCGACGGCGAACACATCACGACTCTTGGCTTGACCTTCTTCTTCCGTCATATGCCAGAACTAGTCAAACAGGGTTACCTCTACATCGCCATGCCTCCGCTCTATAAGATCGATTTTGGCAAAAACAGTAACTACGTCTACTCCGAAGAGGAGAAGGAAGAGCTACTCAAAAAGAACCCTGGCAAAAAATTCTCGATCCAACGTTACAAGGGTCTCGGAGAAATGAACCCAGAACAGCTCTGGGAAACCACAATGAACCCAGAACATCGCATCCTCAAGCAAGTCATGATCAAAGACAGCGAAGACGCCGACGAGATCTTCACAGTCCTTATGGGCAACGACGTCCCACCACGCAAAAAATTCATTCAGAGCAACGCCACTCAGGCGACACTGGATGTGTAGAATATCCAAAGGGACTTTCCTTTCAAAGGAAGGTGAGTCACTTTACTAAATAGAAAAACAAGAAAGGCACATATGGAACCAGTCAAAGTCATCATCGAGATCCCAGCGGGGTCAAGCATCAAATACGAAATCGACAAAAAAGATAACATTCTGATGGTCGATCGCTTCTTACACACTGCCATGTACTATCCCTTTAACTACGGTTACGTCCCCGGCACTCTTGCCGACGACGGTGACGCCACTGATGTGCTCGTGCTTTCATCCATGAAAGTCGCGCCCGGTGTGGGTATCAAAGCCCAGGTCATTGGCATGCTCGAGATGGAGGACGAGGCAGGGGTAGACAGCAAGCTCATCGCAGTACCTACCGAGAAGATCGACCCCGTCTACGGAGCCTGGAAAGAAATCAGTGATGTACCAAAGCATTACCAGAATATGATGAAACACTTCTTCGAGCACTACAAGGATCTCGAACCTGGCAAATGGGTCAAAGCAAAAGGTTTCTTGGGACGAGAGGTAGCAGAAAAAGAAATAGAACAGGATCTCGCTAGAGCCAAATAATATGACTGATGACTCAATCCTAAAACCACTAGATATCACTGAGCCAACGGAATCTACTGATTCCACGGAATCTACGGAGCCAACTGCAGAAACTGCCCCCACTGATTCCAACCGTAACAACTCAGCCCTAGAAACCTACGACTCACCATACGGCAGGATCGCTCCCGTCACAATCACTAGTGAGATGAAAAGGTCATATCTCGACTACGCAATGTCAGTCATAGTTAGTCGCGCACTCCCCGATGTTCGTGATGGGCTCAAACCAGTTCATCGACGTATTCTCTTTGCGATGAAAGAGCTCGGCATCACCCACAAGGGTAAGCACAAAAAATCTGCCCGAATCGTCGGAGAAGTTCTGGGTAAATACCACCCGCACGGAGACACCGCAGTTTATGACGCCATGGTCCGCCTAGCCCAAGAATTCTCTATGCGTTATCCATTAGTTGACGGCCAGGGTAACTTTGGCTCAGTTGATGGCGACTCTCCTGCTGCCATGCGTTACACCGAGGCACGCCTGGACAAAATCACTCAAGAACTTCTTGTTGACCTAGACCGCGACACTGTCGACTGGGTCGATAACTTCGACGGCTCATACAAAGAACCTACAGTTCTACCAGCCGCACTCCCCAACCTTCTTCTCATGGGCTCAGACGGAATCGCCGTCGGCATGGCCACCAAGATCCCTCCTCACCACCTCACCGAGGTAGTTAACGCAATTAACGCACTAGCGGGAAAATCCACAACTAAAAGAGACAAAACTGAGTTCGATGAGAATACATTAGAAAATGAAAATCCAAGTGACCTCACCGGAGACCTAGAGAGTTCCGCCACCATCGACGATCTTCTCGAGCACATCCAGGGTCCCGACTTTCCCACAGGCGGCACAATCTACGATCAAGAAGCCGTCCAGGAGGTATATCGCACCGGAAAGGGTAGGGTAGTCACCAGAGCCGAGGCCGTAATTGAAGAAACCAAGAGTGGCAAGTTCCAGATCATCGTCACCGAACTCCCATACCAGGTTAATAAGGCTAATCTCGTGGCCAAGATTGCCAACTTAGTGCGCGACAAAAAACTCACCGGCATCTCCGACTTGCGCGACGAATCAGACCGTGAGGGTATGCGTATCGTGATCGTGATGAAAAAGTCAGCCAGGCCCAAGAGCGTTCTCAACAACCTTTTCAAACAAACTGCCTTGCAGAGCACCTTCTCCGCTAACGTCGTCGCTCTTGATGATCAGGGTAGACCACACCTCATGAACCTCAAGACCATTCTTATGCACTACCTCAAACACCGCCAGATAGTCGTGGTCCGTCGCTCCCAGCACGACCTCAAATCAGCTAGAGCTCGCATCCACATCCTCGAGGGCTACCTAAAGGCACTCGACCACCTCGACGAGGTTATCGAGACCATCAAGAAGAGTAAGAACTCAGATGAAGCAAAAACTAACTTGATCAAAAAATTCGAGTTTAGTGAGATCCAGGCTGTCGCGATCCTCGACATGCAACTTCGCAAACTCTCCGCACTCGAGAGGCAAAAAATCCAAGACGAGTACGACGCCCTTATGAGCAAGATCAAGGGACTCACCGGCTTACTTCTTGATCCTCAAGCCATCATCGCCCTCATCCTCAAAGAACTCAAAGAAATCGAAAAACTCTACCACGACGAGAGACGCACTCGCGTCGTCAAAGGTAAATTGGGCCAGTTCTCCGAAGAGGATCTGATTGCCAAGGTAGACAACCTCGTCACCATCACCAAGGGCGGCTACATCAAGCGTATGCCACTAGGTACTTACCGCTCACAACGCCGTGGGGGCAAGGGAGTGGTCGGTATGACCACCAAGGAAGAGGATGAGATTCTCAAGATGGCAGTCGCAAACACTCATGACTACGCACTCTTCTTTACCGATACCGGCAAGGTTTTTATGAACAGAGTTTTTGAGCTCCCAGAGGGTAGCCGCACCGCCAAAGGGCAAGCCATCATCAACCATCTCGGCATCAGTCAAGATGAAAAAATCGAGGCACTCCTCACAGTCAGTAAGGAAGTTTTGGAGAGTAAGGACTTCTTTATCACCATGGCCACCCGCAAAGGCCAGGTCAAAAAAACCAGCATCAAAGAATATGCCAACATCAGAGTCAGTGGCAAGATCGGCATCTCCCTTCGAGATGGAGACACGCTAGTCAAAGCCCAGGTTACCGACGGCAAAAACTACCTTCTCCTGGTCACCCACTCCGGCAAATCAATCAAGTTCAAGGAATCCGACGTCAAGCCCACGGGCAGGGACACCATGGGAGTCAAGGGCATCAACCTCAAAGGAGAAGACTTCGTGATCGCTGCCGAGACCTTTGAGATTACACCTGACAAGCCAGATGACAAAAGACGCAAGTTCTTCCGCGAGATCCTGGTAGTCACCGAGAACGGCATAGGCAAACGCACTGCAGTAAGTGAGTACCCATCCCAGAACAGAGGAGGGCAGGGGGTCAAGGTTGCCGAACTAAGCAAAAAAACAGGTCTCATCGCCGCGGCCCGTATGGTCACAGAGCTTGACCGCGAGGTCGTGATTACCACACGTGGTGCTCAAGTAATCAAGCTACCTCTCAAGAATATCAAGGTCCTCAGCAGATCCACTCAAGGCGTGATCCTAATGCGCCCCGCCAAAGGCGATCTCATAACCAGTGTCACCACTCTCCAGGATAATTCTGGGGAAGAGGAATAATCATATAACATGACAAATATGGTGTATATACGAATTCTATTCGCATATACACTAGTT
>CAXCDZ010000006.1:0-26004 GCA_963981525.1 uncultured bacterium | reverse complement strand
TCCTAAAAACACGAATTATACTCGAAATCTATCAACTATATTTTCCCTTTAACCCAAGAATTGTATTACTGAAGTCAGGAAAGGTAGGAGAAGAGGGAGAAGAATAGGAAAAATACAAATCACTGCAATACCTGATGTGACAATAAATAATCGTGAGGCAATAGTTGAGATAAAGCCTAGATATAATGATATGCACTTACTCCAACTTGCCCTTACTTGTATCGTGACTGGTTATAATCCGGGTAGTATTGCAGGGGGATTTTTATATTATTATTCACAACAACATCCTCGCACCAACTATCTCTGTTCTGATTTATTTGATTGCGAAAATGAATTGGTGGAAGTTGCCAGATCTGCAATAGATATTAAAAAAGGAGAGAAAATTCTCAAAACTGAAGGAAGGCGCAGGTCCGAGGAGAATGAGTTAAGTCAGGGGATACTATGGCCTGATTCTGCTGGAATTATGTCAAGAGGTGTTAACTGTGATGTGCAGAATGAGATGATATTGACAAGAAGACATCTAGATCATCAAGTAGGTGAATTACTGGGCGTACTAACGACAATGCTTTCCTGATTGGACTGCTTATGAGTGCTGGCGCAGGAAGGCGGGGATGTCAAAGGGATCGTCAGAGTCCTTGGTGATGTGGGGAGGAGCCTGATCGTTGGTGGGAGGCGGAGTGGGCGAGTCATCCTGCGAGTCATCAGAATCATCGGTAGGATCGTCGTAGGAAACTGAGGGAGTGGGAGTGGGACTAAAAACCTTGAACCCAGCCCTGAGAGAACTATCAAATCCAGTCGCAATCACTGAGATCTTGAGCTGGTCTCCGATACTCTCATCGATCGTGGCACCAAAGATGATGTTGGCGTCGGGATCAGCGTGAGAAGAGATCATCTCGGAAGCTTGTGAGACCTCTGACATAGTTAGATCTGTG
The DNA here is from genome assembly GCA_963981525.1 of uncultured bacterium. Classification (GTDB taxonomy): domain Bacteria; phylum Patescibacteriota; class Microgenomatia; order UBA1400; family UBA12108; genus CAXCDZ01. The sequence goes on along the minus strand of CAXCDZ010000006.1, from coordinate 25,072 downwards.
CCACCTGTGATGTTAAAGAGAATGCCGCGCGCCCCGTCGATCTTGACCTCAAGAAGTGGTGAGGAAATAGCGGTTCTGGCGGCCATCTGAGCTCTGTTCTCGCCTGTGCCCATTCCGACTCCCATTAGAGCCGTGCCAGCCTCGGTCATGATGGCGCGAACATCAGCAAAGTCAACGTTAATGAGTCCTGGAACTGTGATCAAGTCAGAAATGCCCTGTACTCCCTGACCTAGGACTGAGTCGGCAACACGGAAGGCTTCTTGGAGAGTCATTTTTTTGTCAACTACATCGAGCAATTTTTGGTTGGGGATGATGATGAGAGTGTCGACTTTGTCGCGCAGTTCTTCGATCCCTTCTTCGGCTACTGTCATACGCCTGATTCCTTCAAAAGCAAAAGGCTTAGTGACTACGGCGACTGTGAGGGCACCTGATTCTTTGGCGACTTCGGCGATGATTGCGGCAGCTCCTGTGCCGGTTCCTCCACCCATACCAGCGGTGACAAAAACCATGTCAGTGTCGACGAGCATTTCTTTGATCTGCTCCCTACTCTCTTCGGCAGCTTGACGACCGATCTCTGGATCAGCGCCAGATCCAAGGCCTTTTGTGAGGTTCTCACCGATCTGGAGCTTGACTGTGGCGGGGTTAGCTAGGAGCGCTTGAGCGTCTGTGTTGACGGCAACGAACTCGACACCCTTGATCTTGCCGGTAGTAACCATAGAAGAGACTGCGTTGTTCCCTCCTCCACCTACTCCCATGACTTTGATCTTGGCGACTGCGTTGAGGTCTGGCTTGACTAATCCCATATAGTTGATCCTATTTATTTGAGAATCTCGGTGTGAGATTCAAATATAATTAATTACCAGGGCAGGAATATTAATAGTATACACAAATTACGGCAAAAATGATTTGATGAAGTTCGCGAACTTCTTGCCACCACCCTTAAAGGGGTTATTCATGAGCTTGGGAAGTCTCATGCTAGAAGTAGAAGATCCTCTGTTTTCTGATTTGACGGCGAGTTTGAGGAGGCCTGAGACAGAGGTGTACTCGCTGGAGTTGAGCTCATCGGTGAGGCCTGAAAGGCCTGTGGGGATACCAATTCTGCTTTGGAGACCGAGGATTTTGCGGGCTGCGTCAGGGGCGCGGTAGGTAAGTGCGCCGCCACCAGTGAGGACCAAGCCGGCTGGAGTCTTGCCGATCACACCAGATTTGTGAAGATCAGACTTAACTAGCTCAAAAATCTCGTTGAGCCTGGGTCTGACGATACCCTCTGAGACTGCTTTGCGGGAGATTTTTTTGGGTCCATTTGAGATACCGAGTTTTTGGAGGTCAATCTCGTCGTTGGCACGTTTACTCTTGGGGTTTTTGGGGTCCAGGACTTTGTTGATTTTCTGGTCCGGGGCGAGGTTTCTTTTGATGGCCTCGGCAGTGTCGAGTGATACTCTGAGACCGATTGCGATGTCATTCGTGATGTTTTTGGCACCAACTGGGACAACTGAGGTATGGGTGAGCGCGCCCTCGACATAGACGCAGATGCTGGTGGTGCCTCCGCCAATGTCAATCAGGACTACACCAAGCTCCTTCTCTGTATCAGTGAGCGTGCCTTCTGCTGAGGCGAGGCCGACAAAAGTCATGCCCTCTGTGTCGACGCCGATCTCGGAGGTGACTTTGTTGAGGTTCTTGATGTTAACTGAAGAGCCAGTGACTAGGTGAGCCTCACACTCGAGTCTGACTCCGCTCATACCAACTGGGTCTTTGATCCCATCCTGGTTGTCAACTAGGAAGTAACGAGGAATTACGTGGAGAATCTCACGGGCGGTGGGGAGAGGGATGGCCTTGGCGGCTTCGATGACGCGGTAGACATCATCACTAGTAATCTCGGCATCAGGATTACCGACTGCGACTAATCCCTTACTGTTTTCGGAGCTAATGTGAATACCGGAGATACTGACTGTGGCCCCGCGGATCGAGAGACCTGCCATGCGCTCGGCTGACTCGACTGACTCTGTGGTGGCGTCGATGGCGTCTTCTATATCTACTACCTGGCTCTTGCGAATACCCTTGCTCTTGATCGAGGCTACACCCACTACGCGAATAACTCCATCTTCTTCTCCAACCGTGGCAATCACTGTAGTAATCTTACTAGAACCGATATCGATGGCGGAGATTTGAAGTGGTTTTTTCATTTAGGATTATTTTAGCACGCCTTCGTACCATATTTCACACAGACTGCTTATTCAGCCGTTTTGTGAATCTGGGCACTTCTGCGCATTTAGGCTATTTTATATTATTAATATGACTTTAACACAGGACTGGTAAAACGTACGTCAACTACCTTGTGATCTTTGATAATATCCTTATCAATGAGAATTGATTGGAGAGTGCGAATCTGGTCTGATTGGTCACGAGAGGTGGTCATGAGGGCGGTGATCCCGTTATTAAGAGAGAGGGTGAGTGTGGAATCCTGGTTAAGATGGATCTTCTCTACAGAAGAGAGGTCGGAGGAGATCTCGAGGGCGATCTCGAGCGCTTTGATGACATCTGAGTCACTTACCCTCTCTCCCAGGAGAAATGGTGGAGTTGAGTTGAGGGTGAGGGTGGGGACGTTGGGGTCATGGTCAAGGACGTTAATCACGCGCATCTGCGAGTCAATGGCGATCCACTGTCCGGGATTGTCAGTTAACTGGAGGGCAATGACTGGATAAGTCGAGAGGAGATCAACCTGGAGAGTACTGGGTAGCTGACGGCTAACCTCGACTGAGCGGATAGTGTACTCACCTGACAACAATCTTGATTTGATCGAGTCAGGATTGAGAGCGACGAGGTTATCCCCTAATGAGCGATCAAGCTCAGCAACCAGGTTCTGGATCTGGCAAGGCTCGTAGTCGAGAGTGCAGGAGATGTTTTTGATTGCAAAAATTGAGGTGTGATAGGCCAAGAGATATCCAAGTAGCGGCAACACTATAATTAAGAAGGGAATAAGATAGTCTGTGGTAATAACAATATATTTAGAGCGTGAGCGCATTGAGCAGATCCTCGACTAGGAGTGTGGTGGCATCATGTGGTAATGGAAGAGGGTCTGGTGAGGGATCGCTAAGAGATTTGGTAATTGCCTCTACTACGCTGCTGAGTGTGAGTTTGCTCTGCGGGAGAATGGTCGCAAGGCCCGACTGTGCGAGATACTTGGCGTTTTTGACCTGCTCATTACCATGAGTATGTCGGAAAGGAATAAGGACAGACCTTACCCTAAGCATACCAAGCTCGTAGGTAATGTGTGCCCCGGACCTACCCATGTAGAGATCGCAACTAGCAAGAAGTGAGCCGATCTCACTCTCACCGATGTATCCTTCTGGCTGATAGCGCGCGGCAATCTCCTCTGGGAGTGAGTCTTTTTTACTCAATGCCATCTGATAGTCACCAGTAACGCTAGAGGTGCCAAGCTGATGAATGATGTTGTATTTGGCAAGAAGCGATTCTAGATTGCGCAAGACCAGTTTATTAATGATGTGGGAACCTTGCTTGCCACCCAAGACCAGAATGGTGGGAAGGGAGTTTTTGAATAACTTGGTTTTTTGGGGATTGAGGATCGAGGCGCGAAGTGGGAGTCCGACAACTTGGACATCCTGCGCGGAGAAGAACTTGCGAGATGACTCCCAGGTTAAGTAAATTCGACGAGCGAAGTTGGCAGTTAGCTTGTTGGCTTTGCCGGCGATGACGGTCTGTTCGTGCAAAAAGACTGGAATACTCCGAGCTCGGGCAGTGAGTGCGACGGTGAGACCAAGATATCCCCCAAAACTAAGGACTGCATCTGGATTGAGATTACTAAGAAGCTGAGAGGATTGAATAAGCCCAAGAGGGAACTTGATCAGGCCAGCTAGTCCAGAGTGCAGGTTGAGTTTGCCGGCACGAAGATTATAAAAAGGTAAATTCGCGGCAGTAACCTCGACGTACTCAGCAGAGTCATGGGTGTCACCTGAGGCAGCTTGCCTGTGCCCTATCCAGGTAACCTTGTGGCCCAACTTAACTAGCTCCTGAGCGACGACGAGTGCTGAGTTGTGGTGACCACCCGTGATCACGATGTGGAATCTTTTCATAGCCTTTCCTCCCGAGCAACTCCGAGTACGAGTCCAATGCCAATAAGCATGGTCACGAGAGCTGATCCTCCATATGATACCAAAGGAAGGGGGATTCCGGTGAGCGGGGTGAGTGCGACCATGGCGGCCAAGTTGAGCACTACCTGGAGAGCAAACCACGAACCTACTCCTGCTGCAAGAAGTGAGGAGAAAGGACTACGAGCTCGCGAGGCAACGCGAAAGATCAGGTAAACAAGATATGCAAAAACTAGAATCAGGATGATGGCGCCAATAAAGCCGAGCTCCTCACCAACTACGGCAAAGATTGAGTCGGTGGTGGATTCGGGGAGATACTCGTATTTTTGCTTGGACTGACCAATCCCGAGACCAACTATCCCGCCAGAACCAAGTGCGAGAATTACCTGCCGAATATGATAGGAGCTGCCGAGAGGATCCTTGCTGGGATCAAGAAAGGTGGTGACCCTGGCTAATCTGTACGGAGCGGCCAGGATTGCGATTAGTGCGGCGACGAGGCCAGAAGCGCCAATGATGAGCAAGTTGGAGAGTTCGTATCCGGCAAGAAAATAGATTGCGACTGAGAGAGTGGTGATCACGAGAGTAGTACCCATATCTGGCTCGAGCATGATGAGCCCCCCCACAACACCGATGTAAGCTAGAAAATGACCAAGTGAGACCCTTTTATCCTTGAGCCAAGAAGCGAGGTAGATTACCTGGATCAGCTTCATAAGTTCGGCAGGTTGGAAACTAAAGCCCGGGAGAATGAGCCAACGCCTGGCACCCTGAACACGCGTACCGATCCCAGGGATCGCGACCAAAAGAAGGAGAACAAGACCACCCAAGAGAAGGACTGGGGCAAGACGTTGCCAGGTCCGCATCGGGATTCTGCTAGCGATAAGCATAAGCATAAGTCCTATCCCGCCCCATTTGAGTTGAAGAAGAACAAAGTGCCACTTACTACCAAAATCGCGCAGTGCCTCAGAGACGGAGGCAGAGTAGATCATGACGAGGCCGAATATCAGTAATGCAATAGTGGTGAGAAAAACTCGAGAAAAGAGAGAGAGGGAGATCTTTTTCATATATTCAGTTTCTCAGTATTCCCGTGGATTCAGTGATCCAGTGATGATGCAGATATTAAGTTAAGAGACTTAACAGCCTGATTAAACTGGCGCCCTCGGTCAAACTCGTTCTCGAAAAGATCAAAGGATGCAAAACCAGGCGAGAGAAGAACGATACCGCCTTCCTGGACAGCTGAGGTTGCGTCACTGACTGCCTCAACCATGGAGTTGACCTGAGAGCGAATAAGATCACCACAGGAATTGGTAAGCTTGCTTGTAAACTCGGGAATATTGTGTGAGCCAAGCAGAATTATGTCCGTGAGGTTCAGGGAATCCTTGAGCGCAGTAATCAGGTCGTCAGTTGGGAGATGTTTTTGGTCACCTCCAAGAATGAGAACTGTGGGGGAAGAGAAGGAGGAGAGAGCTTTGATGGTGGCAGTGGGGGTCGTGGAGGTGGAGTCGTTGTAGTATCGGACTCCATCTAGCTCCCGAATGAGTTCTAGTCTGAACGGAACTGAGGAGAATTCCTCTGCGACTTCTTTGAAGCTGGCCAGATCTAGATCAAGAATCTTGGCGAGCTCATATACTGCAGCAACGTTCTCTCTATTGTGCTCACCGGGTAGCTGGAGAGTCAAGTCGGGGAGAGTGGAGCTCTCGAATGGAATGAGCTTGCCAGGTGCGGAGGAAGCCATCGAGGCTGCGATCTGATTGGTCTGGTTATAGATAAGAAAATCTGTGGAGTTTTGGTATGCGTAGATTGCTGATTTGTCGTGTTGGTAGGCCTCCATATCCTCATAGCGATTGAGATGATCAGGATAGATGTTGGTGAGGATACTATAACGAGGGGAGAGCTGGTGATCATGGAAGTTAGTGAGCTGAAATGAGGAGAGTTCGAGAACGAGATATTTAACATCTGCAAGCTGGTCGAGTAGCTGCAGTCCAGAAGTGCCAGGAATATTACCACCCTTGATAATCTCGCCGGGGAAGAGCGAGTTGAGGAGGGAGTAGGTGAGTTCGGTGGTAGTGGACTTACCCCTAGTACCCGTGATGCCGATGGTTTTGTCCCTAGCTTCTTTGACGACGAGGGCGATGCTGGTAAAAACTGGCTTGCCGAGTTCTCTAGCGAGCGTGATCTGAGGCTGTGAGTCGGGGACCCCTGGGTTTTTGATAATGATGTCGGCCCACTCAATATCCTCGTCAAGATGCTGACCTAGTGAGTGGGAGATGTTGTCGGGGAGCTTGGCCAGAGAGTCCTCTAGCTCGTCTTCTGACTTGAGATCTGTGACTCTAACTGTTGCGCCGTGCTTAATAAGCCAAAGCGCGTCCCCTACCCCACCACCCTGCAAACCTAAGCCAAAAACGAGAACTTTTTTACCTTTTACCTCATCTGCAAAGCTCATAAACTAACCTTGTTTGTCTGTACTCCAATATTTAGGTAGTATTTTACTTGATTTTGGAGAGTTTGTGGATTACCGGTAGTGAGAAATTCGAGGGAGGCAAAAGTTTTGTGGCTGGGGAAGAGGGAGAGAAGTCTCTTAACAACAGCTTTGGCAGGATCAAGGAGAGTGAGATCTGGATATTGATTACGAAATAGATCTTTGACCAGCGGATAATGAGTGCAGGAGAGACCGATCGAGTCGATGTGGTGCTCCTTAATCACTGGGGCAAGAGTGTGAATGATTTTTTTGACGGTTTCCTGATCCATGTCTTCTATTGCCTGGACTAATCCGCTTGGACAAAGAGTGGAGATGGATGGATTATGAGTGGTGAGGAGATCCTGAGTACGATCAGCGTCAAGAGTGGCGGAGGTAGCAAGAAGAAGAGGATGATCAAACTGCGCAAGCGGCTTGATAATAGGCTCGACTCCGACTACTGGGCAATCTAGGAGTGTGCGAAACTTTTCTATACCATTAACTGTGGCAGTATTGCAGGCAATAATAACTGCGAGAGGCTCACGAGATCGTGCCCAATTAGCAACCTGAATAAGCCTAGATTCTATCCAAGACTCATCCTTATTGCCGTAGGGGAAATTAGCCTGATCTGCGAGATAGAGAATGGGAGAGCGAATCTCTGACTCCATAATTGCGCGAAGAATTGACAATCCCCCGATGCCAGAATCAAAAACAATGAGCGGTTGTTGTTGCATCAGAGAAAGGCTAACCAGAGCCCAAAGACCGCAAGAACTATGCCAGCGAGCCAGGCTCGAGTCACGACCTTGGGCTCTTCCCAGCCAACTGACTGGAGAAAGAGGTGGAAAGGAGAGAGTGGGAGGAGGCGACGACCAAGATAGCGCTTGCCAAACATCTGAATGGCAGAAGTCGCAAACTCTAGAATAAATACCCCACCAATGATGGCGACGGCGATGATCTTGCCGTAGAGGAGTCCTATCACGGCCAAGGTGGCGCCAAATGAGAGAGCGCCAACATCTCCCATAAAGATTCTGGCTGGATAGGTGTTGAAGTAGAGAAAAGCCATGATCCCACCGAGCCAGAGAGCAATAAAGAGAGTGGTTGGCATGTCGAGGATGGTGGAGCCGAGAATGAGGAGCGCGAAGAGCGTGATCATGAGGACCCCGCCAGCGAGGCCATCGAGTCCGTCGGTGATGTTAACGGCATTACTAAAGAGACTGATCACTACCGCGGCAAAAGGAACAAAGATCCAGCCCAAATCAGCGACACCAAAAAAAGGAATGTTAATGATGCTAATACCCATCATCTGGAACATGTACCAACCTATCCCTAGGCCTAGAATGAGCTGACCCGCTAACTTGGCGCGCCAAGAGATGCCGACACTTTTCTTTTTATCTGGAAAGAACTTGACCACATCGTCGTATAGTCCCAAGAGTCCAAAAAGCACGAAGGTCGCGACAATGATGTTGACCTCTAGATTAAATGGATAGACTGAGCTCATATCAGCGCCGATGAGGCGAAGGAGAGAGATAACGATCATAAAGAGAACCGTAGTGGAGATAATAATCAGGAGCCCGCCACCGACTGGAGTGCCAGCCTTTGCTTTGTGAAGTCTGTTAAACATCTTGTTGATACCACCGAGAAAATCAGAGGAGTTGCGCCCTGGGCGTTGGAATCTGAATCTGTACAAGAGATCGATAAAGGGAACGATGAGAGCTGCATTAATAGTGAAGGAGAAAAGGAGAAATCCTAGGAGTGTGGTCATATAATCTTGGGGAGAAATATTAGTAATCCAACGGAGAGTGCGAGAATGGCAGAGAATAGGACGGCACCGGCTGAGACGTCTTTGGCGTGACCGATGAGCTCGTTATGCTCCAGAGTGACTGCGTCTGAGAGGAACTCGATTGCGGTGTTAAACATCTCGGCGACAAAGACTGAGGCGATCGTGAGAATCAAGATCAGCCCCTCGGTGAGGGAGACTCGGTAATAGACGCTGGCAAGAAAGACAGTGATGGTCGCGATAAGGTGAATGCGGATATTGGTCTGGGTGCGGGTGGCAGTGTAGATGCCCGTGAATGCATTCTTGAATGAGATTGTGTGATGTCGCATAGGGATTAGTATACCCTACTTGATCCCTCGGACGCCAAGAATAGTGAGGGCGATGATGAGAATCTTGAGCATGAAATGACCATTCAGATCCAGAAAATCTCGGGTCATGGGGGTAATATTGCCAACTAGGAGATGGATGATGATCCCGAGAGGGAGTGCGAACATAAGCCAACTGGAGCGAGGGATATTGAGGCCTAGCTTGAGAAATATTCTAGTGAGAACTGGAGCGAGAAGATAGATCCCAATGAATGTTGCGACGAGGTCGAAGATGGCGTAGCCAAAGATGTGAGGAGCGCGAAGAGTTTCGATTGTGATCATACTCTCTCTATATTGGCACTAAGATTGCGGAGGCGGTCGTCAAAGTCGGCGTAGCCGCGGTCGATCTCATCCTTCGCGTCGTCGATGATGGACTCGCCGTCAGCAATGATGGCTGCCATGACAAGAGTAGCACCCCCTCGAAGATCTGGGACCGTGAGCCTAGCACCTTTGAGCGGAGTAGGACCCATGACGCGGGCAGCGTGATAGTTATGGAGTGGCTCGGGCCACTCGAACTGGTAGGTTTCTTCTGGATTATCCACCTCGGGATCGTAGAGCTTGATGTTGGCGCCCATCTTATTTAGCTCTTCTGTGAAGATGAGTCTGTTGTTGTGGACGGCTTCGATGATGTTGGACTCTCCCTCAGCTTGGGTCATCATGGTAGTCCAGAGAGGCTGCCAGTCAGTCATAAAACCGGGCTCTGGCGTCGTGATGAGATCAGCGGCGCGAAGTGTCTTCTCGTACCAAAATCTCATGCCATAATCTGCGATCTCATATTTACCCCCGACCTCATCTAACTTAGAGGTAAAGGCTGTGAGATGGTCTGGGCAGGCATTCTCGACGATGATGTCTCCCTTAGTGGCGATTGCCATACAGGCATATGAGATAGCTTCGTTGCGATCGGGCATGACCTTATGAGTAGCCCCGTGGAGCTTAGTAACTCCAGTAATCTTGATTGAGTCTGAATCTGGAATGCGAGCAATCTTACCTCCCATTTTGTTGAGGAAAGCGATCATATCATCGATCTCCGGCTCAAGGCCTGCGTTATGGATCACTGTCTCACCGCGTGCTAGGACTGCGGCAAGGAGAAGGGATTCTGTGCCGGTGTGAGATTTTTTGGGGAAAGTATAAGTAGCACCATGCAATCCGTCGGGGGCGATCATTTCTAGACCGATCTTGTTGGGGATGATCTTGGCGCCGAGTGCTTCTAGTCCTTCGAGATGGCGACCGATTGGGCGAGCACCGAGAGCGCATCCTCCAGGGAGCGGGATGACGGCGCGACCCATTTTGTTGAGAAGAATACCAGCAAATAGTGTGGAGGCACGTGACTTCTCACCTGAGAACTGAGGGATTGAATCCGCGTTAAGTCCGTTACTGGCGATATAGACTGTATTGTCACCTGGCCTACTGACTTTGGCACCCAGTGAGTCAAGAGTCTTGAATGTAGTGTCGACGTCGCCGATCTTGCTCATGTTGAGGAGGCGAGACTCACCCTCACCGAGTGCGGCTGCGATCATGAGTTTGAAGCTCGCATTCTTGGCGCCACCGAGACGGATGGATCCTTTGAGTGGGGTGCCGCCTGTGACTTTGAATGTTGCCATTAAGTGGATTGTAGCAGAGAAACTATTGCGGAGGCCAGCAGATCGGAGTCATGCCGGACGAGGGAGCGTGAGACAGTGTCGCCTTTTTGTATCTCTGGAGTAATACTAGAAATTAGAGGAGTGCGAATAATATTTGCCTGATGCCAAGTGTCGTCTAGATTATCTGGAACAGACCTGGAGTCTTCGGAGGCATATTTTTTGGCAATATCATTTGGGAGTGTAGTATCACTGTTGATAAGGATGTGATTAGGTCGATCTGGATCAAGATACTGAGAGAGGTCATCTAGATAGTCAGAGGCTTTGTAGTTATAAGTCTCTCCGAGGGTAGACATAAGATTCATGACAAAAACTAGCTTGGCCGGACTCTTCTGAATAACTTCTCTCACACCAGTAACGATGAGGTTGGCGATGGTGTTGGTGTAGAGATCTCCTGGACCTAGCACTATTAAATCGGCTTGCCCGATAGCGTTCTTTGCCTCCTCAGAGATTGAGATCTTGGGAATAGCTCTGAGATTGGTGATTCTTTGTTTGGCAGTTTTGCCACTGGCAATATCGATATCGTGTTCTCCTAGGACTTCGGTGCCATCTTCGTAAGTTGCTACTAGTGAGGTGTTCTCGTAACTGACTGGATAAATATTACCTCTGACTCCCAGGAGCTTGCAGGTTTCTTCGATTGAGTCTTTTTGAGAACCTGTGATGTCGGAGAGTGCTGCCATAAAAAGGTTGCCAAATGTCATGCCTGAGATCCCTGTGCCTTTGTGGTAGCGATATGAGAAAAGCTCTCTTAGAAGCCCTTCCTTCTCTGAGAGAGCGACGATACATTGTCTGATGCCACTGGTTGGCAAGAGGCCAAACTGATCGCGAAGAACTCTGTTACTACCCCCGTCATCTGCCATCGTGACGACTGCGGTGATATCAAGATTGCTATGTGCTCTAAGTCCTTTGAGGACCGTGAAGGTACCAGTGCCACCTCCGATTACAACGACTTTTTTGCGATTACTCATGCTTTTCCTCCGATCACGATAATTTCTTCTATGAGATCGACGCCATATTTTTCTTTAACCTGATCCTGAATAACTCCAATCAAGTTGAGAATGTCAGCAGAAGTTGCAGAGCCGTCATTGATAATAAAGTTGGCGTGAACGTCAGAGACTATTGCTCCTCCTACACGACTCCCTTTGAGCCCTGCTTTGTCAATTAAGTAGCCTGCAGAACAAGTGTGGTTAGGTGTACCGAGTCTCATAGCGTCGGCAATCGATATGTTCTTAAAAATACATCCTGAACTAGGTTTGCCCAGAGGCTGGGTGGTGGCGCGCCTCTTGACTGCTGCGTTGCCAATTTCCCAGAGTGCGGTCTTATCCGACTGCTTGAGCTGGAATGAGGCGGTGAGGATCGTGTCGTGCGTCTCATGGAAAACTGAGTAGTCGTAGGCGAATTTGAGGTCTTGTGGATGGAGAGTTATTACCTCTCCGGCTGAGTTAAGTGCGGTGACTTCGACTACCAGATCTCCGATGAGTTTGCCCAGGTGATGTGAGTTGTTATAGATGGCACCGCCAACAGAGCCGGGGAGACCGAGAAAATCCTCTAGCCCCGCAAGTCCCTCGTCCAAGGTGTGGCGGATAAGCTGATTGGCTGGTACTCCTGAGTCAGCTTGGACGATGACTTCTTTGAGATTGACCTTGCCCCTAGTAGCTTGACCTGTGAACCCTTTGAGCTGGATCTTGCTGGACCTGTTCTTGATTACTAACCCACGAAAGCCAGAGTCAGAGATCAGGACATTACTACCTCCCCCGATAACGATGCATGGGATCTCTTCTTTGTGAGCGTATCTCACGAGCTCGATTAACTCATCTGTGGAGCTGGCAGTAGCAAACTGATCGGCAGGACCACCTAGCTTGAAGTAGGTGTGAGCGGCGAGTGGTTCGTTTTTCGTAATATTCATAGTGCTTGCAATATAGCAGAAATCTCAGGATGTAACTTATAGACGAAACCTGCGCCCATGGTGAGGATGAGGTCACCCTCCTTGCTCTCACTGGCGATTGTTGAGGCAGCTGTTTTCCAATCAAGTGGAGTGGATGGGGTGCCTAGCTTCTCTACCAGACCAGCAAGTTCAGAGTGTGTGACGGAGTGCTCTATTCCCTTTTCACGAGCGGACTCAAAAATGGGCATCACGAAGACCAGGTCAGCGAGTGAGAGGGCACTAGCAAACTCAGTGAGCAGAGCCTCAGTGCGTGAGTAGGTGTGTGACTCAAAAACGAGGACCAGACGACGGTCTGGGAATGCTTCTTTGAACGCCTGTAGAGTGAGCCTGATCTCCTCGGGATGATGACCGTAGTCGTCGTAGAGCAAGCGACCACTCACCTCGCCTATTCTCTCTTGCCTGCGCTCGGCACCTTTGTAATTGGAGATTGCAGTGAGTGCTTCTTCACGTGCGAGCCCTGCTTCTATGGCGGCAAGAACTGCGGCGAGGGCGTCTAGTCGGTTGTGATCTCCAAAAACAGAGAGGTTGAGCTTGGTAAACAAGGGATGATCTGATCCATATTGTATGACTTTGATAGCCTTGAGGGCCTGGCCCTGTAGGTTGAGAATGGTAGCGGTGAGTGGGTCACTAGGGTTGCAGATCCAGGTACTACCTGGAGTGAGTTTGCGGATTAGCTCGGTAAAAGTGGCGAGAGTCGCATCCTCGTTCTCGTAGATATCGGGATGGTCATGAATGATGTTGGTGGTGATAAGGATCTTTGGGGTGAGGAGGGCGAACTTGGGCCTCAAGTCAATCTTACTGATTGCGTATTCGTCAGCTTCGACTACGTAGTACGGATCAGTGCCGTATGCCCCAGGTGAGTCAAGGCCGATTACGGAGCCAGTGCCGATGTAGTAGCCCACATCTCGACCTGCAGTACGCATCAGGACTGAGAGCATGGCCGAAGTAGTGGTCTTACCACCTACGCCACCGATCGCGATAACTAGCTTATCAGCAACCAGCTCGGCAAAAGCCTCGGCAAGGGTGAGAGTGCGAATATCTGAGTTGGGTGGTGAGTATGCTCCTGAGTAGACAATAAGATCGAGGTTTGTGGGGAGTGTTTGACCTAGGGGACGGACCCCTAGGTTGCGGGATGAGAGAATAGAGTCAGTGATAAATGAGTCCTGGACATCTGATCCCGAGACTTCCCATCCTGCGTCTTGCATGGCGAGGGCGAGCGCGGTCATCCCCACCCCTTTGATCCCAATAAAAAATGCCTTAGGCATGACTCTCTTCTTGATATTTAATTCTAGCTTTTTCATAATCTTCTTGTGTGTTGACTCCGTGCCAGACTGAGGAGTCGTCGAGAAAGTATGTCTCGACCTTTTTACCTGCACTGAGGGCGATCTCGACTAGATCTGTGGCGTAGAGCTCGCCAGTAACTGGATTGGGTTTGATACTCGTGATGTGTGCATCTAGAAACTGACGATCAAAACAATAGAAGCCAGTGTTGATTTCTTTGGTCTCTCGCTCTTCTGGCGTGGCGTTTTTTTCTTCGACGATTTTTGATATTTTTCCGCTCTGATCACGAATGATTCTCCCGAGTCCTGTTGGGTCGTTTTTTTTGATCGTGAGCACAAGGACATCTGCTAGGGTGCTTTGCTGTTTGGCAATCATTTCTTGATATAGAGAAGGGGGGTAGAATGACGAGTCGTCACCGTAAACTGCGAGGACGGTAGTGACTGCTGGTACAAGAGCTGGGAGCGCGGTTGCGACAGCGTCGCCAGTGCCAAGCTGATTTTTTTGCACTACGTACTCAACTGAGTCACCGAGTGCTGATCGCACTGAGTCAGCCTGGAATCCAACAACCACAATAATCTGATCAATATTAGCTTCTCGGAGGTGATCGATGGTGTGTCGTACCATTGGTTGGCCGTTGAGTTTGACCGTGACTTTGTTCTTATCTATAGAGTTCATTCTTGTGCCACGGCCAGCAGCAAGAACGATTGCGCTAGTTTTTGTATCTTGCTTTGTCATGCTGTGTCCTTTAGTGCTTTGGCAAATGCCTGATGTTCTGACCAAGGAGTCTCGACGCGCCCATCAAGGTTCATGGACTCTTCGTGGCCCTTACCACAGGATACCACCCAGTCCCCCTGTTTGGCTATGCTAAGAGCATGTGTGATGGCTTTTTGGCGATCGGGAATGATGGTGGTTTTCCCCCGACTTTTGCGTGGGATACCATGGAGAATTTCTTGGGCAATTGCAGTCGGATCCTCGGACCTGGGATCTTCGGAGGTAAGGATGATCTGGTCAGCGTACTGGGATGCGATCTTGCCCATCATGGGCCTTTTGGCGATATCGCGCTGACTCGCTGCGCCAAAAACTACGATGAGCTTTTTGCCTTTGCGTTTTTTACTAGCGAGATTCTTGAGCACTGAGTCAAGAGCGTTAGGGGTGTGTGCGAAGTCTACATAAAGGTGGAGTCCGCGTGAGTTGGGGATCTCGTCGAGCCTGCCCTTGATACCTCGAAAGGTCCTCAAGGAACGGCGGATAACTGAGGGACTGATACCAACAATAAGAGCCACTGAGATCGCGGCCAAGGTATTACTGAGATTATATTCTCCGGTGAGGGGCACCTCATACTCTAGATTGCCGAGAGTAAACTTGGTGCTACCAACCAGATATTTAACTTGAGTTGGTCGCAACTGGGAACTGGTGTTGAGTGAGTATGTTGAGAAGAGATTTTTGGACAACCTCTCGTTAACCATCGGGAAGATCTCTAGATCCTTGTTAACTACGGTGTGTTTGGCGTGGCGAAATAATCTGAGCTTTGCGCTCAAGTAGCGGTCGAATGTCTTGTGATAGTCAAGGTGCTCATGGGTGATGTTGGTGAGGACTGCGATGAATGGTTTGAGGGGGAAAAAACGAAACTGATCAAGACCATGACTGGTGGCCTCGATGATGACATATCGAAACTTTTTGCTGCGGACCTTTCTGAGGAATTTCTGGAGTCCCCAAGGACTAGGTGCCGTAACATGAAAACCAGTCTTGACTCTCTGTCCGCCGATTCTGGCCTCGACTGTGCTGACGACGGCAACCTTTTTCTTTGCGGACTTGAGGAGGTGATAGATTAGGAGTGAGGTTGTGGTCTTGCCATCAGTACCTGTGACGCTAATAATCTCGAGGTCACGACCTGGATTACCATAAATGCGTGAGACTAGCCAAGCTTTGGGTAGGTGATAGAGATAGTTGATGATAGTCTGGGGAACAAAAGGCCTGATAGTGGCGCGAAGTAGGTGAATGATGCGAACAAGTAGTTTTGTCATAGACAACTCGAGTATTGTAGCATTACAGCGCGTCTGGGGGAATATTATAGTGAAGAAGGAGATCACGAGCGATCGAGAACCAGAGAGGAGCGGCAGTTTCTGAACCCCAAGGGGAGGACTGCGGTTCTGTCAGTTTGACTAGCATAATGAAGCGAGGATTCTGAGCCGGAGCAAATCCGACGAAACTCGCAATAGTCTTGTCCTGATCGTATTTCCCGTTCACTGGAATCTGGGCGGTACCCGTTTTGCCTGCAACCTGATAGTTAGGTAATCTAGTCCATTTGGCGTCGCCATGCTCGGCCGAAGCAATCATGAGCTTTGTAACTGTACTGGCCGTTTCCTCAGAGATAACACGTCTGACAACCTTGGGTTGGATTGGGAGAGTTTTGTCACCGGCAACCTCTTTGACAATGTGTGGCTCCATTAGGAGCCCTCCATTTGCGATCGCGGCGACTGCGCGAATCAACTGGAGGGAGGTAACGGCGATCCCCTGTCCGAATGAAGCAGTGGCATGGTCAATATCGCCCCAGCTATCTCGGAGCTCTGGACTAGATTCTTCTTGCATATCAATCCCCGTGGGCTCGCCAAAACCAAACCTACTCAGATACTCGACAAACTTGTCCCCACCGAGTTTTTGGACGATCCAGACCATGCCGATGTTGTCGGAGTTGGCGAGAATGTCTTCGGGAATTGAGTTGTCGTGATACTCATCGTTCCAGGTTTTGATCGTGAATTTGCCGATCGTGAGTGGACCCTCACATATATCACAGTGATCATCTTCATTGAGAGCATCTTCCTCAAAGGCTGCGGCCATCGTGAGCACCTTAAATGTGCTCCCTGGCTCAAAGGCGCTGGCAACAGAGGGATTCTTGTATAACCTGGTATCAAACTTATAGAAACTACCTGGATCGTAGTTGGGGAATGAGGCAAGCGCCAGAATGCCACCAGTGTTAGGGTCCATCACGATGACCTCACCCGACGCGGCGCCGTAGCGAACTAGAGCGTCAAGGAGCGCTTGTTCGACCTGATACTGGACTGAGCGCTCCATGTGCATTGTGAGAGTCCTGCCCTCTTCTTGAGCGAGTGCGCGGTAGTCCCCGATGATGATTGGGTTACCCCCCGCATCTACCTCTTCTTTGATAAGACCCTGTTTACCCCTAAGTTCACGGTCGTAGTAACCTTCGAGTCCAAAGTATCCTGTGGGTTCTCCTAGGTCGTTTCTACCCACGAATCCAAGGAGTTGTGCAGACATCGAGGCCTCGGGATAGCTTCTGGTGTACCCTTCTTCGAAGCTAGTGCCCAGAATCCCCAGCGAGGAAACTAGTGACTTTTGAGTAATTGAGAGACCACGAGCGAGGACTGCGTGGGAGCGAGAGGTGAGTCGGTCGATGATATTACCTCTCTCGATACCTAGTAACTCCCTCCTCCGATCATCTTTTTTGCCGGGATCGGTGGCGTACTCTGGGTAGTCGAGATCAAACTCAAGTAATGGAAGAAGCTGGTCGGCGACCTCTACCGGGGATAGCTCTAGATGAGGAGTGTAGGCCGTGAGATTATAAATGGGTCGGTTATAGACGAGAGGGAATCCATCAGAAGAGAGAATCTCTCCTCTTTTGGGCGCAAGGATCTGACTAGAGAGATACTGCTCACGAGCCTCGATCCTGAGCTCATCTCCCTTGACTATTTGCCAGTATGCGAGCCTGAGGGTAATGCCAGTGAGAATAATAATGAATCCTAAAAAGAATGTTTGGAGACGTGAGCTAGACATAGTTTAGCGGGAAGCAACACTGCTGGGTCCGGAGAGTGTTGCGATTGCGCTGGGTTGAGTGTAGCCTGCAGCTACTATTTTTTCAACTGCCTGAGTCAGGGAGCCTTTTGAGGCGACTTCGGAGCGGAGGATGGTGTTGGCGTGTTTGAGGGAGATAATCTCGCCTGCAAGATCAGAGACTACCTGCGAGTCATCGAGGGAGTAGTTGGCCATCGTGATATTCGTAATAACGAGGAGAAAAATAATTCCTGAGAAGATCTTAATTGTTTTCATGAAACCTTCTTCCTAATAACTCGCAACTTGGCGCTGCGTGACCTGGGGTTAGTGAGAGCTTCTTCGCTTGATGTAGTGAGGAGCAGGTTAGAACCAGCCTCGATCAGACCTTCTTTGAGCCAGTCTGCGATCTGAGCCTTAACGATCGAGTCTTCGCCAGAGTGAAAGCTAATGACGATTATTACCCCACCTGGTTTCAAGTTGCTCAAAGCCGAGGGCAGTACGGCTTTGAGCTCGTCGCGTTCAGTGTTAACGGCCATTCTGAGTGATTGGAAAATGCGGGTGGCAGGATGGAGGCGACCGGTGCGTTTGACGCGTGACTCGATGAGCTCTGCTAGCTCTAGAGTAGTTGTGATGGGGTTCTGCTTTCTAGCGTCACAGATGACGTCAGCCAAGAGTGCTGCGTAGCGCTCCTCACTAAGTTCTTTGAAGAGTTTGACTAGTTCGTTACGGCCTAGACCGTTAATGAGATCAGCTGCTGTGACTGCCTGATTTTCTGGATCCATACGCATGTCTAAAGGGGCGTCAAACCGGAATGAAAATCCACGTTCTGGGGTGTCGAGCTGATATGAGGAAACGCCTAGGTCAAACAGGATGCCGTCATAGTCTGAGCCTACAAGGTCGGACCTTGAAGGTTGGAGGAGGTCAGCGAAGGAACCCCGGAGAGTCGTGAAGTTAGTGGATAATCCTGCTTCCTTGATCTTATCAGTGGCGATCTCGATGATTTCTTGGTCACGATCTATCCCCAAGACAGTTGCGCCAGTCTCCAGGATCGCGAGAGTGTGACCTGCAGCCCCGAGGGTTGCATCGATGTATCTCTTACCCGGCTCTGGGGCGAGATGCTCTAGGACTTCTTTGAGCATGACTGGGATGTGAATTTTGTTTTTGGGTGTCATGTTTATATTCCTAGTTCGGCGAGCGCGGACTCTATCTCACCCTCTTGATTTTCTAAGCCCTCAAAATATTTGTGATAACGATCTTTGGACCAGACTTCGACTCGTGTGAGTGAACCTGCAAATACTACATCCTTCTCTATGCCCGCTAGCTTGGCTAGATTGTCTGGTAAACGAGTGCGTCCTAGCTTGTCCATCTCTACCGGGGTGGCTGAGTGAGTGAGGAGGCGGAGAAAGTCACGGGCGACCTTACTGGAGATTGGGAGCGTCTGGAGTTTATCCACAAGGAGCGACCATGAGTCAGCAGTGAAAACGAAGAGACAGCCATCTAAACCTCTGGTAATGACTGAGCCGTGTGCGAGATCTGAACGGAATGGTTTGGGAACACTGACGCGACTCTTCTCATCTAGTTTGTGATAATGTGTGCCTATAAACATATGAGCCTAATCTCCACTTTTTCCCACTTCATTTATAGTACGAGATAGTGATACAGTTGTCAAGTAGTTAGATACAGCAAAACACAGTTTGATATAAAAACCGAAGTCGACCCGAAGAACCGCTATGGGATAGTGTGAAGTCTAAAGAAATGGTTAGACTAATAATATAATGATTCGAATCATTATATTATTAAAAATTACTTACTCGCTGGTGACGATAAAGGTGGAGCCTGAGATAGCTGTGGCGGAGACTGTGTCATCTGTGAGAATGGTCTTGAGGGCGACCCAGTCACCAAAGACCGCGTCGTACTCATAAATCGTAGGGTTGATATGCTCTCCTGCTGGGAGGCGGATACTGAGTACTACGTCGCCTTTGACAGAGTCTGCACGGTAGGAGTAGGGTCCCGCCTTCACTGAAGTTTCGGTGGGCAAGTCTGCTGGATACCCGAAAGTTTTCATGGTGACCACGACTTTGTCTGCCGCCATAGCCTTAGCTGTAAACTCAATCGAGAATCTGGCGTCGGGAGAACTCATGACAGGATCAGAGGGGTCAAAGCGAAGAAAGTTAAATGACTCCTTGAGCTTGGTCTCGCCGTAGCTGAGGGTGAGTGAGCCACTAGTCACGTCCTCGTGATAAGTAGTCTTACCGCCGGCGGACCTGCTGCCGAGCAAGAGATCTTTTTCAATAGGAAGCTTTTCTGAAGCGAGATTGAGACGACCAAAGACTCCTTCTTGCTTGGTACCCGCCTGATAGACTAGCTCGTACTCAATAACTTCTTTTACCTCGGTATTGTCGAGTGCGAGAGTGAGAGTGCGACCTGTTGAGTCGGGAGTGAGAGTGAGGAATGGGCGTTCAGTTACTGGAATAGTGTTGATCGGGAGGGAGACGACTGGGGTGGTGATAGGGGTGGTGTCGGATGAGTTGGAGCGTAGGAATAGAAAGAGAATGAGAGAGAGGAGAGCAACGACAGCGAGAGAGATGATGAGTTTTTTGTTTTTCATGGGCAGATGCTTTCTAAAGATTGTTAATAAATACCCAGTAAGGTCTGACCTTTTTGGGCTGCTTTTCAGGTTTACGCCTTGAGTCCTGTAAGGTCAGACCTTGTCAGTCTGCCTGTTAAGTAATCATTTAATTTATCAATCGAAATCCGCTCTTGCTCTGTGGTGTCACGATCTCTGACCGTGACCATATCATCTTCGAGAGTCTGGTGATCGACTGTGACGCAGAGTGGAGTACCCATCTCGTCCTGATAGTAGTAGCGTTTGCCGATGTTACCTCTGTCATCCCAGATCGTGCGGTAGTTGGGGGAGAGAGTGTCGTATAGCTCGCGGGCTTTGCTGACCAATTCTGGTTTGTTTTTGACTAGTGGGAAGACGGCGACAGAGTAAGGGGCTAACTGAGGGCTGAGCTTGAGAACTGTACGATTATTGTCCTCATCTCTCCAGTAAGCGTCTTCTAGTAAACAGTAGAATAATCTATCAAAACCAATAGATGTTTCGATTGCGTGCGGAATATATTTTTCTCCAGTATGCGGGTCTCTGTAGGTAAGATCTTTCCCGCTAAACTTACTATGACGAGATAGGTCCCAGTCGCCTCGGTGGTTGAGTGGAGTTAACTCTATCCATTCGCCACTCGCAATTTGGTATTCGATGTCATTTTGCATGACCGCATAATGAGATTTTTCATCACCTTCGATTGTGCGAAATCTGAGCCTCTTGGCATCAAGTCCAGCAATATCAATCAGAAAAGTGCGGAGAAGCTTCTTCCATTCCTCGAAAAAATGCTCTCCTTTATCTGGGTGAACGAAGTACTCTGTCTCCATCTGAGTAAACTCACGCGTCCGCAAGATAAATTGTTTGGTTGTAATCTCGTTGCGGAATGATTTGCCGATCTGCCCGACACCAAATGGAACCTTAACGCGCATGGAGTCAATGATATTCTTGTATTGCAAGAATATTAGCTGACATGTTTCTCCGCGCATGTAGGCGGTGGTCTTGGTCTCTTCTGTACTACCAAGACGCGCTTCTACTAAAAGGTTGAATCTTTTGACTTCTGTGAGGTCATTTCCATCTGGGCTCTTGAGCTTGTTTTCTTTGATTATCCTATCCATCTCGTCGAACTGCATGCCTGTGGTGTCCATGTCTAATTTATCTTCGATGATTTTGTCTGCTCGAAAACGCTGGTGCGTAACCTTGTCTTCGACTAGTGGATCATGGAAGGCGTCAACATGACCTGAGGCTTCCCAGGTCTTGGGATGACAAAAGATAGCTCCATCCATAGGAATCATGTCATCGCGATTGGTGATAAAAAACTTCCACCACAGATCTTTGAGCTGTTTGCCTAGTTGGGCGCCAAGGGGACCATAATCATATGTGGCAGAAAATCCACCATATATCTCAGATGAGGGATAGACAAAGCCGCGGCGTTTGGCTAGGGAAACGATGTCGGCGAGTGTTGTAGTCATGACATCTAGTTTAACATAAGATTTTCGGAGGAGCGAAGTTGGCGGTCGAGGAGGGACTCGATAACGCGATCAATATCCTGGTCAGGTGTGTCATCGTTCCAGAAACCTAGAATTATTAGTAATTTTTTCTTGAACCTGACCAGATATTCTGGTGTCTCGAAGTGCGCGAGATTTTTGAGCGCTGTGAGCAAGAGATCAAAGACCTCGAGATTGGGATCTTCTTCTGGCAGGAAGGAGTTAATCAGCTCGCCGATCACAAAAAGGCGGGAGATGTCTGTAAGCTTGCGCTTGCCTTCGCGAAATGACGAGACTAGCTCGACGTGGGTGAGAGTCTTGTATTGTCCGTGCGCGCTAACCTCGAACTTGATGTGATTGTAGAGGTCTAGACTAGCTGATCTCTTACTCTTGGTTGAGCGAACAGAACGGGCGTAGACTGAGATCTTGCCTTCCTCACGGGTAAAGATGGTAAAGAATCGATCACCGTCCTTGACCGAGTGACGGTTGATAATGATGCCTTCGTATTTTTGGTATTTCATGATATTTGATTGATAGTGTATGATATATCCATAAGTTCTTTAATAAATTGTCTGTTTATGTGGGGTTGAAATGCAGAAAGGCTCTACTGCGGGACATGATTAGTCTAGCTCTTGAGCTAGTAACGAAAATGTTACGATGAGGAAATGTCGTCCCTCCAACTCCACATAAGCTGATAATTGTTAAGATAAGATAATTTACGTATTCTGAAAGTAGTGACCACCTCTAGTTTAGTCGTGTATTCAAGTGAGGCAAAATACAACTGATCTTTGATAGTTTTTACAAATACATATTGCCCACGCTTGGATGATTTGTTCTCATAAACATGATCTGGGAAGCGAAAAATTAAGTGAAGATTCCGCGCGAGAAAATCAAATTCTTCTGCTGGCTTCTTATCATAAATGTGCTTGATTACTCTCGTGGAGATATAAATTTTTGAGTGTGCAACACCAACGCCACGCAATGTAGCTGATGTTAAGTTGCAGAGAAAGCTTGATTCTAAAACAACGATTTCCCCGGCACCTGTGTTTTGAATATACCGGGAAACTAAATTAGGAATAACATTTTTTGACTTCATTTATCTAGAAAGAATGATCTCCTGGTCAGAATCGACCATGATTGAGACGGCGGGATTATTGCCGATCACAAAGTCATGTTTGACTGGGTCGATGCCAGGCTGTTGCTGGATGAGCAGACGATAGTTATCTCCTGTGACCGTTCCTGCTGGCGTGGTGTACTCGAGCTCGAGTTTTTTGACTGACTCTGGGGCGAGAGTGAAGAATCCATCAAAGACGGTTTTGCCCAGGTCCTCGCCTGTGGTGAGATCGACCTCGAATCCGCGAGCGGCCGTGAGGCGGCTCCCAACTGGCACGTAGATCCTGATCCAGTCCCTGAGGAGTCCGTTAAGACAGAGCTGTCCGGCCTCTAGATTACAGTTATCACCTGGCATAGGGTTCTTGTAGGTGAGGGTTAGCTTGGTGCTAACGGAGCCGTCATCAGCCACTGTGACTTCGTGCTCGACATCCTGTTCGACGAATAGATTACTCTTGGCGCCTGCAAAGTTGGTGTCGTTGATGTGGAGGTAGTCACCCTCGTAGTTAACGATCCTACCTGCTGCACCGAGTGACTCTACGGCCTGCTGCTTATCTTCGTCAAAGAAATACATGAGGAGATGTTTTTCGCGAATACTGTCGGAGAAGACTGCAAAGAACTCGGCCCATTTGGCCTTGGGGCTACCCATCATGTTGGCGAGCATGCTGTTCATCAGAGGGCCGAGGATACTCTTGCGACCCTCGCGGATCTCGTAGGTGGGTCTAGTGATGATGTTTTCTAGTTCGTAGATAACCTGAGGACAGTTGCCATCACATCTGGGATCAGGCTCTGCCGAGAACTCGCCGCCGTATCCTGAGACTCCGATTGGCCCTAGGATCTCGAGAATGCGAACCGGGATCTCGGTATCAATTGCGATGATGGCGTCGACCTCGGGGGCGCCAGGGACCTGAGAGTAATACTTTGTGAATGTGTCCATCGAGACTTTGAAATCAGGAGAGAGATTCATGTCGCGCAAGTTCCAGTTGTAGACTAGCGGGAGATATTTCTTGATTGGATCTGGGGCTGGGACTTTTTGGGTGAAGGCGCTATCAAGCGTGTAGATGTCCTGTGAGACTCCGGCCGTGATCTTGCCCTTGAGCACACTAATCGTGGCATATGCAGTCATGAATCCACCGGTAGGTCTGAGCTCTGCATCGTTCTGGAAGAGAATGAGGTACTTGCGCTCTTCGGGATTGCCCAGGAGATCTGGAAGGAGCTTTATAAAAGGCTGGAACTGAGTGAGGGAGGAGGCGACACTAGCAATAGAGGATTTGGCTGAGATGATCTGTGCGCGCAACTCGATATCCCTAATCTTTTTGGGGTATCTAGTCTCATCAATATTCTGAATCTCGTCACTAACCTCTTGCAACTTACTACCAATCTGGTCCATTTCGGGGGCAAGCTTTTCGACGGTTTCGGAGAGAAAGACGATGCGGTCCTCTGCAGTCTCGAACTCGAGCTTGGTCTCGATACCAGCAAAGCCAAGAACGTCGGCGTAGGGCTCGAGGGAGGCGATCACAAGATCAGCTGCCTCAAGGCCATGTCCAGCGGCAAGAAGAACATGTTCGCCGTCACGCACGTACCCACCAAAAAATGGAATGTAGCCTAGGAAGGATACTCCCTGATAAGTATTATGAGTTTCAACAAGTGCGTCCTTGGTGTTCTGGAGCTCGGATTTGGCAAGGCCAAGGTCTCTTAGCTCTATCGCGGTTGCGATGGAACGAGCACGTTCCTGAACAATAAGGGCTTTTTTGTAAGTCCTGAAACCAATAACTGAGGCATAAGTCGTAAGGAGAATAAGAAGGAGAGAAAAAATGAGGAGCGCGACCATCCATGGACGACGATACCACTTGACTCTACCAGCGTGTTCTGGCAATGCCTTTGCCTTCTTATATGGGATGAGTTTGGTAAAAAATGGTTTCTTGGTTACTTCTGATTCGAGTGAGGTTACCATTTGCTGATCATCGCTCGTGGTGTTCTCAACATTATCGATAAGTCTGTCCATAGTGATATCCTTCTAGCATATTTTGCGTCAAGTTCTATCCTCTTGTCAAACGTAACCTCGTTACGACCAGAGACTTGCCAGAGTCCAGTAATGCCTGGCTTGGTTGACTTGATAATCTTAGCACCCTTTCGACAACTTGGATATTTTTTCATTTGCTCGTTGAGCTCTTTTGCCAGGTATGCGCGTGGACCGACCATACTCATCTCTCCCCGGAGAACGTTGAGAAGCTGGGGGAACTCGTCGATCGTGAGGGCTCGCAGGATCCTACCCAGGATGGTGATACGAGGATCATCCTTGGCCTCTAGTTTCCAGTCGCCTGCCTTGAATTTTTTGAGAAGATCTTTGTCGAGCTTGTGGAGAATCTCGTCTGCGTTAACGACCATGGAGCGGAACTTGTACATATCAAACTCAGTCCCGTCTTTGCCCAGTCTACGATGTTTGTAGAGAATGGGACCTGGTGAGGTGAGGGAGATGGCAACAGGGACGATGATCCAAATAGGGGGAAAAATTATGAGAAGA
>CAXCDZ010000005.1:0-29703 GCA_963981525.1 uncultured bacterium | reverse complement strand
CAAGCTGTATTATAACTAGTTATTAGTATGGCGAATGGGGTGGGGGGTGTCAAGGGGAGTTGGTTAGACTGCTTTGGTTTTGGCTAGAAAATCTGTAACAACTGGAGGGAATGATTGGATCTCGGAGAAGATTTGCTTTGCCATCTCAGCGTTGTAGGTGTGGGAGGTGCGATTGCGAGCGTCGAGATATGGAAACCAGGTTGAGGGATTGTCGATCAGGTTGAGTCTAGCTGCTTCTCGTAGGATTGTTTTGACGCCGTGGACTTCGATGCGGTTCTCTTGGAGAATGGTTTGCATTAGTTTCCATGAGAGCTCGAAGGTGAACTCAAAGCGCTGGATTGCTGCGTCGCGGTGCAGGTCAGTGTGTTGAGCGTTGAGTGCTTCTTGTAGTCTAGTGAGTGCGGTGGTGAGGTCGAGTTGGAGAGAGTTGCGTTTGGTATCCATGTTATAAGTATAGCGTATTTTGCATAGCGATAGTGCGGAAGCGAGGGGAAACTCGCGCAAAATCGACGAGATCGACTCGGTATGGAAGGTCGGAATCTTCAAGAGCGCTTTCGATGGTAAAAAAAGTAGTTGAGTCGAGAGGGGTACTGCCGGTGATGCCTAGGTCGATATCGCTGTATTTGCGATGAGAGTCAGTGCTGCGCGATCCGAAAATAAACGCGCGGTGAGTGGAGGGGAGATTGTCTCTCAGAATTGATTGGATGGTTGATTTGGTGGCTGAGTTGAACATGCTAATATTTTAGCATATTAGGAAAAGGAACCGATCTACGGTAGGGTTGAACCCTATTGTTGGTGGATAAGGAGAGTTAAGGAATTGGTGAGTAGGAATGACTGTACTGGACAATTTTGGTATTATTTGTATAATAAGACCATGTTAAGTACGATAAAACTGCAAAAAACAGAGCGAGACTTCTTGCTTTCTCAGGATTACATCGAGAGAGAGGTTTTGGTTGAGGCCAAAAAAAGCATGGATAATCAGTTGATAAAGGTGTTGATGGGACCAAGGAGAGCTGGTAAGAGCGTGTTGGGACTGTTAATGCTGAAGCAAACTAACTTTGCTTACCTTAATTTTGATGATGAGCAGTTGATACGAGCAGATAACTACAACAAGTTACTAGAGATGTGTGAAGTGGTTTATCCAGGATTCGAGTACTTATTCTTGGATGAGGTGCAGAATTTGCCGAAGTGGGAGTTGTGGGTGAATAAGTTATTGAGGAGAGGATATAAGCTAGTGATTACTGGATCAAACGCCAATTTGTTAGGAGGAGAGTTGGCGACTCATCTAACGGGGAGATATCAGAGGATTGAGGTATGGCCGATGAGTTATAGTGAGAGTAAAATAGTAGACTCGGAAATCAGTATTTATCAATATTTGATAAATGGTGGATATCCGGAGGTATTAGTGAAGCGGGTTGAGGCGAATACTTATTTACAAACTCTTTTTGAGTCGATTCTCCTAAAGGATATTGTTAAACGATTTCGAGTGCGTCAGGTGGAGGAGTTGTATAACTTGGCAAAATATTTGATGGGTCAGTTTGCGAGTCTGTATTCGTATCGAGCATTATCGAGAATGAGTGGTGTGAGTGTGAGTACGGCGCAGAAGTATGTGAGATATCTTGAGGAGACGTATATGTTTTTGTCTTTGCCGAGATTTGATTTTAAGTATCGAAAGCAGTTGGGATATAACAAAAAAATGTATGTGGTGGATACGGGGATGGTGGCAGCAAATACTGTGCAGAACTCAAAAAATTGGGGGAGGTTGTTGGAAAATATGGTGGTAATGGAGTGGGTGAGAAGAGGTGGGGTGTTAGGAAGAGATCTTTTCTACTATAAAACGAAGAATAATAAGGAGGTAGATCTGCTAGTTAAGAAAGGGAGCGAAGTTGTGGAGCTTGTGCAGATTGCGTGGGAGGTGAATGGTGAAAAAACATGGAAGAGAGAGGTGTCTGCTCTAATTGAGGCGGGGAAAGAGCTGGGGTGTAGTAATCTCACGTTACTAGTACATGAGAAGCCAGAAAAGCTAAGCGAGAAGGTAAAAGTGATGGAGGTGGGGGGGTGGGTGGAAAAAGGAACCGATCTACGGTAGGGTTGAACCCTATTGCTACTGGGTTGGGGGGTGGGAGGGAAGGGTTGGTATTTGGGTTATTGTGGTAGTAGATCTAAGATCTTAAGCGTTTCTATTACTGAAGCATTGGAGATGTTGAGTAGCTTTAGGTCCTAAATCTTTCAATGATGATTGGTATGCCAACCAGGCTTCTTTGCCAGTTGGTCGAGAAATCAGAGTTGTGCCAAATTTGCGAATATAAATCAAATCTATACATTTTTTGATGAATCTATACTAACGCTATCAAAATGATACATTGTGAACTAAGTTGGTGAAGTTGGGTGGGAGATTGCTGGGTTAGGGGAGTGGCGAGATAAAGCTATCTGGATTGAGGAGAAATTCCCAGGTTGGGATAAAGTTGATGGTGAGCTTGTCGAGTTTGAGAGTTCTTGATTGACCGTTGTAGAGAACTAGTTCTACCTCGATGCGATTGCTCCAAAAATACAGATGATTGTTATAGAGTGCGTATAGGTGACGAGCGACAACTGACTCGTAGATGATGATGTGATTAAGCTTAAGTTATTCTAGGAGTTGAGTGATGTGCTAATATATTGAGTTGCTTGAGTTGTGTTAGACTGTGTTTAGCCAATGGTCACAGATCGGTGGAGATCCCAAGTACCGGCAATTGAGAAGACCCGACGTTGAAAAAACTAGCTAAGCCAGTAGTTGAAGGAGATATGTGCGCATATCTGATAAGTGGCCACTACTTGCTTAGTGAAGTCGGAATGAGGGTTTGACTCCCTCTTGGCGGGATCCAGTTTGAGTGATAAAACGACAAGGTCCGACCTTGTCGTTTGGGGGGTGGGGTTGTTGAGTTGGGGGAGTGGGAAGCTATGTAACATGGTAGGCGTAACACTAAAGTTGGTTCTTAAACCAGTATCTTGTCGACTTTAGCTTGCCAGTTCTTCGCATAATTCCCTTTGTTACCAAGTCATTGAGATCACGATTGGCTGTTATTGGTGATGTGTGGGTAATGCTGATGTATTTTTTGACACTTACCCCACCAACAAAACCTTTTAGATTTTCCCCAAAAATACGCCTCGCTAACTTGAGTTGCCTCTCGTTTAACTGCTTAGCATATTTATCAAAAAATTTGGTTTTTTGGATCAAAAACTCAAATGAGTCAATAGTAAATTTTTGTGCCTCAATAACCATCTCACAAAAATACTCAAGCCAGTTTGTAAAATCATTGTTGGCATTGGTTGTTGAGATTGCTTGATAATACACCTTCTTCTGCGTTTGGATTATCTGCGAAACTGCAATCAGTGTTGGCTGTTGTAGAGATTGGGCGAGAGATTTTTCTACCAGTGCTCGTCCTATTCTGCCGTTACCGTCCTCGAATGGGTGAATTAGCTCAAAGTATGCATGTGCAATGCCAGCCCTGATTAGTGGTGACAGTGTTTTCTGACTCTTGTTAAACCAATTGATAAAAGTCTTCATCTCACTCTCCATATCTCGGGAAGGTGGAGCCTCATAATGAACCTTTACCCCACTTGTCTTGTGGGAAACTATCTGCATAGGATCTTCGTGAGAGCGATATTGCCCAACTGACTCCAGATCTGTACGACCATTCATTATCATTTGATGCCATGAAAAAAGCATTTTTTGTGAAAGAGGGGTTTTGTAATGCAGATAGAGATCAACCATCATCTTGGCCATGCCATTTTCACGCGGATATTGTTTGGAAACTGGAGTTTTGAGTTGGAAGTACTGTTTGATAGAAGACTGCAAACTCTTTCTATTTAGTATTTCGCCTTCTATTTTGGAGGTGTTGAGTGCTTCGTTGGATAAAAACGAGATTTTGATCTCTTCCTTTTCTTGAGAAGACAACTTTTTTTGAGCTCCAATCAGAATTCTAGATGAATGTAAAAACCTTTTTTCTAATTTACTCAACCTATTTTTATCATAAGAGAAGTCGTGCCAGTCGTCTTTTTGCCAGACATATGTATTGCTCATAATTATGCAAATGATAGATAAAACTAAACTTTATCTATCATACCATCATGTGGTTGATGGTGGGTTGTTATTTTGGGTTAGGGGAGTTGGAGGAATGAAGTGGGTGGGAGATTAAGTTTGGTGCCAAAGAGCCTAAGTGTCCTCTGAGTTGGGAGAAGGGGTATCCGGAGGCAAAATATCGAGTGATGAATAGTGAAAGTTGGGATGAGTGGGTGAAGTCGGAATGAGGGTTTGACTCCTTCTTGGCGGGATCCAGTTTTGGGATATGCAGTTGGATTTTGCCTGCGAGGATGGTCCTCGCAGGTGGGGAAGTTGGGGTAGTGAAACGACAAGGTCCGACCTTGCTGTTTGGGTTAGGGGGGTGGGTGTCAAGGGGAGGGGGGTGGGCCGGTTACGAAGGTGAAGAAACTGTAGAGAGCCCAGATTATTAATGCAATTAGTGTGGGAGTTAAAACAATTCCTGATAAATTATTAACGAGCCAGTTGAGAGTGTTTTTTACAATGAGGTTGTTCTTGAATTCTTGAAATATTTTACTTATTGACCTGATGCGCTCTGCACTATATTGTCCTATTACAACAACTAGATTGCTAATCTGCTTATGATATTTGGCAAGGTAGTGGGTTGTGATCAGGACTACACTTGCAACTGCTTGTCCTGCTAGCATTTCTGGAACTGGATTATTCATGTGATCGTGAATGCCAAATAATGAAATGTACCCGAGAGAGTGGGTTGCTTTTACCCAAAGAACTGTTGTTAGTGATACCCAGAATGAGATGCTGTCTGATACTTGATATCCCCTTGTTAGTTTGCTGAGTAATTTGTTTTTGAGAAGTTTGTTGAGTGCGACAAAACTAAATCTTAGAACAAGATGTCCGAACGCGATCTCCCAGATGTCACCATATTTGGGGTCGAACATGATCTTACCAACAGTTTCTTTGCTAATTAATACCCAGCCATGAGCGGCGAATTTTTCAGGATATAGGCGCATATCATTGAGTAGCTCTGCGCCTTGTAGCATAATCCCGACGAAGAGTTCAGATAATAATTCTGGGGTTTTGATCGCGAGTATCATGCGGTCAAAGAGAGGTCTCTGATTATTCTTATCTTGAGAGACTGTTGAGTCTACTGGGTTACTGGGGGGGGGTGGAAGGGGTAGAGATATCCTTGAGAATTAGTTGGTTGAGGGGGTGAGTATTGACGAGATCAGCTTGGTTTAAATAGGAGTCCTTAGTTGATTGGTCTTGATCAAATTGTTGGCCGAGATGTTCGTTGCGAGAAATTGTGGCACCTGCGACATCTAGATGGGTAGAGCGAACTCCGTAGGTATTAATGGGGCTAGTGAGATCTTCTATGTGGAGAGTCTGGACAGAGTTGGTGAGTGGATCGTGGGAGGCTATGTAGCGATAATTGCCACTAATAGAGTCATATACATAGATGGCACGTTGTTGAATATCGCCCACCTCTCCTATTTCGACATCCCAATGGGCAATGGGACCATTTTCAGTATTTGGCCAGTCATTTTCGTTGAGAGGGTGCCAGTCTGACATGTTTGGTAGTGAGTAGGTAGCAAAAGGAATGGGAGTGGATGACGTGAGTGAGGAGTCATATCCGGGCAAAACAGCTTGTTCAGTAAATGGAACGATGAAGTCTAGCTGTTCGATAAGGTACCCCCAATCAGACCTTTCTAAGTTGTGGAGATTGTTCCAACGCGAATCTAGTGCATGTTGGATCTCGGCAGGGAGAGCAACGTCAGTTTCTGAGAGACCTTTGCCGTAATGCATGAGATTGGTCATCCAGGATCTACCAAGTAGATCAGCGAATTTTGGTTCGTTTGTAGTCATCGTAACGCGCGTTGATGTTGTAGGTGTTTATCTCCTCGAGATTATTAAGGATATTTGAGGGGATTGAGAGATTGGTGAGACTGGCGAGCTTAACTAAATCATGAATGTGGGGAATGTCATGGCTTGACTTTGCAATAATACCTTTGAGGAGTTTTTCGATTGCGAGATGCCATTGGAAAAATGCCCAGTCATAATGTTTGTTGGCATAACTGGTTAGTGCGTTGTTTTGGTCATTTTGAGCTGTATCAAGCCAAAATTGAATGATGGATTGTTCTGTCATGTGGATAGTATACCATTTGCGAAGTTACTCTTGAGAAGCGGTGATGAGCTTGAGCTTCTTAAGAACTGGGGGGAGAACGAGCATGGTGATGCTACCCTGGATGAAGTTGGTAGTGAAGGAGAGGAGGAGGGTAAAGAGGAAGTAGAGGTAGGTCTGGCGGGAGCTGAACTTGTAGAAATGGTTGGTGGAGTAGTAGACGAGGATGTAGGCGATCGTGATCTGAGGATCAAACAATATACTAATGCTTGTGACGTCGATATTGGCTGAGAGGGCGCTGATTACACCGGCTAGGACCGCGGAGAGCAAGTAGACTGCGATGGAGATAACGAGAAGGAGAAGGAAACGACCGAACTTGCCGAGATTAAGTTTGGGGAGTGCGAATTTCTTTTTGTTCTCTGTGGTGTTTGCGTAGTCTACACTGGGCATGGTGTTTCTCCTTCGGCTTGCTCAGGACAAGCTGTATTATAACTAGTTATTAGTATGGCGAATGGGGTGGGGGGTGTCAAGGCTCATGAAATGGTAGAGTGGAGGTATGGGTAGAGATGCGTTGGAAACTGAAAAAATAATTGCGGTTGATTTGGTAGGAGAAACTATTAATCCTTGGGTGGAAAAGTTAATAGAAGGTTTGGTAGATAGAGTGGGAGAAGAGATAAATGGAAATTTCGTGTTTCGAGAACGTGTGAGTGGGTTGCGAGAGAGACTGACCGAACCTAGTTGGGCAGCTGAGTATTTACTTGATCAGTATGGGGAAGAACAGTCGCGTGGTGATGATCAACTGTTTAACAGAGTTGATGGTTTAATGGAGAGCATACTAGATGAGATGGTGGAGGGGGTGCAGGCAGGTGATGCATTCGAGATGAATACTCAAATGATGTTTGGTGGAGAGGTGGTGCAATCGTTGTGGAGGCTTGTTGCTTTGGAGCGTGCTTTGGAGCAGGGAGAAGCAGTGAGAGTGGTTGGCGAGGGTAATATGTCCACAACTATGGAGCGCTGGAGTGAGATGCAGACGTGGGCAACATTTGGGAAAGGAGAAGTAAGTAATTATATTTTGTGGCAGGAGTGGACGACGAGAGTGATGTGGCAACAAAGAGGGATAAGTCTAGAAGAGAGGCAGGAGTGGTTGGAGGAGTTTTTGTTACATGTGATGGGAGAGCTGGATGTAAATGATGAGGTGGTAGCTGAGAAGGCATATGCAGCACCAGCTGGGTTGGAGGTAGAGCGAGATATGATTGGATTAAGAGGTGCATGGGGAGAGCGACAATCAGCAAGAAAAGTACTTGTGATCGGTCCGGGCGAGGCTACTAGAATAGATGGGCCACTACTGACTAAGTTGATAGAAGGTGGGGTGGTGAGTCATGATGCAGTAGTAGATGGTTTAGATTTGTTGGGAGAGGCGGAAGTGAGAAAAGGGATAGATGTGCGAATAGGAGATGTGCGAGAGATGGCAGAAAAACATCCTGATTGGAGAGGTAAAAAACAGTTGATAATCGGATCTGGATCTGCTTTGACAAATATGGATCTTGCTAGAGTGCAAGCAGGGTATTGGAAAAATCTGGCAGATGTAGCAGATGAAGGTGCGATATTATTACTAGATGAGGCAATGATGGAGCCGGTAAGTAAGCAAAATAGGCGAGTAAATCAAACTACGATAATGCAGCAAGATGTACCATCTGTGGTTGGAGAGGTCCCTGTGAACTCTGAGTATTGGAGAGAAGATGTAGATAAACCAAGTGATGTGGGAGCGAGAATAATTCCACTTGTTGAGAAGCTGGCAATGGCAAGGGCAAATGGGTGGAGGTGTGTTAATCTACCCAAGATTGGGACAGGTGAGTGGTGGGATTTGATGGCACTGATAAGTGATAGAGATGAATTGGAGAGAGCGACTCTCGAACGTCGCGATGCGATGGAGACTCCGTTTTATTTGGCAGGAGAGAAAGAAGATGGTCTGGTGGCAAGAGCGACGCTAATATTTGAGAAAATTGGTATTGATGAAAATGATGATGTTGGTATGCAGATGATTAATAACATTTCTGCTCTGATGCAGAAAGAAGATCCATTGAGAGTTGTAGAAGAGATTGAAGAGTAGTTGCTAGATCTGGATGTTGAATAAGAATTGCAGAGAAATCTTTTTGTGCGAAGCTCATCATCGCAATTTTGTCATCCCAAGTGTCAAACTCGGCTGGCATGGGATACTTAATGGGATCAATGAGATACTTCTTTTTTAGATCCTGAGCTTCGGTGTTTTTGAGCTTGCGCGCGCGAGGAGAGTCTGGTGAGATGACATGGGCGAAGATATTATTTTTGACCCTGAGAGGTTTGTATTTGTTGATAATCTCTTTGTGAAAGATAGGATCTGGTGATTCATTGCCGAGGCAGCCATATACGTTGTTTTTCCCTTCCTTGTAGACTTCGTCAAAAACAGTGCGTAGACCAGTGAGTCTAGAGTAATAGTTGATAACTGGTCGATCGACGACATTCTTGTAGTCGTTTAAGAGAGAGGGGAGAGATTCTGTTAAGAGTGCTCTGGTCTCTGAGAGTGCATGCTCCTGATCCTCGAGATATGACTGGAGCCGTGTGGGAGAGCCGACTTGATAATGAGAACGGTTATCTCTAATAAATTTTTGGACTAGGCCACGACGTTCGAGGGATTTGAGAAGGGTGTAGGTGTTTTTTTTGAGGCCGGTGGCTCTCTCAAGTTGAGCAGCGGAGAGGGAGCCGTGTTTGAGGAGTGTTTCGTATAAGACAGCTTCTTTGCTAGAGAGCCCGAGAGTGACAAGAAGCTGGCGACGTAAGTCGGTAGAACGTTTCATGAGATTGATTATAGCAGGTAATAATTGAATGTCAAATAAATATGACTAGTATTACCTCTGGACATCACGATATCTTGACTAACATATATATGTCCTATAAGATGTAGATCGTAATTAATTGTGAATAAGAAAAGCTTTTATGGCACGAATAATTGCAGTACCTTAACATTCACATTAAACAAACTCCTAGTCGGTGTGGTGCCAATCTAGATGCAAACTTTGCACCTAGTAGGCCCCATAAAGGCAGGAGATAAAAATGAAGAAGAAAGTATTTGCACTAATTGCACTAATGGTAGTTATAACTGCCTCTGCGCCGACTGTTGAACCGACACCTTTGACTGTCGATGTTGAGGTGGTTGAAATACCGATGCTAGTGCCAGTAACCCTGGTGATACTGGGTTTTTCCGAGAATAGATATGATCCGGTTGTGCTAGAAGAAGTAGAGTTTCTTGGATGTTATTTCCAAGAATAGTTAATTTAGTAATGTTTGATGTGAATATTCCAGAAGGGAAGGGGTGGCAATTGTCACATGTATACCTTCTGGAGTTTTCTGAGCTACTCAAGTTAATTGGGTGGTTGAGAAGAGTAGTTAGTAAAGATAGTCGCTGATGGCGATTAGAAAAGGAAAAATATGACAATTGAACTAGAAAAAATAGTGTGTGCTGGGTGTGGGGGTAATCCTGGTGGAAATACCTGTCGTTTTTGTGGAAATGAACTCATACCGCAAGAAGAAGCGAATGTAAATAATGCATCTTCAGAGTACTGGAAGTTTGTGAGCTCGGTAGAAGTGCAGACGAGTAGTGGAGAGGTGCTGCGCGTTAAAATGGCAAACGTGAAGGAGTTGGTTGATGTAGGTTTAGCAAAGACAAGCGGTGATTGTGTATACCTGCCGACAAGTTTCCAGGGAAGTAGGTTAGCTCCAGTACTACGTGCGCCAAAGGCAGTTGCGAAAAATCAAAGTGGATACGTTGTGAGCTCTGAGCAGGAGGTGTATCCAAATGTTAATCAAACTTATGAGAATGAAGGGTGGTGGGTAACAGCACCTGTTGCAGTGGCTTCTGTCATCTTAGCTGGAATGGTATCGATAGGTATTGTTGATGAGAATGTGTGTGGAGCCCTTCCTGTTTCAAGCCTTGCCCTTCTTGCATTGGGATCTAACACTCTGTTGAGTCATGAGCGAAATAATGAGAGGCGAAGACTAGGTGAGATGGTGCGAGAAAAAAGTGATGATGACATGGCAATGTTGTTTGAGGTACCAAGTGATGTGGGATGGGACAAGGTATTTGCTCAGTATCTCTCGTCGAATACATAAAGGAAGTATTGATCAATGTCTAAAGTATTGATGAGGGATAGTTGCGGCCGAGTAGTTGCGACGGCAAAAGCTAGGGTAAGATGAAGACATGCATGAGTTAAATAATCTAGATGTGTTGGTGCGACGTAGAGAAGATGATGATCCTGTGGAGGTGGCGCAGTTGAAACATGAATTAGTTGCGAATGTTTGGCATCAGCAAGAGGCGGCGAGAGCAGTGGTATATAAATTGGAGAGAAAATATACGAGTGAGGAAGATCTAGACAAATATGTGCAGATGCGAGAAGAGGCGAGGAGTTTTTGGGGTGGTTTGACAGGTGTAAATGATGAAGAATTGTCATCAGAATCTCCAGTTTGTTATGTATTGCCAAAGGCGGAATTGATAATGGATGTACTAGAATGTTTGCCAGGTCCAGAATATATGCAGCAATCAAAAGAATTTCAGTGTGGTGCTGGAGGGTTTTATAATCTTGATTTGGGGTTGGCGGTGGTGTTTCGAGGATCAAGTTGGTGGAAGACAGTGCGTACTATGATTCACGAAAAAGGACACCTTGATGGAATCGGGAAGATCATGTATTCTCGTGATGAAGAAAAATTTGTACGAAGAAGGGTGGGTTTTATGTCTGACCATGGTAATGCCCTTGAAGAAGGGGCGGTGACGTGGGGCTCTGCTCAAATGTTGGCGAGGCCTGAATTTGGTGCTACTTATCCAGAGTGGAGTGAGAAGATGAATGTGGAAGTTGGTATGGTGCAATCAATGAGTGTAGAAGAGAAGCGAGAGAAGTTGTTGGATAGTGAGGAGTTTGGGGTTAGTCATTATCGTTTGGCGGCAAGAATTGTTGAGCAAATACTAGTGGGACTTAGTGGTTATTACGGGAGTAGAAGGGTGGCGGAGAGGGTGTTTTTTGGATCCAGAGTAAATGATGAGATGAATAAAGATGCCTTGTGGCCAGCGATGAAAAAGGTGTTTCCTGTAACTAGCGGTAGAGATATGATGATGGAGTTGAAGTCAATATCTGTTAAGGATGTGGGTAGGATGGAGCAGTTGTTGGAAAATTTGGGTTGATTATGGGGTTATTAAGCTCTCTAGACCTTGTCGAAATAGTTCTAGCTCACTAGATCGGAATTCTGCACTAGTGGTATCTGTTGAGTTAGCAAGTGGGAGGGGATAAGGATTACCATAAGCATCAACGAGGACGATACGACCATCAAGAGTGATAAGAATATTATTGTAATTGAGATAGCCAAATGGCTCTGTTAGGCCAAGATATTTTCGATTACTTTCGATACCGAAATCAGATAGTTGAGACTTGTCAATTAATAGGTCGCCGTGAGCATATCCGGTGGAATGGAGGGTGGTTAGAGTATTGACAGCATTTTCTATTTGGCTTTGGGTAATAATGCCACCACTCTCTATGTATTCGGCAAGATTACCTTGATTGGGAATATAGGTTCCTTGCCAGCCGCCGGGAATATGTCTGATAAATTGGAAGTAATCCAGAGGATTATTGTTTGTAAGTTGCTCGTAGAGTGTTGCTTGTAGACTGTTTTGTGTTGCTTGTTCTGTGCTGGGGGGGTGAGTTCCCCAAAGGTAGGTGATTATATTGCTGTCACTTAGGTAAACTTTGGAATTACCACCTTTTTTTATGCGATTTCCAAAGAGATATTGAGCATCTTTGGAGCCATAGAAGTAACCATATCCTGGTTTTGGGTTGGGTGGTAGTGCAGGATCGTTGTTTAATAATCGATTTTGGAGTCTGTCGAGAACTACATCCGGTGTGTCAGTGATCCATATAGTGGTGGGAGAGAATGATGGAGTGGTGGTGGCTGATTCTGTGGTGGATTGAGAAGTTGGCTGGGGGTCGAGTTGTGGGGAGATGAGGTCGCGTAGGTAGTGAGGAATTAAATTGCGATTGTTCACCCAATGTTGAATGTTTTGAGTGAGAATAGGGAGAGTGGGGATAAAGGCTGGGATGCTGGAGACAATGGGGGTAAAAAACGAGGTGAGGTTAGCACCTATGATGGAGGTGAGTGTTTGTCCTCCTCCTAATTGGGTGAGGCCAGCGACTGGGCCAAGGAGAGAGAGGGGGTGGGGGGTGAGGGAGGTATTGAGTAGATTATTGATAGTATTTCCATTATTGTTTTGCAACATACCGTTTAGAGAAATCATGTTTTTTACAAGTATGCGAATGCGAAGAGGAATGGGGCTTAGATCTTCATCCATTCCTAACGCTACGGCTTTTTCTTCTAATATTCGAGAAATAGAGTTGAAAGCATCGAGTGGAAGTTGAGGGTTATTACGATTTTTGATCCAATACCATGGATTTGAGAGGATTTCCTCTTCT
The DNA here is from genome assembly GCA_963981525.1 of uncultured bacterium. Lineage (GTDB taxonomy): Bacteria > Patescibacteriota > Microgenomatia > UBA1400 > UBA12108 > CAXCDZ01. Next base: position 17,054 of record CAXCDZ010000005.1, on the reverse strand, counting down.
ACTAGTTGAGTCAATATCTCATTTTCATGGTTTTTGAGAGTTTCGTTGCCTGGTAAATTGGTGAAGAAAGTGATCAACGACATTAGGTCATTCATAGTTGAAGTAAGGGGTCCTTTGGTCCACCACTTATTGGGAAGTTGATGGGAAATATTTGTTTTTTGACCTAGAAGGAGATCAATAAACGGTCTGTCAGTAGATTCAAGTATCAAGTAGTAACTGCGGTCAATTAGGCTAAGTTCGGGGCCGTTTGATCCATCTACTACCATAACATTACCTGGGTGAATATCAGAATGAGCGACATAATAGTCCTCTCCTTCAATTGAAACGGGAGTAGTGAGATGGCGGATGTAGTCTTCTGCTACTGCATCAACAGCAAGCTTTATATTCTCCTTTCTAGTTGACTCATCTGTTGGATTCATGGAGCTTAGTTTTGTTGGATCTGAGTAGCTATTGAGAGTTTCTCCAGGTTCGAATTCTTCCAACTTAGCTTGCTCGTTATAGATATCTAAGGTCTTTGAGAAGCCAATTTTGACACCGTTACTTGCTTGATAATTGTTGTATTGAGATGTGAAAATAGGATCAAATTTTTTGAAGTCTTTGTCGAGAACATCGGCGGTTACCCACTGTTCCATGGTGCCCGTTAGACGATACACCATGTCATATTGATGCGAGTTTTTGGGATCTTGATCTTTGAGATAACCGATGAGATCGCGCAAAAATTTGGTATTTTTACTGACAAACTGAAGTATGTTTGGATTGGTTACCTTGAGAACTATTGATTCGCCAGTAGGTTTCCATATTGCTTCGTAGACTGTAACGATCGAACCACCACCTACTTTGCGAATAATCTCAGTATTTTCAAGAATGGAGTTAAGTTCCGAATTCATTTGAGTGAGAGAGACTATCCTTTCTTGTATTTCTGGGTTATCTGCTTCGGGATTAAGTTTGCCTATATTTTCATTGTTGGCCTGGATGCGCTCACGAATGAACTTGAAAGCAGTGAGCATTGGATACGGAGAAGCCTGATCGTAGGCTTTGCGTGCCTCTGAAGCGTAAGAGTCTGGGAGTTTTACGAATTGATTAATTGTTTGTAGGGAGCGCATACCCACGACTCCGAGTGCTTGCCCCATTTGAATCAAGCCTTTTTCACCTGAAATCTTTTCTCGTTTTTTGCCTGATATTTTATGAGTCAACCAATCAATGAGAGAATTGGGACTATCTTTTTTTATTGATTCTGAAGAAGGAAAGATTTGATTGGCAAGTTTGTTGTGTTCAGTATTGAGAGCGTCTTGTTCGGGGGTGTGTTTTAGATTGGCAAAGCCACGCTCAAGCTCTTCTTTGTTTCCACTAAAGAATCGTGCGACGTTGAGTGATTCTCCCCACCTAAAAATGTGAGCTTTCCATAGTAGTGCACCACGTTTGACTGCACCGACTTGCTCATTGGGATTAGCGAAGAATCCAGGCTCTAGAATATTGGCGATAGCGATTTCAGCTTGAGGTTTGTAGGTTATATTCGAAAGGAGAAAATCGATACTCCAACCCATCATGTCTTTGGTGTGCTTGCTTCCTTCGACATTCTGCTTGATAAGATTATTTAGAAATGTGGCATTGTCTTCTGTTTGATTATTGATTTTTGTTTTGGGATTGCTAAGAAGACCCTGGTCATCGCTGAGAATCTTTGAGAGAAGAGTGAATTTTTGAGAAGAGGTAAGATTGTACAAATAGCTTACTACTTCTGGTAGGAGAGCATGATTGCCAAAATTTTGGATAACTTGTGGCCAGTCACCCTTTCGAATATATTCTTTGATGAGCGGGTCGAAAATACCATCATTTTCCCAGAGTGAGCTGATAAGCCCTGCTATGAAACGCTCGATAGAGCCGTTGGTGCCAGCTAGAAGCAACTCTCGGTATAGGGTGGGAGTGGCGATGGCACTGTCAATGAATGCTTCTGCGTTGAGAGATTTGCCTGCAGTATCGGCTAGCTTGCCTGTGACGGCTTGATTGATGATTTTGGGAAGACGATCTTGAATGGCCTGGTACTGCGCATCTGTTTTCCCCCAGGTATTGGCAAATGATTTGATGAGTGATTCGTCTGGAGAGATGGCTCGATTGTTAGAAGCTTCGTAGTGTTGGGCAATGAATTCGAGGGCAACTTCAAATGGTGCCTCGACAATCACTATTTGAGATATCTGTTCTAGTCTTTGTGTTTTTTGTGGACCTTTTATGTCCTGCAAGTCTTCTATATATGTATACAAAGCTTCTACGGCTTGAATATTAATTAGATCATTGGAAGTTAAAGAGGGGTCATTGCTGGATGTTTCCCACGAAATAATGTTGACATATTGGTTAAGAGAAATAAACTTGTTCCAGAATAATTGATAAAAAGGTTCAATAAATTGTGACTCTGTGTAGGATTTGCCAGGATCTAGAATAGGTTCAGCTGACTGAGTGTTTCTGGCGCCTTTGACGACGTCTTGCCAACCTTTGGTTATGATCTTGAGGTCGTTAAGATGAAGTGTTATGTTGGCTGATGTAACTAATTCTTTGGGGTCAGATGTGAGGTGGTTGTTGAGTGTTTGAATAGCATGTTCTTGATATTGTTGGAAAAGACTGGATTGAAGATACCACCCCTGACCAAAAACATATTCTAGATTGGTTGAGCTTAGCCCAAAAACAACATGTGGTAGTAGGCTAAAATATGGATAATCATGTTCTATGGAGTATGATTGCAGGTAATCTGTTTGTAGGGTATTGAGGTAATTGATCCATGCCTGCTTGACCCGCTCTGCTTCTTTTTTGGATACATATTGATAATATGGTTTATTGTTTTTTTTGAGGATATCGAAAGCGTCACCCGAATAGTAGAGACTCGAGTAATCTTTTCCGTGTTTGAAAATAAAATCACTTATCCGATAGAGATCATCATGCGAGATAAGACCATGTTCTTCATTATTGCGAAGATAGTTTTTGGTCTCAACTTGCCACCACTCCTCTATGATTGGCCAGACCCAGCTTACATTTTTACCTGGGATCTCACCACTCTCTATGTAAAAAACATCAGCAAATAGACTTTCAATCATAAATATGTGTTTTTCTGAAGAAAAGTTATCGAGGAAGTTGTGTAGACGAGTGGTTCTATCTTTTGAGCTAGAATCAAGAATATCTTTGAGTTCTTCTGAGGGGTTGGAGTATGTGGGGAGATTTAGTTTGGACCGAATATAGGTTTCGTATTGTTTGAGAACAGATGGTTTGATGTCAGAGGGGACTAAGCTGTATCTAGAGTAGATTTCCTCTTTTTGTTGAGGATCTGTGATGGCATCAAAATCGATTGCCCCTTCGTTTAGCTGAATACTACTTAAAGTATATTTGTAGAAATATTCGGCGATGTCTTCTTGGAAGTTTAGATTTTCCCGCCATTTGTTAACGAGCCTATCGTTATCACCATAACGGATTATGTTTAGTTGTTGCCAATGTAGATTGCTGAGAAGAGTGCGAAGAGTCTTGATCTGGTAAGGATTATCTTCGCGATAATCATAATTGAGATCGCCGTGCGCACCTATGTCGCCGTAATGACCTGATATGAGACTACTAATTAGGAGCTCATTTACCCTGATAAAATCATCTTTGTTAGTAGGGGGAGTGGTATCAACAATGCTACTTTTGAGTTGCCAGTTATTGAGTAGTTGAGATGTCCAGATTTCGATGATTGAACCTGTAGTAGCTATGTTGTTGTACTGCCAAAGCGGTTGAGAATCAAAGATGATTTGATCTAAATTAGAGGTAAAGTTGGGATCTGATAATTGGAGTAGATTCTCGGGAGTAATATGATTGAGGCTAAGACCTGCAAGAAGATCTTGACCTATTTCTTGTAAATCAGGATTTTGCTTTTGAGATAGACTGTAGAAAGAATCAGATTGGCGACTATTATGAGTGTTGAGTTCGCTGTAAAAGAGAGAGGTTTTGAGGAGTGAGATTTGGAAGGGTGTTAAGCTGGGAATTTGTTCTTTAAAGACCAAGTCGAATAACGCATCTCTTGCTTGCTCGTATGTTTGCCAGTATTGTTTTGCTATTTCTGATTTCCCCTTTTTATTCTTTGGTAGTGGTTTTCCCATTTGGTCGGCAAATAACTGATAGAGACTATCCTTGTTATTAGAATTACTGCTTATAATGACCTGAGTAACTTGATCATAGAGTTTGTTGCGAGCGATGGGGAGAAGTTGTAGGGGAATGTCTTTGTCTTGAATAAGTGTGTTTAGTTCTGGAAGGCTCGCGGAGTTGATGATATTTTCCCAGCTCATGACGACAGGATATTTCCAGGAAAGAGGGAGGTTAATATGATTAACAATGTTAGAACTCCAGTTTTGAGAATAGGCAAGTTTTTGGATGTTACTACGCCTTTCACTGAGTGTACCGTGAACAACATCCTTGGATTGGGGATTGGTAATTACATCTTCATCAAAGCGCATAAAGTCTTCTAGAGCGTTATCCATTGCCATGGGGTGGAAGCCAAGTAGGCGGAGATATTTGGCTGTTACAAGATCTGAGTCAGTTTCGCCAAAACGATCTGACCAGAGTGTTTGCGAGCCATTTTCGTTTTTGGTAGCGGCATTTTCTGAATTGTAAACGTAGCTTCCCTCGAAGAGCTGCACGAAATGTTCGAACTCATGGATGACAATGGCAGCTAATCCACCCACGGTACTTTGTGAGTTGATAAGAGACTGGTTGATGATCATGGTGCCGTCAGTCCAGCTAGTGGCATTGGGTTGATGATCATTTGCTAATATCAATAGTTGAACAGGAGGAATCATGGGTAGAAGATCATCTTTGCCTTGAGAGATGCGCTTTTCGTTTTCTTCTTGGCGGAGTTGGTTGGTGTGGACGCGAATATTATTGAGCCAGGCTCTAACAGCAGTGGCTTTGTCGATGTTCTCATAATTCCAGTCACTTAAGTCTATAGGTTGATCGCCATCAACAAGCTCATCTCCGATGTCGAGAAATCCGCTTGAAATTTGTAGCTGTTCGAACCCGTTCTGAATATTCTGCTTCCTTTCTAATAGATGCTCACCTTGAAGATTTGGGGGATTGAGCGGAGTAGGGATAGATTGACGTAGTCTTGATTGTTCGGCAGTGTCATTGTGAATGGAGATTGCTTGATTTATATCAAAGCTGATATTGTATTTTTGACTAATTTGCTCATTGGTTATTAGAGACGTGACTCTTTCTATAATTCCTCGAACTTGCTTAGCAGAAGTGGCTACATTAGCACGAATAGATGAGGAAATATTTACTAATTGAGAGTCTTGTCTGGCGGAGAGGTTTGCAAAAACAGTTCCTGATTGGATCCAGGTCGAAGTGTAGTTGATGATATCGTGAGTGGGTTGAGTGTTGAGGAGGGGGAGGGCACCTCCAATCCATGGACTGAGAGTGGTGATAACTGGGTTGATGAATGATTGGATGGTTAGGACAATGGATTGACCAGTGCTGATCCCGAGTCCTTGGGCGAGACCTGCTGTGGGGATGAGGGCGGGGAGGAGGGATTGGAAGGAGGGAGGGGTAGAAGATTGAGATGATTCTGGTGAGTTTATATTTCTGACCTTGTAGATATAATTTGTTATGGGGCGGTCATTAAAGTTGAATTCCCCTAAAATTTTGGTGTTATTTTTCCCTGCTACATACTTTTCATTCACATAATCGGTAATGATTGGATAATTGGAAGTTGTGCCTCCAGTTCCAGCAACTAAAACTTGACTAATGCCTCTAGATTTTCCAATATTCATGATATGATCACTAAATTTTTCGAATAAAAGACCGATATCCACGTTGGCTTCTGTACGTATATTAAAGGCTCTAATGAGAAAAGCTTTTTCGCCATTGGCGGTTTCGATCTCAAAGATAAGGACTGAACCAAGAAGCTCTTTGTCGCCCGAAACAGGATCGATAGCGATAAATTTGTATGGAGTGAGATTGGGATAAGTAGAGATAAGAGGGAATACTTTGGTGTAACAAACACCAGCACAGTATCCTGCCATTTCACCAATAATACCCTTGTCTGGGATCATTTCAATTGAGATATTTTGCTCTGATTGAGTCGTTTCGAGTTTGGCAAGGGCTTCTCTAAGTGGGTTAAGGTATGCGAGAAAGTAGTCGTTGATATAGTTAACTTTTTTCTTTGATTTAAGTATTTCAAATGTTTCTGGAGTCCAGTATTTGTCAAAGTTGTCTTGAGTAACATTGAGTACGTGATCTTTGATATGTATGTCAATGATAGTAATAATTTCTGAGAGTGATTGAATTGAAATTGGTTCGGTAAAAAGATCACGCATTTCTTGCATACGTTGCATTGAGTTACCTTGAGAGCTAAAGAGTTTTTTTAATGTGAGTTGGCGAAAGATTGAGCGGATTTCATTTTGATCTTGTCCAATTGTTCTATCGTGCATTGATAGGATTGCAGCAACTAGAGTGTCTATTGAATCTGTTTGTTTGATTTGCGACATGACATCATTAACTGTGTTAATTTGATAGGTTATTCCATCAATTTTCCCTTGAGGGCTGTTTGGCTCTAAGAGAACATCTTGTAAAGTAGTTATTTTCCTATCGAAAATTTCAACCATTTGATTTTTTAGATTAGTAATGTCTTCGAGATCACCTAAGCTTGAAAGGATTTCTTCCGTCATTTGACTGTACGTGTCTGCGATATCTGTAAAGTCGTTATCTTGGTAACTTACTAGTGGGATTGTTGCAGTTGAGGTGGTGTGAGCTGTTTCGGTATCTATATGCTGATTTGCTTTGTCACGTTGGTATTGTTTAATGATATCTATTGCTGGGAATGAGGTGTGTGTATGAACACTATGCATGGTATTTAAACTGATCATTTCAACTTCGATAGGTGAGAGATTTTCTATTTCAGTGATTGGAGTGGTGGAAAATATTTGACTTTTCATTGTTTCAAAACGTGATTGCAAATCATCAAGTGAAGATATATTATTACTGGTTAGCTCTTGCGGCAATTGCGCGATTACTCCATTTTCATATAGATATAGTTGTTTGTAATAGCTGAAGATGATGGGTGTTTTGGAGAGACCATATTGAGTGATATACGCTGTGATTACTTCGATATTTTGTGGGGTAAGGGTAAAATTGGTGATGGGATCGCTAATTAGCAAAGCGAATAAATCAGTAGTTCGATCATATTTATTGTGAGTGAAGGCGTTTCTTGCTTCGTCTGCTACGTTAGAAGGTAGGGCTTGAAGTAGTTTTTTCATTGAATCATCTCCAATGACAAGTGCCAGCTCTTTTCTAGAGAAATTTTGTATGAAATTGAGTGGTTCATCGACTGCAATAGCGCGATAAAAATCCAGAGTATACTCACCGTTAACCCAATATGAGCCGATGTTCTGTTTGTTTTTAGCCAAGTAACCTCTGATTACATGATCGCTCCCTGCTTGATATGCTCGCCAAAATAAAGCCTCATCTTCTGGAAGTAGAGCTAACATCTCTATAGTAAATGCACTTTCTAGTAATGGCCAATCTTCGCCAATATTTCCATTTTTACCACTATTGAGATAGAACTCCGCTCGTATTTGATCCTGATCGCTTTCGAGATCTAAGTCGATAAGATTATCATTAAAGAATTTCACTGGATTGGATAGGGTGCGAAAGTATCTAATACTCTTGTAAATAGTCCAGAAATTCTTAGCACTTGGTGAGAGTAGGGTAAAGACATCTTGCTCAATGCCATTAGTAACATTAAGATGTGCTTGATTAATCTGTAGATTGTTGGAATAGGCTTCTTCTAGGATTAAAGATTGTATTGTGTTTTCGTCGGTGATGCCTGCAAGATTATTCTTATAAAAATCATATCCATCAATCATGTCGAGACGATAGCGGGCGAACTCATAATCTATATATGCTTGGAGGTACTGGACATATTCTGGTGCCAATAATGCTTGAATATCTGGATTAGAGATAACTGAGATATGGCTGACCTCGCCTTTTCTTGCTTGCTCAATGGCGAGAGTGGCGGATTCTTCGATCGGTAGTTCGGGGAATTTTTGTATCAGCTGGATAAACGAAATGACTTCTGTGTAGTTGATTTCCTGTCCGTACCAAGAGGTGATGTAGGGAGTTAGTTTGGTAATGAGAGTAGGATTAGTGTTGAGAGACCTGAGAAGACTAGAATAACCCATTGAATAATTGGGTAGAGAATCTAGCTTTTGTAGGAGAGGTAGTAGAGCGTTGACGGAACTCGGGTTGTTGTAGAGCTCTTGGATGATGTCGCTTACTTCGGCCGTAGAGTTCATTTTTGTGCTGTTTTGGAGGGTAATGATAATGTCATTTGCCTCATCTCTTTTGTCTTGGGATATCTGAAGAAAGGTAGTTGTGAGATATTTGAATTTATTGTAGTAATAATCTGTGAAGCCATTTTTGATCCAGCCTGCTAGGTAGGGTTGGATGACTGTATATTGCTCATCCGAGAGAGTGTTGAGGTGAGCGATGAGACTTCCTATATTTTCGTAGTCGTTGGTATATTGGTCTGTGTTTCTGGTGAATGACTCGATCCAAGATGGGAGGAGCTCTATATAACTGGTGCGGCGGGAGAGATTGGTATCTTGAAGAGTATAGATGAGGGTAGAGATTGTTTTCTCAGATCTGTATTTGGCGGAGATCAGTGACCAATCTTGGAGATGGGGGGCTATTTCGGGAATAAGCTCAGGTCTGTTGAGCAATGCCTGAACAATTTTTGCATCTAAATGAACAAAGCCAGGAGTATTAAAATAGGAAGCTAGAGCCATTAGTTCTGGATCATTTTGCAATGGGCCCAAATAATTTTTAATGTAAAACATACTATTCCCACTCAACCACGTTGGTAGATATGTGTAGATATCGGGTAGGAGAGTAGGGTATTCTTGTAAAGTCCTAATGAGAGATACGTAGCTGTCGTTTGAATCTTGTGACAGGATAAATGATTGTAGATACGGCGCAATATATTTGATCAGATCTGGCTGAGCGTTGAGCTGTTTAATAATCTCGTGCATCTCGTAGTTATTTAGTCGAGTTCTATCATATTCGCCGGGTAGTCGATACCAGGTTGATATTTCCTTTGCTACCAAGGGGAATGAGTCTGGTGAGAGGTGCCATAGTTGACTAGATATGTCTTTGATCTCTTCTGGGGAGATGCCAGCTTCGAGCCATTCTGGAATGTACTCATCAAGTAGAGCTTGAGTTTGTTCTGGATGAGGATCGATTAGATTGATAAGTGTCATTTGCAAGTCATTAATATTCGAGACTCCTAGATCGAGCCATTGTGGGATGTACTGAGTAAGGAGAACATCTTGATAATTGGAGAGCCTGTAATTATCAAGGTAAGAGATTGTGTAGTAGAGATTATTAGGATCGGTGTTGCCGTTGACTATGGCTTGGCGGAGGATGTTAGTCTGTTGTGGCGTGAGTGAGTAGACTTTGTCTTCTATTGCAAGACGGAATCTGACCTGGGCAAGGAGCGCGTTTTGGGTGACAAGAAGACTGCGAACGGTGCGAGCAGGAGTGGAGTTGGTGAACCAATCTTTTGTTGATTGGCTGATCTCGTAGGCGTATGTGGCTAGTTGTTCGCTGCCGAGAGCACTACGATATAAACTGGCATTGTCGAGCCAGACACCGACATTTTGGGGGAGGTGGGGGACGATTGAGATGAGGGGTGCAAATACGGAGGAGGTGATGGTGGAAGAGAGGGAGAGGAGAGCGGATTGAACGATGGATTGACTACCACCTATCCCAAGATTGCTAGCAAGTCCTGCGGTGGGGATGAGGGCGGGAGCAAGAGATTGCCCTGAATTTAGCTGAAGCTCCTGAGTGAGTCTAGCCGTCGGGAATGATAGAGAAGGTTTGATAATTTGACTAAAAGACTCCATGAGTTCAGTTGCGCTGTTGTATGAGGCATTTTCAAAATAGATAGAATAGAATATTTTGTCTAGAGCTTGTAATTGCTGGCTGGTTAAATCTAGCGAGAATTCACTTGGATTTTGATAATTATTTAAACTTGGATGGTGTCCCCCAGTTAATGTGTGGTATATCCAGACAGAGAGGTCATAGATGTCATCGCTTCGGTCGCTAGTGTCATTATCTCCCCAGTCAATGAGATGACCGTTAATTATATTTGCGGGCTTTATGTCAGCATGAATTATCCCTAGAGAGTGAGCATGATCAAGAGCCTGGGCAATGGGAGTGAAGGCATTAATAGCTTCCTTGAGAGAGAATTTGCCTGAGAGATCAAACTCTTCTTGGAGTGTTGAGCCATTTATCCACTCAGTTATAAGAACTGGGATGTCAGATTGATTGTTGTATAGTCCGTGGAATTTGGGGATGTTTGGATGATCCATCTTTGAAAGATTGGCGGCCTCTTCTTTGATGGCATTAAGATAATGGTCTAGCTGATTGATTTGAAGATCTTCTAAGAGAGGTTGTTTGATGGCAACGAGCTGGCCGGTGTTGATGTCGTACCCTTGGATGATCATTGCTACACCACCATTAATAGAGTGTGCATCGTTCAAGATTATGTAATGTTGTATCCCGCTGTCATCACTGATGATTTCCTGATAGTTGCCAGTTTTGATGATCTTGTTAAGCTGAAAAGAATTGAGACGATTTGCTCCAAATAGATTCTGAAACCAGATTGAGATTGATTGGATGACGTTGTCGATCATGTCTACCGCCTCGGGATTGGCGATGATGCCGAGGGCTCCTGGAGGCGCGTCGGGAGCGTTGGTGTAGTCGAGTGAATTATCTTGAGTTGATCGCAATTCATCGCCGGTAAGAGTTGTTCCGTCATCTAGCTTTACTTGCTCGATCCACTCGGGTCGAAGACGGCCAAGTAGTATTATTTCTTCCAGATCTGCTTTGCTAACTTGATCTGCGGCGAGACCGGTTTCCTTACCTCTTGTTCTGTTGACGTCGACAAGGTATTCCCTAGGTACTCTTGCAGTAATAATATTGCTTCCATAGCGTTCATTTGGCACTTTCTTGGAGAAGGATAGAACGACATCAGGTCGAGAAGGGTCGTTGCTATCTTCATTGATTGCACTAACATGTTCGCTGGCCATGGTCCAAAGATCAATGTTGGAGTCGGAGTCAATCATTTGGTCGGTAATTATGTCGATATCATCTGTTGTGTACTCTTCGTGATTGCGGTAGAAGATGGGGATCTGTGCGCTGACTGAGTCTAGATCCTTAACCGCTCGGTATAGTGTGACGTACCCATCGTCATCGGCAACTGGCATGACTCTCTCGGTGCTAAGATTGTTAATTTTGGGTAATCTAATTGGTAGAGATTGACGGAAAATTGTTTGGTCGGCAGGACTTAATCGTTCGTAGGCGTAGTTTGTGAATTGAATATCAATTGGATGTGTGACTTCGAATATTTCTTGAGCTTGTAGGTAGCGCTCTTGAGCCCTGAGCATTTTTTCTAGTTGGTCTGCAAGTATGATTATTTTGGTGCCAATGTTTGCTCGCTTGTCGGTACCTTGTGGTTGAGCAGCTTCGATGAGTGGATTACCGAGATATTCATTGAATGTTTTGCCAGATAGATCTTCTGGATAGAGAGCGACAAGGTTGTCCCACTGAGAGGAAAGGAGCCCAAACTCACTGCTTAGTCTACTAAGTGACACAGTTCGTTTTTTGTAGTATGTTTGATAGACAAGATCGTTGTAGCGCTTAATTGCTACCTTGAGTTCTGCGGGATCGGGGAGGCTATCAGGGAGTTGTTTTCCATTGATAGTGAGCGTGAGACCTGACTGAAGCGGAACTAACTGTTGAGGAGATAGCGATTCTCGATCATGCCGTGTGAGACTGGTGAGAAGCGATCTAATTACAATATCTCGTTCGCCATCTTTTTGGTACTTCTCAATCCATACTTTGTATAGATTGGTGAGTGTTGATAGATCCTCTGTGCTAATGTTATCTGGTGTGGTGTCAAGAGGTCTGGAGGTTTGAGAGAACACTATATGTTTTATAACTGAGGCGGTGTTGGGGAAGTCCAGTGTGGTATCTTGGAATACTGATGAGATGAGGGAGGGGAAGTCGCTACTTCCAGCGAGATGATCTGACCAGGTTTTGGTAGTGAGAGGGGAGGGAGTGAATACACCGCCAGCCCAGCCAGCGCCGTTCTCATCTAGCCCAATCTCAAGAGTAGATCCATCTGGATAGGTAAATGTTACTTGATAGAGCGGGCTACCTGAGTCGAATGAGACGGAGAGGGCGGAGATGTTCTGTGGCTGGAGATCGGTTTGAGTGTTGAGGTATGCAATAACACCAGGGGGGATGATATCTCCGGCTCTTACAGATTGATTGGCAAAGATTAGTTCTAAGTTGTTCTTGTAGTTGATGAGGGTTAATAAGATCTCTTGTTGATTGACGTTGGCGGTAGCTGGTAGGTTGTTGAGCGTGTGGGTGAGAGCGGCAATGAATTCTTGCGCGCGCTGAGGGGTGGCACCATTATCTAAGCGAACATCTAAACCTTGTGAGTAGAGAGTGGTGAGAGTGTGGGAGACTAGGGATTGAGTCTTGGCGAGTTGATATATATCAAGAGTTCCTTTTGGAGTGGTAGAGGCAATCGTTTTGCTGAGATCGGTAAGTTGAGAGTTGATAATAATCGTAGAGGGGGTAACGAAAACTGCAACACTAATGTTGTCGTATTTTTGGCCAGATTGCTGGCCATATTTGATGGCTTGAGCTTTTATGTATTCGGCGGCTTCTTGTGGAGTTTTACCCTGGTTAATGATAAGTGCACGAGCTTGCTCGAGTATTCCTGAGGTATTTAAGTCAAGTGTGTCAAAAACACCATCGCTGAAAGTAAAAACAATATCATTTGGAGCTAGATCCTGTCGAATTATCTGTACAGAATCTGGGTCAAATGTTGAACCTTTGAGAAGTGAGTTTGTAACAATATTTTTAAAAGTTATTTTTTCTTCGCTAATTTTGCGAGATACGAAATCCTTTGCTGACTGGATATCCTCTGTTAGTATTCTCTGGTATTGTTCTTTTTTGCTAACGTTTTTCTCATTTGCTATTAATGGGTTATATATATCTTGAAGTGCTTGAATTACTTGTTTTAGGTTCATTATTCCTGAAATAAGACCTTCGGATAATGATTGATCGGTGGTAAGTAGGCGTGCGCTATTTTTGTTGGCAATCCAAGTTTGAGTATCTCCAACGTGGCCAGTGTGAAGAGTATAGGGATGTGTGATGTTGATTGGATTATGCTCGATGATTGAGAGGTCGAGAGCTGCTCCGTTGCCATTTGCTATATCTGAAGTGGAGATTTTCTGGACTTCATCATCAAGGAATTTAAAGGTAGCTTTAATGCGATCTGGGATGCTGGCGATGTTTCTGATATTGTCATTGATGTTGGAAAAGTATATTTTTGGCATGAGATTTTTGATAAACTGAGCAACCTTGTCTCCCTGACCTCCTCCTCCCATTCCATCGATTTCGAGGATGAGGTGAGATCCAATGGGTAGATCAGAGGTTAGAGGATTCTCGATGATTGCAACAGCATCTTCTTGACGGTATGTTCCATCGGCATTTATATATTTGGTCCCTGGGTCGAGAGCGGAAGCCGAGTGTAGTAATGATGGTTGTTGTGAGGTTTTGGTGGCTGATGATAGAAGGGGGGAGGTGTTTGCCATTTTTTGAGCAGCATCACGAAGTGGTAGGTTGAAAGGTATATTGAGATTTTGACCTGTTGGATTATTGATTCTTGGCTTGTATTGGAGGTAAATCTGTGTGGCGGCATCATTGGGCGAGAGATTGGCATTACTGGTCATTAGCCTTTGAAGAGCTGGAATGATCTCTTTGTTCCAGAGATCTCTGTTGGCCGCTGATGATTGGAAGACTGGGTTATTGGGGAGGGTGGAAGTAACACCTCCCTGATCAGCAGATTTTTGAGAGAAGAGTGCGGGGAGAGGTATGCCAATCTGGCCTTTTTCTGAGCCTGGGCGAGTGTAGAGGCCGATGAAGCTTTGGATAAGATTGCGCCCAAAACCAAGGAGGCGGGTGAGGATGGTGGGGGAGGTGGGGGTAGTAACGACCCGAGATTGTTTGGCAAAAGAGAGTGCTTGTTTGATTTGACCTTGGACTGTTTGAGCAGTGCTAAGAGTGAGGTTGAGTATTGCGTTGTCGAGCGCGAGTTGTTCTGGGTCGATGGGGGTGAGGGGAGTTTGTGATTGATCCCAATACCTTTGCCAATCACGTGGAGAGAAGTTGGCGTAATGTTTTAACGTCGCTTTGATGGTGTCAAGAATTTGTAGTATTTCTTCTTGCGATTTATTTGAGGATACTGGTTGAATTATCCATGTTGCCCCACTCTTAATATTTTGTTGTTTCCATTCTATCGCTTGAGTAAATTGGTCGAGGAATTCCTTGGCAGTGTGGGGAATTTGATAGGCATATTGATCTGCCTCTATGAATGATCCTGGTTCTGGGCTAATGAATTCTTTGGTGACTGTAATTTCTGATGTATTGAATGTATCTTCATATTGTTTAATAAACTCGTATACATACATGACTCTTGAAACAAACACTTTGTCTAGCAGATTTGTTGATCTTTCTGGAGTGTAGACATAATATGCTTGAGGTTGTGTTAGTACGTTTCCGAGGTATCGAGTTTGAGAGTCTACGAATGTATTGAAAATTTGTTGTTCTGTCATGTTGCTCGTGATTGAGTATGATCCATGATCGTAAAGAACCATCCTTTTTGAACCGTCTGGATTGGTCACAATCATTACGTTGTGTCCAAGTAATATGGAGGTGTCGTTTCCTATAAAAATGTTGTTTTTTGAAACTATTTGTCCGAACTCTAGCGATATTTTTGCAAGTTCTTCTGGGGTAATTTGTTGGAATAACTCGGTTTCTTGGAGTCCTGTAAGGAAAGGGGTGAGGTAGTATCCGTGGTTAGTGGCTGAAAAAACAATTGGATTTACTATGCCAGCATCTATAGCTTCTTGAGGAACATTCTTAAAATTAATTAGTTCATTAGCGTCATCAACTGGTTTAATAACATAACTCTCTTTTGATATGGTGTTAATTAATTTGTATACATCTCTTGCTCCTTCATATCCTTTTGCCAGAGGCTCAATTCTCCATGTATTGTTTATTTCAAAATTTCCTTTAGATTTCGAGAGAAGATATTGATGAATTCCATTTTCTACTTCAGTGGCTAGGTTGATGACGTTAATATCTATGTTGTTTGGTGAGATGTAGACATTCTTTGTGCTAAGTGATTCTTCTAGTTCTGGAATAATTTCATCTTCTATCTCCTCTGCTTCTGGTTGGGCGAGGCGAGAGGCTTGCCTAATAGAGCTGGAGTATCCCCTTAAGATACTGAGTACTGCAGTCTTTTCCTCTGGTGAGAGTGTTTGGAAGTGAGTAGTGAAATCTGGTTTAGTTAGATAGTTTTGTACGAGAGTTGATGAGCGTGATATGTTGCCAGTGAGACCGAACCCATGAGTGTTGAGATCTTGTACGGCTGATTGGGTGAGACCCTTGAGCTTGGGGTTGAGGGATTCTAATGAGTCGAGGAGAGGATCGAAGCGATTGAGGAGGGATAGATATGCACCGTTGATGCGGGTGGAGAAAGCCTCTGCTGTTTTTTGATTCTCTGTGATCTGGTCTTTGGAAGTTGTAACAATATTATTGTCGCTTATCCATTGGTCGAGTTGGGCCTTTTGTGCGTCTGTGAGATCGGTGATATCTAGAGCATCACTAGCGTATTGGTAGACAATGGGGTTGATGAGAGTGGTGCGACTTTTGTTTTTGGCGAAATCGGAGGCTGCAATGAGTGAAACTGCCTCGTCGACTGAGAGAGGGGTGAGGTTGAGGGGGGGAGCGGGTTCGGGAGGAGTAGGATCCTGGGAGGTGGGGGTGAATAGAGCTTGGAATGTGCCGATTGTTTTGCCAATACCTTGGGCAACTATGCCTGTTAAGGATCTCTGTGTATTGTCAGTGGTAGGAGTGATGGCTGGTCGGGTGAGAAGGTTGGTGAGTTGGGATGTGGATGGGAGGAGGAGGTCGAGAGAGCTGGTGGGAGTGTCTGGAGTAAATCTTGCCAGGAAGTCGGCAACTGGTGAGGTTGGAGTGGTTGGGGCGGTGATGGCGAGTGGGGTGGATGTTTCTTGGGCTGGAGTAGGGGTGGGCGGAGCTTGTTCTCTGGAGAATAGGTTCTTGACCCATCCAGTGAAGCGTTGCCAAATAGATGGGGTGGGAGTGGTGAGATTGTAATCTGCGAGGAGGAGATCTGAGAGAGGAGTTGATTCACTAATAGTATTGAGGTTTTGATCAGTAACATAGATGTGGTAGCCGTCAAGATTGTCGGAGAGGGGAAGGTAGTTTTCTGCAAGTCTAGTAATGTTTTTGGTTGTGTTTCTTTTTCCTGGTGACTTGATGATGTATTCTCCATTGTAGTACTCAATAGATAGTCTGGTGTTATCTGGCCTGACGATAACAACGGTGTTGCCTTTTTGGAGGTGTTGAGTGATTGACTGACCATCTTCTAGAAGAATCTCATTGAGATTGAGAGAGTGGTTGTTATTATCCCAATTGATGGTTGTGGCGGTGTTCTCTGGGGTGATGTTGTTGATATTTGTTGCCTCAACATCACTCGGACCATTGAGGGTCTCCTCATCGCTTTGAGGAGGGGTGTAGGGAGTGTCGAAGACCTCGAGAATTGCTTGACGTTGGTTTTCTGTACCCGTGGTGAGGAGGTCAAAAACACTTTCTCGAGAGAAAAACTGGTTAGCTGGAATGATCTGGTTAGAGTAGGAGAGAGAGGTGATGTTCTGGTTGTTCTTTGCAAAGGCCGCAAAATCATCCATGTTGGTGATAGTGGCCTCAGCTAGGAGTGTTTTGAGTCTGATTTCTCCATGCTGTTCTAGTAACTGTTCAATAGATCGAATCTGACCATTGTTGAGCTTGATAATGGAGTTGGGGGAGAGGGTGGAGGGATATTCGAGTACGTGAGTGGCGAGATTGGAGGGATCTCTAGTAGAGAGTTTAAGAGAGTTTGC
>CAXCDZ010000004.1:0-32074 GCA_963981525.1 uncultured bacterium | reverse complement strand
TTCTGAAGAATTAACTCTGGAGAGTTGTGTGGCACGGCGTGCGGAGATGGGCTGCAAGAAGAAGAAAAGAAATGAAGTAAGAATGAATAACTATCCAATAATGTCGATTTGGAAGACTACCTGGAGAATCTGGGCGATCCAGTAGGCGAGAAAGATGACAAAAAAGCCGGTGAGGGCTGAGGTGAGCATCTTCTTGCCTTTTTCTTGACTTTCTTGGCTAGCGGCGCCAGCGAGCATAGTAAATCCGCCAGCTACCAGCATGGAGAAGAGAATGAGGCCTGCGATTGTGAGAAGGTAGGGTAGTAGTGAACCCAAGATGCTACCGAGATCACCTGAATTGAACTTGAATGTGCCACTACCAGCGATGGCGTTGTTAAGACCGCTATAAGTAGAAGCACCCCATTGTTGGGCGTGAGCTGATTTGATTAATTGCATACGACTTAAAATCCTTCTAACTGGATGATATCACCGGCAATGAGTTGGAGCAATGTGACGGAGAAGATGATAAAGAGAAGGCCAATGATTGCGCCGGTTAAGAGCTCCTTTCCCTTTTGGACTTGCTCGGCGTTGCCACCTGCAGTCATGATCTGGATAGTGCCGGCGAGCATGATCGCGAGTGAGATCGCACCACTAATACCGGCTGCGAAGGTGAGGAGAGCTTTGGTAAGTGCGCCGTCCTTGGATTTGAATGGCATGCATCCGAGAGCGGTATCGATACCGTTGAGACAGTTTCCTTCTGGATTCCAAACTCTTCTATTATTGGCGAGGCTGGTAGAGCCTTCTGCCATTTCAATTTTGAAATCTCTACATGCATCGCTATCTTTGCAACAAGTGTTAGTTTCAATCCCACTGCCACTGTAATAGCGACAGCCATAATGATAGGGATAGAGATAGCAAGTGCCGTCACCATCGAGTTTGCAGTCGGCAGCTAGAATTGAGGAGGGGAAGGTGAGCCATGCTAAGATGAAGAACAGAGGTAAAAAAATGAAAAAAATCCGCTTGTTGACCATAGTAATAACCCTAGTAGTTAGTCTGATAATTGTAACACAGGGGAAAATGACTCATGCGGAGAGTTTGGAGGAGATCGAGGCGCAGATTGCGAGTCTTAGCAATCAGTTGCAGCAGTCGGTCTCGGCCACAACTCCGCTGGAGGCAGAAGTAGATAAGCTAAACGGGGAGATTGCGTCAATCCAGGGCCAGATTGCGGCAAAGGAAGAGAGTGTGCGCGAGTTAGAGGCAGGGATAGCTGAGCGTGAAGGTAAGATCAAGTCACAGTATAGGATCCTTGCGAGTAAGGTGCGAGATTATTACAAGAAATCGAGAATGTTTTCGCCGTTTCTAATCCTGGCTTCGTCGCGATCGGCAGGAGACTTGACCAAGAGTTTGACTTATAAATCAGTCTCGGCAGATGAAGATAAGAATCTAATCGTATTTATTACCTCGGATATTATCCAGCTGGAGAGTGATAAGGGGAAGATTGAGAATGACCGAGCTCAACTGGCGGTTTTGCAGGCTAAGCTAGATACGCAGAGAGAGTTTTTTGCGAAGGAGATATCTGGAGCGAAAAAGTGGCAGACAGAATTGTCAGGAAAGATTGCGACATTGAATGCAAGACAGCAGGAGATTATAAATGCTAGATCGGGTAGTTTTACTTTTACGTTGGGTAGTGGAGACCTGGCGGATGAATTTTTGTCATCTGCAAAGGGATTTCAGGAATCTGCACCAGGTGGGTATTTTGCTGTATTTTCGTTTGGAGGATATTCACACAGGAAAGGTATGAGTCAATATGGGGCAAGAGGAAGGGCTGAATCTGGAAAATCATATAGTGAGATATTAAATGTATATTATGGGAAAAATCCTGTAAAGAAAGATGATACGAGTGGAAATATTCGTGTGGCAGGGTATCCTGAAATGGAATTTGAAACAACTTATTTATATGGTATCGCTGAAATGCCTGATACTTGGCATGTAGAGGCTTTAAAAGCTCAAGCTGTAGCGGCACGAACATATGCTTATAGATATAAGAAAGATGGAGGAGAAATATGTACTACCCAGAGTTGCCAAGTTTTTAACAAGAGTAAATCCGATAACCCACCAGAAGCATGGAAAAATGCAGTAGATGGAACACGGGGTGAAATTCTGGAAGACGTAGTGACATATTACTCATCTACTTCGGGAGGCTTTTTGCGCACATATGGGTGGGATACTACAGACGGAGGGGGTGGCGGAGGTTTTATTGATAAGGCTTATGAGAGATTGGGTAATTCTCCTTGGATAGAGAAATCCTGGTGGCGAGAAGGTTACACTAATAGTGGAAGTACGTGTGGACGTGCTAACCCATGGTTGTCCCCTGAGGAAATGGCGGATATTGTCAATGCGGCGGTTGCACTTAGAACTGAGGGGATTGATACATCTAGAATTACTCCTGTAACGACTTCATGCTGGGGAGGGAACCCATATAGTATGGAGGAATTGAGAAACATGGTAAGTGGAAAAGGAGGGATTAGTTCTGCTGCAAACGTGTCCATTACACAGGGAAATGGAGTTACAAATAGTATTTCGATTGGTGGGGTAGATATTAACCCCTCTGATTTTCGAGAAGCTTTTAATTTGCGAGCCCCAGGCTATTTGAGAATTCCGCAGTATCCTGGTACATATGGAGATCCTTTCATTAATATAGTGAAGAAGTAGTGACAAGCCATGATAAGATGTAGATATGGCAGAAGTATATAAAGCAAACCCCACTTCGCATAAAGCTACGAAGGGGCGAGGAAAATCAAAGAAGAAGAGAGAGCGAAAGTCGGTTACTCATTTGCGCAAAGAAGTTGGGAAGATGGGGAGGGACTCACTGTTTACGAGTTTTAGCTCTTTTCCTTCACAAGTATGTTTTGAGACTCAGGAAAAGGGTGAGGCAGTGGTTCTATTTATGCGGCAGCATCCGGTAGTGAACTTGCCGTGGATAATCATGACAGTGTTTTTGCTAACGATACCCCCACTGTTTGAGTATTTTCCCCCATATATGATGTTGCCGACTAATTATCAGTGGATGATGAGTCTGATCTTTTACCTGTTTGTGGTTGGGGTGATGCTAGCCAAGTCGATGGCATGGTTTTTTAATATCTATATTGTGACGGATGAGAGGGTGGTGGATGTGGATTTTGTGAATCTTTTTTATAGAGTGATCTCGACTGCCAAGATCGAGGAAATCCAAGATCTCTCGATTATCCAATCTGGTGTGTGGGAGACGTTCTTTGGGTACGGAAAAGTAGAGATCCAGACTGCGGCTGAGGTGACTCAGTTTGAGTTTGACCGCGTCCCACATCCTGATAAGGTGGGATCACTGCTTAACCAGATGATTGATATGGAAGAGCAGGAGAAGCTGGAAGGAAGGGTGAAATAAAATGGATGCATTAATTGTGTTTTTTGAGTCAATAACACTGCTTGGTATTACCAGATGGTTGATGACGATATTCTTAGTCGTGTATACGATATTTGCGTATCTAATGATGAGACAGGTGAAGATTATGATTAAGGCAGTGTCAATGAAGGATGATTATATTATCAAGATCTTTTCGATAGGACACTTTGCGTTTGCGATGATTGTACTAATCATGACAATCTTGATATTGTAGAGATATGCCACAGACAATCAAAACGGGAATGGTAGTAGGAACTGCCAAACCACGTGTGTGGAGTCAGGTCGTGACGGAGAAAATTTCGAGTGGAGCAGTGCTAGTACTCGTTAACCTAGTTTATTCTGGAGAGAGTGATGTGATTGAGGTGGCAGCAGTTGGAGCTGAGATTCTGGAGAGTGCGAAAACTCAGTTGTCGGCTAGTCAGATTGATCTCCCGGGAATGAAAAGGGTAATAAGTAAGTTAGTGAGCGAGGTAGGGGTGGATCTAAAGCTATCTATTGTTGGGGCGAGAGCGCGAGGAGGAGAACTGGTGATTGCGGGAAGAGGAGAGGTAGAAGTCTCTATGTCTAGAGGAGAGAAGATGGGGAAGATATTTGTAGGCACTAATAGTACGACTGGAGTAGTGGGAGAGGTTAAGGGTGATGATGTGTTTGTGCTTTCGACGCGAGAGCTAGTGAGGGTAGCGGGAGAAGAAATACTTGCTCAATCACTGAGTAAGGAGAGTAAGCTCGAACAGCTGGCGGTAGTGGTGCATGGTGAGGAGAACTCAAGCATGCTTGCGAGTGTGCTGGGGAGGGTGGTGGAGAGTGGTGAGGAGCCAGTAATGGAAAAAGAGATGAGAGTGGAGAAAAAAAGAAAGAGGAGAAAGATTTTTGCGACAAGTAGAATGAGTTCTTTTTGGCAGAAAATAAGAAATAAGCCAATGGTGATTAGACAAGAGCAGAAGAAAATGAATTTGAAAGTCGGGGTATTCCTTCTAGTACTACTTGTGGTGGGAGTGGGAGTGGGAGTGGTGAGCAGGTCAAGAGTGGTGAGGGAGAATGAGTACAAAGGGCTCCAAAGTGTGGTCGAGAGCAAGCTCAATGAGGCTGGTTCGATAGCGGACCTGAACCCGGAGAGAGCGAAGGATCTACTACTCCAAGCTGAGGGAGAGGTGGAGAGTTATCTAGGAATGACCCCGGACGAGGAGTACAGAGTGAGAGCTCAAGAGCTAGTGGAACAAATTATGCATGCGCGCGCGAGAGTATTTCGCCAGGAGCAGATTGAGATAACGACTCTGATTGAGCAGTCAGTGCTCAGTGTTAGCGGAGTTGAGAAAATAGTGGATGACAAAAATGGGAGTGTGGTGGTGGTGGATGAGAGGAACAAAAGACTCGTGGGAGTGAGTGTGGAGGATAGGTCTACCTGGGAGGTGGAGCTGGGGGATGTGGGTGTGATTAAGTCAACTGGGTTTTATGGAAATAATGGGTATTTTGTGACAGCGGAGGGAGTGAGTAGGGTCGAGCTTGCGAGTGATGAGGTGAGACAAGTAATAGAGAAGGATGATCTGTGGGGAGAGATTGTGGAGATCGGGATGTTTGGTGGGAATGTGTATCTCTTGGATACGGGCAACGGGGAAATCTGGAAGTACCCAGCTCTGACTGATGGGTTCGGGGCAAGAAGGCGCTGGTTGGGAGCGGGGATAGTACTGGATCTCTCTAAAGTAGTTGACATGGCAGTGGATGGGGATATCTGGATTTTGACATCGAGCGGAAAACTAGAGAGATATAGTCGCGGAGTGCCGGTGACGTTCTCTATGGAGGGGTTCCCGGCGGAGGAGTTTGGGAGATTAGTTGATCCTAAGGCCGTGGCAATGAGTGAGGAGAAAGTGTATGTGCTGGAGGCAGGAGTGAGTAGGGTGGTGGTGTTTGATAAGGAGAGTGGGAGATATGAGAAGCAGTTGGTTAATGAGGAGTTCTCTAGTGGGAAGGATATGGTGGTGATGGAAGATAAGGGATATGTGTTAACTGGGGATCGGGTGGTTGAGTTTGGGTTGTAGGATTACAATCTTACTATATTTATGTTTGCGGGAAGTGTGCACATCATGTTTTGAACGCAAAGCGGTACTATCTACGACTGCTGTCGTAGCGACCTATTACTCAGCACCGTCGTGCTTGCGTAGTTTTGCAACTCAAAACACGAATGCGCAACACTCCCACCGTTATTTGTAATATGAGTAATTTGTAATGTTAGAATACAGGCATGATAGTTAATAAGAACGCCAAGAGGAAATATGTAGTCACAGATAAGCTGGTGGCTGGGGTGGTGTTGTCTGGGGCAGAGGTGAAGTCGCTGCGGGCAGGACGAGGATCTTTGAGGGATTCGCATGCGAAGTTTGTGAATGGAGAGCTATTTCTCCTGGGCGCGGATATTCCCAAGTATGCTAATTATTCTGGGAAAGCGGAGTATGACTCCAAAAGAAGCAGGAAACTCTTGGTCAAAAAAAATGAGATGGACAAGTGGTTGCGAAAAATAGATGGAAAGAATCTAACCCTAGTCCCTTTGCGGATGTTTTTTCAAGGGAGATGGGTAAAGTGTGAGATTGGAGTGGGGAAGGGGAAGAAGGAGTATGAAAAAAGAGAAGATCTTAAGAAGCGTACTATTAAGCGTGAGATCGCAAAGGCGATGAAGAAGTAATAAGCCGTTTGTTGCGAAAAGCAAAACCAGAATGAGATTTGAGATATTTTTCGAAGTCGAGGGCTAATTTTTTTGTTTTGAATGCTGAGTAATAGATGAGTTTGAGGGGTCGCAGATTTCTAGTTTGAGGAACATTGCCATTTTGATGATCTTTGATACGAGTCTTGAGATCAGATGAATATCCAGTGTAGTATGTTTTGTCAGATAATTGCAGAATGTAGGAGTAGAACATTGAGTTTATTATAGCCCCACTTCGTCTATGACTTCGCTAGGGGCACACTTCGCGCTGTTAAATCAAGTGATATTCTGGGATAAATGTATTTGTTTGTGTGGCCGTGCCACCGCGTAGCCCCGAAGGGGCGAAGTGTGGAGACGGAGGGGTGTGACCCCTCGTCCGCATACTGTCTCTAACATCATCTACATACATAGGTAAATTTTGGGTTTTAAAACCTCTAGCTTATTAGGTAATTACCAGACCAAGATAAGAATGAGGGTGGTCGTTTTGTTTGGCTCCATCCTGACCAGGAATAGAGTTACGGCTCGTGTGTTTTTTCACCCACAGTTTTCCCACGAGCGAGTGGACTGTGAATGCCTATTTACGCGAAAGCGTAACGAGGAGCGAAGAAGTTGTCAGCCTTCTCAAGAAGAGAAGCGACCTTGTTCTTAGCTGTCTGTGCAAATGTATTGACAGATTTTTTTTGACTCTGTTTTACGACTTCTCTAGTCAAAGTCGGTATGCAGATGTTAAGGAGCAGGTATACGTCAAATCAAGACGTCCCCGTGGAGGAGAATATATCAAAATAGATCAAATTTGTCAATTAAATGACATCAAATGACTGCAATCACGCTTTTTGTTGCATACACGTCTCCCTAAACGCAAAAGCGGCACTATCTACGACTGTTGTCGTAGCGACCTGTTACTCGGTGCCGTCGCACCTGCGTAGATTTTGCAACTTAGTGAGAGTATATGCAACTGCAGTGATTGAAATTTGCATAATTTGTGAGAGTACAATGAGGGTATGGGGATAGTTGATGCGGTGTTTCCAGTGAAGTGTGTGGGGTGTAAAGCTTGTGGGAAATATATTTGCCAGGAGTGTTACATGAGCGTGAGGAGGTCGAGTAGGCCGATTGAGAGATCTAGTGGTGAGATGACTCGAGTGTATGCAACGTATCAGTATGGAGGGGTAGTCCAGAAGCTACTAAAGAAAGTGAAATACAAGAGTAGCTGGAAGATGGTAGATGAGCTTGCCGAGAGATGGTCAGAGAGAGTGAGTGATGCCATGCTAGATGAGGTGAGCGAGTGTGAGGTGGTGGTGACAAGTGTGCCGATGTATAAGTTGTGTCAGAGGGAGCGTGGGTTTAATCAGGCTGAGAGGTTGGGAAGAAAATTAGCTGATGAGTTGGGAGTGGAGTATATAGAGACGATGCGAAGAACTAGGGCAACGAAGCCGATGTATGGCTTGGACAAAAAGGCTAGGAGGGAGAATGTGAAGGGGGCGTTTGAGATGCGAGAGAAAATGAGTGCAGAGCTAGTGATCCTAGTGGATGATGTCTGGACGACAGGAAGCACGATGAGAGAGTGTGCGAAAATGCTTAGGAAAATGGGAATTGAAGAAATATGGGGAGTTGTTGTTGCTCGTTAGTTTTCCTGGTACTCTTTGGCCATTTCCTGGAGTTTTTCCATATCTAGCTCACCTGATCCACCTGTTAATCCTTCCATCATGGCAGTGGGATCAATGAAAGTGATGTTAGATGGTGGGGTGAAGAGGGAGTCGTTGATGTCAGCCTGCTCACAAGTAATGGTGTAGCCCTGATCCTGATATGCCTGGTAATCTGATTCTGAGGCAAAGGAAGGGGTGTCGGAGGCCTCGGGGAGATCCTCTGTCATTGTCTCGACCTCTTCTTCGGTAGGCATGCGCATCTTGGATCCTTGATCTGATTGATCACTCCATGAGTAGATGTACTCAGTGTCGTTGATCATGTAACCACTGTATTCTGGGGTGTTGGTGGTCATGTACATCTTGCCGGCTTTGAGCTGGTAGGTCATGGAAGCGTCATCACTCGTCATCTGGCAGGAGTAGGGCTTGCCGGACTCTATGGCTGCGGCAAACTTGCTGGCCTCATTGATCATCTCAGTGGGAGATTGTGAGTCTGAGTTGATTGTGATCTTATCTGCGGGGCGAGACTTGGCGTAGGCGAGGCCGCCCGCGATGAGGGCGAGAGCGAGAAAGAGTAGAGAGTTTTTTTTCATTTTTATTACCTCCTAGTGGTTAAGCGGTCTAATAAATATAGTATAGCGTATTGCTTGGCGGAGGATGTGGGAATCGAACCCACCAGTCGAATAAACGACTACGGCTTAGCAAGCCGCTACCTAACCGATCGGTATATCCTCCAATACGAAGATTATATCAGGAGAATGATTTGTATGAGTGGGGAGTATTGTTGACGAAGTTAGAACCTATTTTTCGAACACAAATGTTTCGAGAATTTGACCAAAGTCATCAATGGTTAGTTCATTAGAAAGTTCCAGCGCAACCACTATTCCTGGATAATTTGGATTATTAGTATTGATTAGTGCTCCAACATATTCATCTGGTAGTAGTTGTCCTGGATTATCTACGCTCTCTCCAGTTATAAGCAGATATTTTAGTCCATTTGAGGTTGTGATTTCGCTTGGATTGTTTGTAGTTAGTGGTCGTTCACCCCCTGTATTATGAAGTCCTAAGAAATATTGTTCATCTTTTACTCGATATCCAGATATGTCAGCAAAGCTACCACCTCTGCCGGCGGTAAAATCGGAAGAAACACTATTTATGGTGAGATATTTACCAGAACAAATTCCAACCCCACCAGCTCTAACAGGCTTAACTAGCCAAGATGTGCTTGGTACTAAGTGGAAGCAAATATTGTTGCCTGTATCACTTGGGAGAGTTGCGGTTTCCCAATTTCCTAGCTTTAATAGCTTAGTTGGTAATTGAAAAGTTAGATTTAAGTCTTTTATTTGGAATAGTGGTGAATTTGAGATTGGAGAAGCTGATGTGGTGGGTGGTGATGGTTGAGTTGTTGTTAGTGCGGTAGGTGATGGTTGAACTGAAGCTTGTTGTTTGAGTGATTGAGTCTGGAGATAGAAAAAGACTAATCCAGATAGGGAGAGAACGGAGATGAGAGATAGAAGAATGATGGGGAGTTTGGATGGTTTAGGTTGGGTAATAGAGAGGGGGGTATGGGCTGGAGGGACTGTTGGCTGGGGAGGTGGGGGCAGTTGAGTGGGTTGTTCTATTGGTTGGTTGGGCTCCATGGAGATACTATCTCAAATATTTAATGTTTATACAATGGCTGTTTATAAATCGTTATAATCTTGCCCGGTGAGTTTTATAATTTGGTTGTAAATGCGGGGGAGGAGGGATTCGAACCCACGAGTGCTTGCGCACGGCGGTTTAGTAAACCGCTCGAATAAACCACTATCGGACTCCTCCAGATACTAAGATTATATCTTAGGATTTAGAGAAATGCTCTCTTAAGTTCTGTTTTGATGAGAGATTGGTATGGAATACCGATAGTATTGGCTTTTTCTTTGATTCTATTGAGGAGGAATTCGGGCATACGAATAGCGATGGAACGACTAGTCGGCTTGAGGTTGGGAAAGCTGACAGGTTGAGCGTCGCTAGCTTCGAAATATTCGGAGAGATCTAGAGTGCTAAAAAATTCGAATTCTTCATTTTTTGATTTGAACTTGGGAATTTTAAGAGCTTTTTTCATATAATTTCCTTTCTTTGCTGTTAATATCTCTGGCTGAGATGATTCTAATTCGATTGTTGCGCAGAGTGTAGGCTATGTAGAGCATTCTTCCTCTTTTTGTTTTACCAATTACTATATGTCTAGTTTCTAGTGATGAGTGGGTGGGATCTCCAAATTCTAATTTACTTAGATCAAAGAAAACCTCCTCTGCTTCAGTGGTGTCGACTTTGTGCTTGAGCCAGTTTTTGGATATATTTCCTTTATCCCAAGCAAATATTTTGGCTGACTGTCGGCTAATCATTGATGATAATGTATCAGATTTCATATACATATGTCAAGTAGAAGGTGATATAATGCAGATATGCAAAGTGCAAAACTCCAGGGATATACAGTCTATTTCCATAATTCGCCGGAATATCACACGATCAAGCGCGAGATCTGGGGAGATCATGTGTATTATCTTGACCCCGTAGATTATCCAATGCTGGACAAACCAGGATTGCAGATACTTGATGCGGGAGCACATATTGGACTGACGACTCTCTATTACGCGAAGATTTATCAGGAGCCTGTGATTACGGCGTTGGAGCCTAATCCAGTGAGCTATCGGTTGCTTGAGAAAAATATTTGGGAGAATCAGCTCTCAGGGATAACGACTGAAGAAGTGGCGCTGTCTGATCGTAAGGGGAAAGAGCTACTCTTTCGTGATAGTAGTGGAGAGGGGTGGTACTCGACGGCTGGGTTTACGGAAGGCGCGTGGAATGGAGAGCAGGAGAGTGAGCGGGTGGTCGTGAAGACCCAGTCTCTGAAGCATTATCTTAAGCGCCAAGAGTGGGATATCATCAAGCTTGATATTGAGGGGGCAGAAGGTAAAGTGTTGCTCTCGGCAAAAAATGAGATTAGGAAGTGCAACCATTATCTAATTGAGTTTCATCCGATTGGTAAGCCAACGATGGGGAAGATCGTGGGAATGCTTGAGGAAAAAGGATACTTGGTAGAGGTTTCGGTAGGTGGGAAGGTAATGCCATGGAATAAGGCGAGAGGACTATCACTGATCACCGCAACAATGAGGAATAAATAGGGTAAGATAATGGTATGAAAAACAAAATGAGTGAGCTGTTTCAGAGATTTTCGAATGGATCTTCAGTCTGGATGGGGAAACCCTCTGCGTTTGTGTGGGCGACGACTGCAACAATAATCTGGGCGGTATCTGGACCACTGTTTAACTATTCTGATAGTTGGCAGCTAGTGATAAATACGGGTACTACAGTGTTGACGTTTCTGATGGTGTTTCTCATCCAGAATACACAGAACAGGGACGCGAAGGCAACTCATATTAAGTTAGATGAGCTTGTTAAGTCAAATAAGGGTGCGCGTAACAAGATAATGGGGGCAGAAGAGTTGCCAGACAAGGAATTGGATGAGTTACTTGATGAGTTCCGAATGATACACGAGAAATATACAAAGGCGATTGTGAAGAGGGGGGGAAAGGCTAAAAAATAAACGAAAGGAGCGCGAGCGATGAAATGGCAACTAGTGTTTAGAGGGGTGAGTGTTAAGGGGGATATTCATAAGAAGATTTTGCGAAAACTGGAACCACTATCTAAGTATATGGGGAAAGTAAGTGGAGATATGAGGGGTGGAGTAGTGAACTTGTCCAAAGGTACGCGCTGGGGGTACAAGGTGAAGCTAAAGGTGCGAGTGCCTGGCAAGGAAGTCTCGGTGACCGGGAAAGGCAAAGAGCTATTGTCTGCACTAGACGAGGCATATGCGAAGAGCGCGCGAAGAATCAGGAAGCATTACGAGAGATTGGGGAGCAAGAAGAGCAGGTCTAGGAAAAAAGGCGAGTAAGGAAAGATGTTTTGGGGGAGAGGATGTCGCGCAGGAACAAAAAGACGATGAGAATGATAATGCTGGAGACGATAAAAGGGGTGGACGGGGAGAAGATCTGAAATAGTTGACTTGCGAAGATGGGGCCGATGATCCTGCCGAGGGAGCTTGCTGATTGGAGAAAGCCGAGAGTAGTGCCGTAGTCATCTTGATCTACATTTTTTGAGGCTAGTGAGGTGAGAGTGGGATTAATAAGTGAGTTTCCGAGAGGGAGGAGGGTGTTGGCGATAACCTGACCAATAATGGAACGAGTAATACCCATGAGAGCAAGTCCAGAGGCAAGAACTGGGAGAGAACCAAGAAGGGTCTTTTTTTCACCCCATTTTTTGACAGTGTAAGGAAGAATCTTAATTTGGGAAATAATGGCGATGATGCCAACTAGGGCGAAGATATAACCCACTTCACGTGGTCCCCAGTTAAATTTGCTCTCGACGAGAAGGGCAAAGGTGCTTTGCATACCACTGAAGCCAAGAGAGATAACGAAGAAGGTAAGAATAAAGTAGTTGAGAGGAGCCTTGGTGAGGACTGATAGATTGGGTTTGGTTCTGGCTGGAATGAGACTGTCGAGCTTGCTTTTCTTAACAGTTTCTTTGAGAAAGATCGCGGTAGCGGCAGAGGTCAAACAAGCGATGGAGGCGGCAAAGATGGCGGGGGTAGCAAAGCCAAATTGGGAGAGATAGCCGCCAATTGCCGGACCAAACATGAATCCGAGTCCGAAGGCGGCACCGAGCAAACCCATACCTTTGGCGCGATTCTTTTTCGTGGTGATGTCGGCGATGTAGGCTTGAGCGACACTAATATTCCCTCCGGTTGTGCCGTCGATGATGCGGGAGAGAAAAAGGAGTGGGAGTGAATTGGCAAAGCCAAGAATGACAAAGCCGAGCGCTGAGCCGAGTTGAGAGATGATGAGGAGCTTCTTCCTGCCAAAGCGGTCTGATAACCTACCTAAGATAGGTCCTGCGATAAACTGGAAAAATGAGTAGCTGGCCGTAAGATAGCCGATGGTTGCGGGGGTGGCCTCGAAGGTTTGTGCGATGTATGGGAGCAAGGGGAGAATGAGGCCAAAACCAAAGAGGTCCATAAAGACGATCATGAAAATGGTTGCGAGCTCCCGCCGGTTAGATCTATTCACAAGGATAGATTATACTCAGGGTATGATAATTAACAAATTGTATTTGTGGAGTAGGCGGATCCACCGAGTTGCGATGTGGGGAGTTATTTTACTTGGACTCGGGATGAGTGGGGGAGGCACAGTTTTGCATAGACAAGTTGAGGGAGAGTGGATCCCGTCAATGATTGATGTGAGGTTGGTGAGAGATCTGCATAACAAGATTAGCCAGCCGTTTGCGTTGTTTCTGCTCATAATGATGATGACGGGAGTGGTGATGTGGGGAGTGCCAAAAATACTTGAGTTTAGAAGGGGTAAGTCATGAAAAATCTACAGTCATTATTAACTAAGTCTGGCAAGATTACGATCGCGGCACTTGACCATAGAGGATCATTAGCTAGAAATCTTAACTCCAACAACCCTGAAATGGTAACGAAAAATGAGATGATGGAGTGGAAGAGGCAAATGGTTGAGTTATATAGCGAGATGGTGAGTGGGATATTGATCGATCCAGTGTACGGAAAAGAAATAGTTGATTCGAACATGCAGTGTGGCTGGATGATGTCGGTGGAGAAGTCAGGATACAGAGGGGGGAAAGAGGAGAGGGAGACTGAGTTATTACCAGATTGGGATGTGGCTCAATTAAAAGAGTTGGGTGCGACAGGAGCAAAACTACTTCTATATTATGATCCAGAAAACACTGAGCTGGCGAGCAAGCAGCGAAAGCTAGCAAGAAGATTAGCTGGGGAGTGTGAGCAGGAGGAGATAGTGTTTCTCCTGGAGCCACTGAGCTATAAGATCGAAACATCTCGTGCAGAAGAAGTAGTCGAGATCGTGCGTGAGACGAGTGAGCTAGGCCATGATATTCTTAAGATCGAGTATCCGGGAGACAGGGAGAGCTGCGAGAAAATTAACGAGATCTCTCAAGTGCCATGGGTGCTACTCTCGGCTGGAATGAAGTACGAAGAGTACAAGCAAGCACTACAGGTTGCGTGTGAGTCGGGAGCAAGTGGGATGGCGGTTGGACGGGCGGTGTGGCAGGAGTTTGGTCAGTACACAGGTGCTAAGCGGGAGGGATTTTTGGGTACAACTAGTGTGGAGAGAATGAAGGAGCTAGTAGCAATAGTTGAGCAGTATGGAAAGAGTGTGGAATGAGAAGTATTGATGAGGTAGATCCAAAAGATAAGAGAGTGTTGGTGAGGGTTGACTGGAACGTGACTCTCGGGAAAGCGTTGCAGTTGGTGGACGACACGAGAATTATGAGAACGAGGAAAACAATCGAGTATCTACTCGCGGGTGGTGCTAAGCAGATTGTGTTGTGCGCTCACCTTGGTAAGCCAGGGGGGAAGGTTGTGCCAGAGCTATCCCTAGCGCAAGTTGTTAAGTATGCAGAAAAACTAATTGGCGAACCAATTAGTTTAGTGTCTCAGTTTTCCAGTGTCTCAGTGTCTCAGTCGAGAGTGGTGATGCTGGAGAATCTTAGATTTTGGGAGGGGGAGAATGCGAATGATGAGGAGTTCTCGCAGGAACTTGCCGACCTCGCAGAAGTTTATGTGAATGAGGCTTTTGGGGTGAGTCACCGAGCGGTGGCGAGTGTGGTGGGGGTGGCGAAGCTGCTACCTAGTTATGCTGGATTTGATCTTCTTGAAGAAGTTGAGAGAATATCTAAGGCGGTAGAGAGTCCAGCCAGACCACTAGTGGTTGTGATGGGAGGATCGAAAGTCGAGGATAAGCTCAAGCTGCTTGATGTGATCTCAAGAAAAGCTGACACACTACTACTGGGCGGGAAGCTCGCCAATGAGTATCAAAAAAGAAAAATTGAGTTATCAGGAAAAGCGAGAGTGATAATACCAGTTGAGGGAGATGAGTTACTAGATATTGGTGAGGGGACATCTAAAATATTTGCAGAAGAGATTAGCAAAGCGCAGACTGTGATCTGGAATGGGCCGATGGGGAAAGTGGAAGATGAGCAGTACCGAGCAGGCACTCATAAGCTATATGAGGCGTTGATTGAGAATGAGCCGGCGGATGTGATTGTGGGTGGGGGAGATACACTCGCTGCAATTAGTGACGAGGCTCACCTGGAGCGAATTGATTATGTCTCGACTGGTGGCGGGGCGATGCTTAAGTTAATTGAGAATGGAACGTTGGTAGGGCTGGAAGTTTTAAAAATCACATAATAACTTTCCCGCTAGTCACATCACACATATTTTGAACGCAAAACCACGCATAATTTTCTGCTGAAAATTTGCCTGTAAGATCTCGCACCGTCGTGCTGTGACATTTTTTGCAACTCAAAAAACATGTGAGTGCCTAGTTCTGGGAAAGTTGTTGTAGAATACTTGATATGAAACTGATAGTTTTTGATGTCGAGACCAAGAAGACTTTTGATGAGGTGGGAGGGTATCACCCAGCTAAGTTGGAGGTGTCGGTGTCGGGTGTGTTTTATCGTGATAGCGAGACAGAAGAAGAGTGGATCAAGGGATACAGAGAAGAGGAGTTTCCGGAGATGTTTTCGCTGTTTGAGCAGGCTGATCGGATTGTGGGGTTTAACTCGATTAATTTTGATATGCCAGCGCTCCAACCATATTATGTGGGAGATCTCTTGGCACTACCCAACTTTGATATTATGGTGGAGATTGAGCGCGAGGTGGGGCATCGGATCGGGCTGGATGCAGTGGCCAAGGAAACGATCGGAGCGCAAAAGAGTGGGCATGGACTGGATGCGATCAAGTATTATCGAGAGGGAGACTGGGAGAATCTGACCAAGTACTGCCTCAAGGATGTAGAGATTACGCGGGACATATATGATTACGGAGTTAAGTATAGCCAGCTTAAGTTTAAGAACAAGTGGAACAATCTAATTGAGGTGCCTGTCCAGTTTGAAGAAAGAGAAGTTAAAAAAGCAAAAGTGCAGACGACTCTGTTCTAGAGAGAAATAAATGAATAAACAGCTATTACGAATAGATAAGTTGGAGGCTGAGGTGGCGGGAAAGAGAGTGCTTAATGGAGTGAGTATGGAGATAGATCGAGGTGAAGTAGTAGTACTAATTGGGGTGAATGGGAGTGGGAAGTCGTCGTTTGCCCGAGTTCTAGCTGGGAGTAATCAGTATGAGGTGGTCGGGGGTGAGGTGGAGTTGGAGGGAAAAAATTTACTGAAAATGAAGATGGATGAGAGAGCAAAAGTGGGAATATTCCTGGCTTATCAGAATCCAGTTGCACTCCCCGGTGTAAAGGTGTTTATATTGTGTAAGACTGCGCATGAGGCTCAGGGGAATAGGATTGAGAGCGTGGTTGAGTTTAAGAAAAAAATAGAGGACTTGCTTGTGCGAGTGGGGTTGCCACGAGAGTATGTGGGGAGAGAGGTAAATGAGGGATTCTCTGGTGGAGAGAAGAAGAGGTTGGAGTTACTCCAGCTACTACTACTCCAGCCTAAACTAGCAATCTTGGATGAGATTGATTCGGGGATGGACGTACAGGGAAGGCAAAAGGTGCGTGAGATTGTGAGCGAGATGCAGAGCAAGGGAACGGCGTTTTTGGTGATCACACACTACGATGATCTACTGGAGAAAGATCAGATTACAAGAACACAGACCATGAAGCATGGACGAGTATAAGCTCGGAAGCTCTACTACGACTGATGAGTATGCCTATATTGCAAAAAAAGGGTTAACCAAAAGATTGGTAGGGGAGCTCTCAGCGAGCAAGAATGAACCAGAGTGGATGAGGGAGGAGAGACTGAAGGCACTCACGATCTATGAGAGTCTCACAACTCCGGAGTGGGGAGCAGATCTATCAGAACTGAAATGGGATGAGATCCATTATTATTTAAAGAGTGTGGAGAGACCGTATCAAGACTGGAAGGAAGTGCCATCCGACGTCAAGCGAGTGTTTGATGCGATTGGAGTCCCGGAAGCGGAGCGAGAGCATTTGTCGGGCGTGACGGGGCAGTATGACAGTGAGAAGATTTACGGATCACTTAAGAAGAGCTTGAGTACGAAGGGGGTGGTGTTTCTCTCGATGGATGAGGGATTGCGGGAGTATCCGGAGATAGTGAAGAAGTATTGGGGGAGTGTGGTACCGGCGGGAGATAATAAGCTGGCGGCACTTAATACTGCAGTCTGGAGTGGAGGGTCTTTTGTGTATGTGCCTCGCGGAGTGGAGGTTAAGTTGCCGTTGCAGGCATATTTTCGGATTAATGCGGAGAATGCGGGACAGTTTGAGCGAACGATGATTGTGGTGGAGGAGGGGGCGAGTGTTAATTATGTAGAAGGGTGCTCTGCTCCTGCGTACAGCTCGGCAAGCTTGCATAGTGCAGTGGTAGAAGTGATAGTTAAGAAAGGGGCGAAGTGTCGCTATACCACAGTGCAGAACTGGTATAAAAATGTTTATAACCTAGTGACTAAGAGAGCTGAAGTGGGGGAAAAGGGGAGGATGGAGTGGGTGGATTGTAATATTGGATCGTGCGTGACGATGAAGTATCCGGCGTGCCTCTTGAAGGGTGAGGGGTCATCAGGTTCGATGCTCTCAATAGCAGTAGCTGGCAGTGAACAGCAGCAGGATACGGGAGCGAAGATGTATCATTTGGCGCCAAACACTAGTAGTGAGATTATTAGTAAGTCGATTAGTAAGAATGGCGGGAGGGCAAGCTATCGAGGACTGGTGATGATCTCACCAAATGCTGCGGGAGCTAAGAGTAAGGTGGTGTGTGATGCTCTGATTCTGGATCCAGAGAGTAGGAGTGATACGTATCCGACCAATAGAGTGATGACAAATGACGCACAGTTGGAGCATGAGGCGTATGCGAGTAAAGTGAGTGAGGAGGAGACGGAGTATCTGATGAGTCGAGGGATGACAGAAGGGGAGGCGCAGACCATGATTGTGAGGGGATTTTTGGGTGAGGTTATAGATGAGTTGCCGATGGAGTATGCGGTGGAGTTGAATCGGTTGGTGAAGTTGGAGATGGAAGGGAGTGTTGGATGATAAAACAGTATAACCAACCAGGGGAGTATGAAGAATTGATTGAGCTTGATGATTTCGGAAATAGGGCGGAGTGGATGAGTGTTGTGAGGGCAGAAAAAAAAGGAGAGTACAAACTGAATGTGGTGGTGGAGCACATAGGGAGCAATACCAAGAGTCGGGTGGTGGTGAGAGCGATTGCGAGGAATGGGGCGAGGGTTAATCTGAGTGGGATTATCAAGATTCCAGAGGGAGTGAGTGGGGTGGACGCGAGACTGGAGTTGAGAGTGTTACTGCTAGATGACATGTCAAGCGCTTCGGTAGATCCACAACTAGAAATAATGAGTGATGAGGTGAAGGCAGGGCACGGTGCGAGTGTATCCAGAATTGATGAGAATCAGATCGAGTATCTGATGAGCCGGGGGATAGAGCGAGAAGACGCGGAAGAGCAGATTGTGGAGGGATGGTTGAGTGATAGAATGTGGGTATGAAACTTAAATTTGATCCAGAGTTAATAAAACGAGATTTCCCAATATTATCACGCGAAATTAATGGAAAGCAGATAGTTTACTTGGATAGTGGGGCAACGAGTCAGAAACCACAAGTAGTACTGGATGCGATCTCACAGTACTACATGACTAGTAATGCAGCGGCGCATAGGGGAGCTCATCAGTTAGGGGACGAGGCGACGCAGATGCTAATGGAAGCGAGGCGGGCTGTAACTAGATTTCTTGGTGCAGGGAGTGAAAAAGAGATAGTGTTTTTGCGTAATACAACCGAGGCAATTAACCTGGTTGCGTATAGCTGGGGGATGAGTAATATCGGCAAGGGAGATAAAATAGTGGTTACAGAAATGGAGCATCACGCCAATATCGTGCCGTGGCAACAGCTTGCGGAGAGAGTGGAGGCGAGTGTGGAGTATGTTGGAGTAACCAGTGAGGGAAAGATAGACATAGATGACTACAAGCAGAAAGTGAAGGGGGCGAAGCTAGTATCGTTTGTTCAAGTATCGAATGCGCTCGGAACAGTTAATCCAGCTCGTGAGATGGTGAAGATCGCAAAAAAATCAGGTGCAACAGTAATGGTGGACGGGGCGCAAGCTGTGCCCCACTTGAAAGTAGATGTGAGCTCGTTGGGGTGTGATTTTTACGCGTTTTCTGGACACAAGATGCTGGGGCCAGGGGGAGCAGGGGTGCTGTGGGGAAAGAGGGAGATACTCGAAAAAATGAAACCGTTTCTCACGGGAGGTGGGATGATTAGTGAGGTGCACAAGGATGGGTCCAGCTGGGCCGCATTACCTGATAAGTTTGAGGCAGGGGTACCTGATGTAGCAAGTTATTGGGGGCTTAAGGTAGCGATAGAGTATTTGGAGAAGTTGGGCCTGCCTGCGCAGGCAGGAATGGAGAGTGTGCGGGAGCATGACATGGAGATAGTGGGGTATGCATTGGATAAATTAAACAAAGTTACGAACCTTGTTATTCTGGGTCCACAGGATCCAGAAATACGAAGTGGAAGTGTGAGTTTTACATATAATGGTGTTCATGCACATGATGTGGCGACGATTCTTAGTGAGAATAATGTGATGGTGAGGTCAGGGCATCACTGTACGATGATTTTGCACGAGAAGATGGGGGTGGCAGCCTCAGTGCGAGCCAGCTTTAATGTGTATACGACGAAGTCGGATATTGATAGTTTGGTGGAGGCATTAGGTCAGGTTAAGAAAACATTTGGAAAATAAGATGGATATCTACAAAGAAGAAGTAATGGATCACTATGAGCACCCTCGGAACCAAGGTTCCTTCGGCGATGCTCCCGCCAAAGGCGGGCAGGCAGGACAAGTTATTGAAGGGAAAGACGCGAATGCGTCGTGTGGAGATATGGTGCAGTTTCAGATTCGAGTAAAAAAAGTTCCGAACTCTGGAACATCTGAAAGTTCGGAACTAGAGATAATAGATGAGGTGAAGTGGAAAGGGATCGGGTGTGCGATCACGACTGCGAGTGCGAGTAAGCTCTCGGAGTACCTTAAGGGCCAGGCCCTGAAGGTTGTGCAGGAGATGAGTGAGGAAGAGTTGCTGGAGAAAGGAATTGGGTTTTCGGTGAATCCTGGGAGAGAGAAGTGTTTGACGTTGCCTGTGAAGGTGGTTAAGAAATTGTTGGAAAGTTGAGATTGGGGAGACGGTCGAGAGAGTCGGGATCAACGAAGTTACCACTGGTAAATTGGAATGAGGCGACGACTCCGATCATGGCGGCGTTGTCGGTGATTAGCTTTTTGCTATATGGAATGTGAGTGGGAATACCAAACTCTTTGGCAGTTTTCCTGGCCAAGGTGCGTAGTGGAATATTACTAACTACTCCTCCACCCAAAAGGATCATGGTAGGGGAGTGGAGCTCTATCGCACGGCGGAACCTGCGCATGAGATGCTTGAAAACTGCTTGCTGGAAACTAGCGGAGAAGTCGAGGATAAACTGTTTGGTTAACTCGGGTTTTTCTCTCTCCAGAAAATATTTGGCCTGGGTTTTGAGGCCTGAGAAGGAGAAGTCTAGGTCACGTCTAGTAGTCATGGGTTCTCGTAGTGGATAGATGGGAGAGCCAGTTCGCGCCATCTCGGCGAGGATTGGTCCGCCAGGGTAGCCGAGTCCTAGCATGCGAGCGACTTTGTCGTAGGCCTCACCAGCTGCGTCATCGAGAGTGGCACCTAATAGCTGATACTCGCCGACTCTCTGCATAAGTACGAGCTGGGTGTGACCGCCGGAGATGAGGAAGCCGAGTGCAGGATATTCTGGCGGTACTTTGGTGAGCGGTCCGTTGTCGTTGAGGTTGGTGGCATAGCTACTGAGGAGATGACCTTCGAGGTGGTTGATGGGGATAATAGGAAGGCTGTATTCTTTACTGAGATTTTTGGCATGGTCGATGCCTTGTTCTAGGCTGGGAGCGAGTCCTGGGCCAATTGTGACTGCGATGGCGTCTAGGTCAGAGGGGGTTAACTTGGCCTGTTTGAGAGCTCGAGCAGTAACTAACGGGAGCCACTCTTGATGCAGTCTTTTGGCGATGTCGGGGACTGTTCCTCCCCACTCGGCGTGGTGGCTAGTCTGGGAGCTAACGATGTTGCTGAGGACACTAGTGCCACGGGTGACGGCGGCACAGGTGTCGTCGAGGGATGTTTCGATGCTAAGGATGGTTGGTTTCATGAGGGGTATTATAGTTGAGTTTTTATTATAGTGCGCGCCCGCGCACACTGGGGTTCCATTCTTTTGCTTCTACAAAAGAACCGAACCGAAGAAAAGTAGACCGCCACGGCGCCACAGACTCTCAAGACTAGGTAATATATTGCAGATAGATGTGTTCTGGTATTAGGGTTCCCCAATACCATATGCACGCATCTGCATTTCTAATGAATTAACTATCTGAGAGTTGTGTGTCACGGCGTGGGCGGGTTGGGCTGCGGGGGGAATGCTAGCTAGCGACGTTGGGGGCGACGAGAGATTGTTCGTAGTCTTTGCTGCTGGCGAATTTTTGGCCTTTGACAGATGGGTTGTAGAAGCTGTGGAAGAGTTTGATGAGATTTTGGGAGTTGAGAGACTGGCTGACTAGGCCAATGCGAGCGAGCTGTTTGGTGACGTGATCTCTTTTTGGTTCTAGATCAATCTTGGCTTTGTCGATAAGATCCTGGGTGATTTTGGTGTTGCCGGAGAGAGTGATAGGGGTGTAGGAGATGATGAAGTAGAATTTTTTGTCCAGAACGTTCTGCTCGGTGATGGTGGTGTTGATGAATTCGCGATATTCTTTCATACGTTCTTGCATGACTGGATTTTTGAGCTTGCCCTCCTGAGTTCTGAGGAGTTCGAGGTAGAGGGAGATATCCTTTTTTTCACTTTGGATGACGATCTGGACGGGGAAGGAGAGGGAGTTGAGGAGGCCGGCGTATGAGTAGATGGTTGCGTCCTGTTCCTCTTCTGACAATAGTCCAAAGTTGATGGCAGAGACTGAGAGGGCGGTGGAGCAGATGCCATTCTTGAGGATGACCATGTCATCTCGAATGGTTTCGATGTCGAGATGTTCCTGAGTAGTGGCGACGATGACTGAGCTGTCCATGGAGTTAGTATAGCAGTTGTTAATCCCTCAATCACGCATTATTTTCTGTTGTTATAGTGCAAAATATTTCCTCTCATCTGGCACACTACATTTTTGTGAACGCAAAAGCGATCTATCTGTGACTGCTGTCACAGCGATCTATCACTCGGCATCCGTCGTGCCTGCGTAGTTTTTGCCACTCAAAAAACGTAGATGCACCAGATGCGTAATATTTTTGAGTCAGAGGTAATAAGTGTGTGAATACCCGGTCATCATGAAGTTGGTTAGCTTGCGCGGAGGAGGATTGGAGAGATGAGTTTGTTGTTAATGGTGAGTGATTGACGGGGGAAGGTGAAGCCGTCTTTTTCTACCTCAAGAACATACTTACCTGGTGGGAGGGGGGTGGAGATATAGAACTGGCCGAGAGAGTTGGCTTTGATGGCGCGGGCAGAGATTCCGTCTGAGTTGATAATTTCGATGATGGCTCCGCTGACGATCGCACCCTCCTTGTCAATAGCCATGCCGACGACGATGTTGGGTTTTTTGGGAGAGGCGGGGAGCTTGATGTTTTCAGTTTCCCCTGTGGCGGTGAGTTTTTGGGTTGTGACGGTTGGATTGCTCACGAAGATATCTTTTGAGATAGTTGCTTTGTGAGGGGTGCCCACGCCGCTCGCGAGCGGCGGGGTCTCCGCTTCACTGCGAGATTGTGTAGAAGGTTTGGTGGCAGTCTTAATGGTAGCTGCTGTTTTGTTTTGAGTGGGGAGGGGCTTTTGGGCGTCAAAAATGACTTTGCTTGTCGAGAGTTTTCGGACTGAGATTGTTGGTTTCTGGCTCTTAGTTTTTAGTTCTTGGTTATTGGGTTTTGATTGAGCCTTGTTTGTGGTGGGCTTGGCTGAGGTAAGGAGTGACTCGAGACTTTTGAGTTTGGCGAGTTCATCTTCTGAGTAGTCAGTTGTGGGGGTGGGTTGGACGGGGAGAGTGGGGGCTTTGACTGTTTTGGTGGAGGTTTTTTTCTCGACGATGTCATGAGCTTTGAAGGAAAAAAGGTCGGGGAGTTTGGTGGTTTTTTGCCAGACGAAGCGGGTGGGAGCGTAGATTGATTTGAGGAAGTTGATGATCCAGACGTCAAGAGGGCGTTCTTCGATCGGGAAGAAGGCGAGGCCGACTCCGAGAAGGAGTGATCCGAGAGCTAGTGGCCATTTGATGAAAAAAAGGAGGTTGCTAGCGAAGAAGAGGTAGGCGACGACCATGCCGCCAGCCAGCTCTAGAAACTGTTTGAGCGTCATGTCTCCCACGAGACGGAACTGGTACTGGGTGACGTTCTGGGGGACGGGATGTTGCTGCATAGGATTAGTATACCAGCGTGTCAGCGTGTCGGTATTTCAGCGTATCAGCATGTCAGTTGGTTGGTGAAGTCAGTAGGGAGGGGGTTGATACAATGATTTAAATCATTGTATCACTGGGGAGAGAGGGTTGGTGAATTTGGCTGTGTGCAGAGTGAATGGCGTAAATCAAGGAATTGATTCCGAGAATTACGCGTAAAATGGAGGATGGTTTACATAGCTGGCGAGAGGCTGGTTTCAGAATATCAACCAGAAACATCCTTGTGTAGGTTGTGCGCAAGGGGAGATTGCTATTGAAACGAACCATTAAATTAGATAGCAAGAAACAGTTTCTTAGAGTGGCTGTTTGAGCGCGTCTAAACTCTCTAGAGCGTTTTGTCTTCGACCCTCAACTCGCTTCCATCTTTTTTCTGTAACAAATGCCTTGAGACTATCAACTACTCCATTTGTGCGATTAATAATTATATTTCCACCAGAGCTTATTTCAAAATCTGCCCTTTTTATGACAATAATATTATTATCAAGACTATAATCTCCCGAACTTAGACCAATCTTATGGAGTAGCTCATTTCGCTCATTTTCTTCTAGCCCGGCATCACCCTGTGTCCTATTGATGATTTCTTGTAGTTGTTCTTTGGTTCTTAATCCTAAGGAAACTAGTGCAAACCTCATTTCAGGAGAGTCAATGGAGAGCCCATGTCTTTCAGATTCAGCTTCAATTTCTCGAATTAGCTCATCTGCCCCAATGGATCCGGGGTCTTCAGGGGCCTGAGTAAATCTCTCTTGCCATCCTTCGCCATAAACATTCATTGCCGCCCATTCATTCCATGCATATGCAAGAGGTACGCCTTTTTTCCACATATCTAGTTCGCGCCTAGGGTCAGAGTGTAGCCA
Organism: uncultured bacterium; assembly: GCA_963981525.1. Taxonomy (GTDB): domain Bacteria; phylum Patescibacteriota; class Microgenomatia; order UBA1400; family UBA12108; genus CAXCDZ01. The sequence continues at coordinate 7,978 of CAXCDZ010000004.1, read as the reverse complement.
GGCTCGATTAAGGTATTTTATGGTTTTTGTGTTATTTCTAGCAGAGGCAATCATTCTTCCAATTTCAGTATCTGCTCCTGCGTCAGTATTCGGATTTATTCCTCCAACAGCTGCCAGACTTGATAACCTAACTGCGGTGTTTCTACCTTGAGTAATTACTACTCCCCCCTCTTTTCTTCTGGATTGAGAATCTAAGAACTGATATAGGCGTTCGGCGAAGAGGAATCCAGGATATTTTTCGTACCCATGATTGGGCATGTCGATTTTCCCAACCCAGCCATCAAACTTTTCTATTTCAAGATTATTGTCGACCTCGCTAATATTTTTATTTGCTTCAACTAAAAAGTCCTTAAGGTATGCTGGAGACAAGTCCACAACATCTGCATCATTAGTAATGAGAAGGGGGTCATTGTTTGTGGGAGCGCTACGCTGATTTGATCGTAGCATTATTGTGTCGTAAAATGGTTTAATAATTGATCCCCAAACTGGTCGTTGATCGAATTCTTTTGTCATTATTCTAATATTCATTTCTGGGTGTTTGGCCATAAATTGACGAATTACCTCTTCGGTGTCATACATTTCTGGATTGTTGTTGCGTACTCGCTCCTCTGCCCCTTGCTTATATGAATGATTAAGCTCGGCTTCTAATTTGTCCTTTGATGGTTTGGGATAGTTCAAAAATAGAGCAAGCTCTACTTTTGAAGGATCAACTGCACTATTGTTTTTTGACTTATCAAACTGTAGGGCGTATTGCTCGAGAGTATCCAATATTACCTTGCCTTCACCTAACGTGTAGACTGGCATGGCAATTATTGCCTCACAGTTATTGTTCATGGGCTCAGACATTCCAGGTTGGGCTAAATATTCGTTCAGTTTGGCTTTGTATGCTTCATCCATATCTTCAAAATATCTAGGTAATTCAATTGTTGCATCTAGATTTGCACTTGGGTTATTTTTTAGTGTTTCCGACAATCTCCCTTGATATAATTCTTTTTCTTGCTCAGATATACCATTGAAGCCGTAGCCATACATTTCATAATTACCATATGGATTTGTTCTAATTATTTGTCGATCTCTGTTGGTTTTGGAGGCCTCTAGGGGGCGGGAGTAGCCGATGGAGGATGCGAGCCAAGATGTCCAACCAGGAACGGTTTGGGTGAATACTTCTTCGGTGGGGACTTCGACGACCTTGGTTAGGTCTTCGGTCATGGTAAACCAGACATCGTGGGGAGTGGCGGAGAAGGTGTTTTCGACTACCTCGATGGTTGGACTAGAGGGGATTTCGCCAAAATGTTCGAGAAGGAGACGGACTTCGTTGGCGTCAGGAATGTGAGCTTCGTCACCCCAGTATGACATTTCCCAGGCGATGCGATGAGCTTCGTCAGAGAACGCAAAGTTGGGATCTCCGGTGGCGTTCTCTCGAACTGCTTCGTGAATAAGATCAACTACTTGTCGATTGCCATCAGCGGTTGCCAGAAGGTCTGGGACATGGAGAATGTCGGTGGTGTCAGATTGCCATTCACTAATTACCTCTTGGTTTCCGGTGAGGTTGGACCAGATCGTGTCTTCCGAATGAAGAACGCGATTGTATCCCTCGATTTGATTAACGTGGAAATTCTCCTGTTTGTAAACCCAGTTTTCCATCCCACGCATGAGGTTGCGGAGACCGTTAATGTCGGTGACGCGCTCAACGTTGGTGAGGGTTTCGCCACCCGCACTAACCTCTGGGTTGGCGGCAAGGCTTTCGTTAATGTTTTTGGCGAAGAAGGCATCGATGTCTTGACCGGGGAAGTCTTTGTAGTGGAGGGTGTTGTCCCATTGGGTGTAATCGATCTCTGTGGTGGGAGTAACTATCTCTTCGTGGCTACCCCAGCCAACTTCATCAAGAGATGTATGGTTAACGTCGATGTGATTGAGGGTGAGGGCCTCACGCACCTCTACGCTCATGTCTAGTTGGCCATCACTACCAAATTGCATGTTAGGAACTAGGACGTCGTGGTCACCGTCGGCGTTGAGGTGGTCGGTGACGAGGTTGTAGCTAGTAAGTCCGTGGGTGATGGCACCGTCGTCAGTGTCGGTGATGGTTGTGAGTTCGAGGTGAGTGCCGGCGGGGACGTGAGCGTGCATGGTGGCGAGGATGTCGCCGGTCTCGGAATTGTGAATATCGCCCGTTGTGAGAGGGTCGACGTGTTGGGGGAGATCGTGATTGATAAGGGGAACTAGTTGATGCTCGGTCCCGGTCTCTACTACCTGCTGCTGACTCTCTGAGAAATTGCCCATTCCCCAACTCATGAGACCAGCGACAGCGGCACTGGTCGCAACGCGCTTGCCGGTAGATTTCCAGCGAAGGCCATTGTAAACTTTGTCGCGAGCGTGGATAGATTCTTGCTGGTCGTAGGCTAGATCAGGAGAGAGGCCGCCAATCATGCTGACAACATCAGGATTGACAGAAGTGGAGCCCAAGAGACTATTGTATTGGGAATCTTGAAGGATCCCAAGCATTTGGCCAACAGCTTCGTCGGGAGTGGTGCCGGCGGGGATAGTAAAACCCATATCGGTTGCGATCTCATCTAACCTGGTTTGATCAGAGAGGAGCTCTCTGACCCTGCCGGTTGCAATAGAGCGAGCATGATCGTGGATGCGGAGTTCGCGGTTGCGGATCCCTCGCCCCTCAGGTCCATCGGCGCTAGCCATAAGTAGATTGATGTCGCGTTCGTTGTTGAGTTTGAGGCGGGCGCCACTGTCGGCGATCTGAGCCATGGTGAGGAGAATTGTATCGTTGTTGAATGAGTCACTATTTAGTTTGTTATTAGCATCCATAAATTGTTGAGTACGACGAGAAAATTCGAGACGATGATAGTCGGCCAGGCGCATTTCGGCAGTTCTGGTTGCATTGCTAGCTTCGGGAAATTCGAGACCTTCGGCGCGACCCATGCCGTAGGTGCTACGCATCTGTCCGTGTCTAGCCCATTCCTTGAAACCGGCCATGGTGCCAGCGACACCGGCACTGCCGACAACTGGTAGCCATGAGAGACCAGCGCGAGCGGTGGTTGCGACGCCACGACCAGCAGCAGCCCCAGCCCATGCACCGATTGCTTCGTTGGTGAAGATCATATTGGCAGCGCTGCGTATCTTTTCCCATTTGAGACCATTGTTAATTGCTTGATTACTGTAAACATCTTTATTTTGGGTGCGATTCCAGATTTTTTCGTTGAGGGAGGCGCGTTCCTTGGTGCGCTCTTTGCGAGTACCACCCATGGATTCAGAGTTGGCGGAAAGCTGAGCGGTGCCGAGAGATAGTTCGATTTCGAAGTCAAGACGCTCGGCGCCCTTGTAGTGCTCTAGATTATCTATGATGGCTGGCGCCATACCCTCCTCAAACTGGAGGAGAACGTCTGAGGCTACGGTAAATGAGTTCTCGAATGATTGTTGTTGTTCTGTGGTGAGAGTGTCTCGCCAGGACTGAAAATCTGAACTAAAAAAGTAATCCTGGAGTTTTTGGTCGAGTTTTCTGCGGAGTTTTTCGCTAATTTTGTTAGGTCGACCGCCATTCTGTTCTTGTTGAGAGATGATGTCGTCCATGGCCCTCTCGATAATATTCTCCTTGAGGAATTTGTCGACTTTGGTGCCCTGCTCACCTTCTAGTAAGATACCTTCGACTTTTTTATCTTTATCATTGGTTTCGTGAAGAAGTTCGAGTGGACTTTCGTTTATACGAGCAGCGAGCTCCTCACGAGAGGATGTGTCACGATTGATGAGATGGTAGAGAGGGTGCTGACGGTCGGCTGGATTGTTGCGGTACTCGGCAGCTAAACGCTCGGCTTCTTGAAGTTTGAATTTGTGGAGATCACGCTCGTGACCGACGAATTCCTGGAAGAAATCTTTGGTTCCACCCCACAATTTTTGTCCTCTCGTTACTCGTTCATTATTTAACCTATCACGAGCGGCAGTATCGAGAATGGTGTGGAATTCCTCTGAGATTGCACCTTCTATCCCGACTGTCGCAGAAAGGTCGATTCCGTGTTTCTTTTCCTTGGCAGCATGAACCTTTTCGGTTGCCATGCTGCGCCAGCTACGATCAAAGAAGCGTTCAACCTTCTTGCCAAAACGTTGCCACTTGTTGAGCCCCTCGACAGATTGAGGATCCCACTTATCTTTACTTTCGGTTGCGCGACGCTTGGCAAAGGCGTCTTGTTCGACTTCGAAAACATCGCGGGATTTGATAGTGCGAGAAACTTCTTTGCCCCAGGCATCGCGAGTTGTAATGGTGGTGTCATGACGACCAAGGGCGCTAACGATGGCGGTTTTGAATTTGCCAAGTATGCCACGACTAGGAGGAGTTTCGGAGGTAGCGATGGGAGGAGTCTCGGATGGATTGGCAACTATGGGAGCAGGATCATTATGATCTTCACCTTCATCTTCTTCATCGCCATCACCATGAAGGAGGGCGTCTCTGCTGAGAACGACTGGATCTCCCACTTCTGTGTGACTGGTAATCTTGGTTGCAGATAGGGGGTGGGTGAGAGGATGTCCAATGTGATTTTTTTGGCTAAAATTGTGTCTTGCATCGAATACAACTTGCTTTCCGTCCTCTGTCTGAGTGAGGTTGATGACATCCCCGATACCAGTGTCTGCACCCAGAACGTACTTGCCAATAGCCTGACCACCAATTTTTTCGGTGTGTCCTACGATCATAGTTTGGATAGCTGCGCCACGCTCTGCTGCCTGATTAGATAATTGAGTCATGGCTTTTGTAGCTGATATATCGTTTCTCATGACATTGAAAAATGGTTCTCTCATCCAGCCTGGAGACATGTCTTGTGAGCTACCACTAGCTGCCCAATGGAGCATGTCTGGATCACGAGAGCGTATTCCTTCCTCGATCTTGTCCATGGCGTCTAGGCCCGTAATGTTATCAAACCCTGGCCAATTGCCCCCACGTCTTTGGGGAGGAATGAGGTTGCCGTCACTATCGACAGAAATTCCTGCATGGACAACGAGTGCTTCGTTGGCTATGGCATACATTTTACCTTTAGCGTGTAGCTGGTCAAAGAATTTGGATAGTTCCGGACTAGCAGTCACCTGATCTCTTACATATTGGCATTGCTCTGGAGTGAGGGGGTTTTTGACTACTTTTACTACCTTGCCATCTATTGTTTTTTCTTCGATTTCGAGCGCGGGTATCGACGAGGTATCTATGCCAAATGCATCGAGAGTCGTACGTCCTTTGTTTGCATCTAGTAACCAATTTTGTAGGTCGTGGTCATTGCCAGTAAGACCCGACATAGCCATGAGCTCGTGGTTTCCCAAGACGACAGTGCCTGAATCTGTTTCCATGAGATGAGTCCATACCTCGACATTTTCTCGGATGTTGAGGTTGTTAACAGCTTCGTTGCTTCGAGTCCTTTTTTCTATTTCCTTTTTGATGGCTATTTTTTGATCTTCGGCTGACAATTTATTAAAGCTCGGAAAATACTTTAGATCTTTGGTAACAACAGCTTCGTCACTATTTCTGGTGAGAGAATTTTTGGGGGCATCGATGATATCGCCCAAGCTGACAACATCTTTGGAGTCTTTGGTTATTCCGTAGAAGGCAGGGTCTAGTCCGTGAGTATCCGGGACTACGATGATTTTTGGAGCATACAATACATGCTCCTTGCTTTTACTTGCAGCAATCTCAGATTCTGGTGGATGATGGCCAGAGGTTTCGGACATGTTTAGGCGAGTCCTAGATATACCTGGCGGAATTGGAAGAGAGTGTCACCGATAAAGATGGCGGAGTCGGGGATGGCGTCTTTGATAAAGTCTTGGACTTTGCTATCTTCTGGGTTGGTATCGAGTAATTTGTCTAGTTCTTGAGCCTGCTCATCTGTGAGCTTGGCGATAGTTTTGGCTAGGAGATAGTCGTGGGCGCGTTTGAGGATATCGTTCTTGAGTTCAGTGTGAGTTGTTTCGGTGAGAGTAGTGTATTGCTTGTCGCGAATGAGAGTTTCGGCGAAGTCATCGAGTGTGAGTTGAGTATCATTGGGCATAGTTCCTCCTATATTTACCTAGTTATTATATAGTACTAGATCAAATTTGGAGGTGCAAGTTAAGTTTGCAATGAAATTCTGGATTTATGGTGTTGATGGGAATGATGGTTGATATAATGATTTAAATCATTGTATCACTGGGAGATGGGGGATTGCTCTGGGGATGTGGGAGATTCTGTTGGAGTGGGGGTTGATTCTGGGGCGGAGATGACCTGATACTCGTGGGTTGTGGAGTCGCCACCGTTACTGGTGACCCAAGACTTGATCTGGGAGATGGCCTCTTTCTCTGTGAGGGAGTCGGATTTGAGGGTGATCTCGAGAGTCATGGGGGAGATGTAGACGACGCGAAGGACGCTGGTTTCGTAGGGGAATGAAGTTGCGAGGGGGTAGTCGTGATCCATTTCTTCTTGGACTGTTTGGAGATAGCGAGGATCGTTTTGTTCGGCGTGGGTTTTGAAATTAAGGGTTGTAAGCAAAGAGTCGTTATAGTAAATATTGACTGAGTATTCTTGATTAGCATGGAAAAACTGTTCGTGTGTGAGGGTGAGATTGTTTCCGCTAACTTGAGGAGTCCACACTTCTGGGGGAGTGGATGAGATGGAGATGAGAGATAGATCGAGGGGGGAGTCGAAAATGAGCTTGATAGGACTAAAAACGCTTGCGTTTTGAGAATTACTTGTAGGCTGAGAAGAGAGCATTGTGGGTATGGGGGGGGAAGATGATTGGCGTAATGTGAGAATGAGTATGATGAAAAGTGCTAATACAGAAAGAATAATGATGAGCCTTTGTTTGAGAGAAAGATTGTTCATGTTTATATTATTAGCTTATATCTTTTTTAAGCATCCATCAATTTTGCTTTTAGCGTAACGACAAGAATCGCGATTTCTGACGGCGCCAGCTGAGCCCATGTTGGCATCTACACAGACAAAATGAGCTCCTGCATCTTCGACGATCCAGCCGGTGTGGCCGTAGGTGCCACCCATATCAACAAAGGCATCTCCTGGTTGGCAACTACCAACCCCAGATACATATGTGTATCCTGGAGGGCTGTTGATGTCGAGCTGGTTGGCGTTGGGAGGTTCCCAGTAAGCTCCACCAGATTCTGTAACTCCGGCAGCAATGAGTCCAACGCATTGGAAAGCTCCTTGTCCGGAAGCTGATTTGGCGATGGCTTTGATTGTGTCTGGAAAGAGGGCTGAAATGATTTGTTGCCAGAGGGTTGAGTTGACATCGCTAGCTAGAAGGGGGTTGAGTCCTGCTTTGGTAAGAATATCTGCAATACAGATTGCGGCACTGGCTGCGGAGCCATCTCCTTCGCCTGATTCGTCGCAGAAAATGGAGGTGAGGATCCTGCCTGGAGCCGAGTCGATGTCCCAAGGGGTTTTAATCATGGTGTTGATGAAAAATAGCAAAACTAATACTGATCCAAAAGCGATGCCAAGAGCGGCTATGATAAGAGCTGGAACAGAGGCGAGTGCGGTAGCGAGCGCGCCAATTGCTCCAGAAATTGTAAGGGCTAGTGCTCCAAGAGCGCTTGTAATAAGTGCGGGAATTGCAGCGATCCCGGCGATAATAGGAGCGAGGTTGATTGCTTTTGTGCGGAAGCCCCCCTTGTTGGTAATGAATTTCCAGATGTTTTTGAGTCCGGTTGTGGCAACGATGAATCCTGCTTGAATGAGAAGAGCTGTTCCTCCTGAAATGCTGGCAAATCCGAGCGAGGTGACAATTTTTTGAATTGCTGTCCCTGCGAATTTTTTTGAGAGCCAAGGTGCAGCCTTGCTAAATCCAGCCCAGAGCTTACCTCCAATACTAGCCTTGACTGCCTGCCAAGATTTGTTGGTGATTTTTTTGGAAGCCCAGTTAAGAACATTTCCTTTGGCTCTGCTAAACATGAAGAAGTTTGTTTGGGCGAAATTGCCATCAGATTTGAAAAATACTTTGGAATA
>CAXCDZ010000003.1:0-33542 GCA_963981525.1 uncultured bacterium | reverse complement strand
AAAATATTCGAAATTCTTCAAAATTATGTGAGTTTGTTGGAAAGATGCCATATTTGCTTATTGGTAGGGGGGGTAATCAAGATATGGAGTTGGTGGTATATAGACAAGATAGCTTGAGCGTTGAATTGGAGTCTCAGTTAATGAGAAAAATTATTGCTACTTTGAGTGGTCATTCAGAAAACTCGTGGTGGCATTGGCGAGATATTGTCGATATGAATATTGTTCCAAAAAGAGCTAGTGAGTTATCAGGTCAAATAACTCAACTAAAATGCATATTGACATAAAAAAGAATATTCATAATAGATTGATAATATCTGGCAAATGAATGATTATGGTACAATCCAGGCATTGTGATTGACAAAACAGTTGAAAAATCTATCAAGAAACAGGTTGAGAAGAATTTTGCTGAGCAGACGAAGTTCCTGACAAAGCTTGTGAAAGCGAAGTCTCCCAACGATCACACCCCACAAGATTCTAAGGCAGATGACCCAATAGAGCATGAGGTGGCTGAGCTCATCCACGGTGAGCTAACAACGCATGGATTCTTACCTAAGCGAATGGGAATGAACAAAAAGAGACGAAACATACTCTTAGAATGGGGGAATAAGCGCGCAAGAAACTCTCTGATGTTAAATGGACATATGGATACAATCCCACCGGATGTGAGTGACGTGATCTCTCCTTATTCTGGGAGTGTGCGCGGAGGCAAGCTATATGGATTGGGAGCGCTGGACATGAAAGGATCACTGTCTGCGTATGTCTATGCGGTACGAGCGATCAAGGAAGCTGGGATTAAGATAACTGGCAAGCTATATCTAGCATTCGTGGTGGATGAGGAGTCGGGAGCATGTTCTAGATATGGAACGCAGTACTTGCTAGAGCAGGGGATAGTCCCAAAGAACTGTATTATCGGAGAGCATGGAAGTGATGTAATCAGGATTGGTCAGCGAGGTGGATATAGATTTAAGCTAACTACTAAGGGAGAGCCAGTTCACACTGGGATGTCTGCGTGGGAGAGAAAAGAAAAAGGACGTAACGCGATCGTGGATATGTCAATCGCTATTAAGGCTCTACAGGGATTAGAGGTGCCGCACAAATCATCGAAGGTGTTTGTAGGTCGAAAGCCTGTGTTTACATTCCCAACCAAGATTAGCGGGGGAACAGCACTGAATGTGGTACCTGAGAAATGTGAGGCATATGGGGACGTGCGACTAATGCCTGGTAACTCTGATAATCAAGTAAAGATGTTAATAGTCGAGAGATTGCAAAAGCTAAATATTGACTATAAGATCACAGACCTGATGTTTGTGCCTGCGGTTGAGGTGGATGCGAGAGAGAACGTGGTAGAGGTGCTATCCGAACAAGCTGAGGCAGTGCTGGGCACAAAACCCGCACAAAGAGGAGCAGGGCCAGGGACGGACGGATGGATGCTTACAAAGCGCGGTGTGCCGACTATTTATGGGTTTGGTCCTGATGGGAGCGAAGTACATGGGCGAGGAGAGTGGGTTAATCTGGAGTCGCTTAAGAAAGTGACGGAGGTTTATGCGAGGGTGATTGTGGAGATGTTGGGGTAAAGAACAATTTTCTTTTTTGTCAGATCACACATATTTTGTCACGTAAACCCGATTTTCAGGTTGCTATGCAACTTGTGAAAACGCAAAACCACGCATAATTTTCTGCTGAAAATTTGCCTTAAGGTCTCACACCGTCGTGCTGCGACATTTTTTGCAACTCAAAAAACATGTGACTGACATATGTTATGAAAATTGTATGCAATAATGAGGGTATGAGAGGAATCAAAATTCTATTGGGATTATTGCTGAGTGTGGGGGTGTTGATTGCGGTGTTTTCACTCTACCAAATATCGCTGTCTGGGACGATGAAGAAAATGGGGTTGGAGGGAGCTGATTTTGCAAATATGATCTCAGTTGATAAGTTAACGAACGCAGGAATGGCAGCTAAAGGGGAATTGGAGTGTGGGTTTGGTAATAGAGTTAAGAGTTCGGTTGAGTTTTTGCTTGCGGGAGACTCTAAACAAGGGCAGTTATCTTTCCGACTTGGTGAGAGGCGAATAATCTGCGGGGCAGGGATGATGAGGAGTGGGAAGGTAGAGACAGGAACATACGAAGTAATGAAGGGGTTGGGATATCTTAAGACTGGATATGGATATGTAGTGGAGCGAGGGAGTGTGGATACGCGCGCATGCGAGAATCTGTTTGACCGGAACGTGGAGGAAGTGATGGTGGAGCTGATTTCGAGTACGAATGGAAGAGTATATGAGTTGCTATATAAGGAGTGGTTGGAGGTTATCCAATTACAGGAACAAGTGGATGAGATGTGTCTTGACGGACGAGAGAGTCGTCGGTAAAGTGAGAATAGATTAACCCTCCGTCGCTCTAAAGAGCTATGGAAGGGCAGGTAATTAATAATTAAATAGTTGATGTGGGTAGGAAAGAGGTGAGAATCCTCTGCTGTGCCGCAACCGTAAAGCCCGCCTAATGGCGAGACAAGCCGGGAACTCACCACATTGACTTGACCTATTGCCCCCGAGCTAGGGGTGGAAGGAGTGAATGTGGCGAGGATTGAACTAAGTAGGATTCCGGCGTCGGTGTTGATGAGCGAAGGTAGTGATGCTGAGCATGTAGTGCATATTGAATCTTTGGTGACTGAATTGAATGTGTTGGCTCAGATTGTTGAGAATGAGAGAAGAGAGGTGGTCGGAGGAATAACCAAAAGAGAAATGGTTTTTGTGGGTGGTGATTTTTGTTATCTTGATGAGGGTAAATTGACAAAATATTCGAAAATGTTGGAAACAAGTAGACAGTCATATGGAGGAAATGAGCAGCTAGTTAGAAGATTTGAGTCAGAGTTAGTGGTGTGGAAGATGGCGAGTCAGATGACAAGCGAATTGGAAATTGGAGATGGGATAGTGATAGTGAGTCCCCCAAGAGAAGAGTATCGATTTGGCGATGAGCCGCCGCTGTCGGCTACTTTTGTAATCGTACGAGGAGAAGGAGATAAATACTTGGCATATTCTTTGTACACTCCGGAGATTGAAGAAGAAGAGCATTTGCAAGCTGTGGGATTACCGGTTAATTTGGATAAAAAATCTGTTTTGGAGACGCCAATAGTAGTGAAAAAAAGAAAGTTGGATGGTGTGGTGGGGGAGCTGGGTTTTGCAGGATGGGATGAGATAGAAAGAAGAGTGGTTGATTTGGATAATCCTGACCAATTTGATGGGAGAGTTGTGAATCAGGCAATATTGCAGTTGAGAAGTAAATTTTTGGATCAGAAAGGAGAATTTTTTTGGGATAAATTTTCCAAGATGGTGAGAGACTTGCTACTTAAAGACTTGATGGGCGAATTTGTTGATAAAGATCAAAAAGAAATTTATCAAAATGGATTAATATATTTACAAATAGCTAATGAGAATGAATTAACACATGAGTTGAGTTGGATTATGGGAATGGAAGGGATTAGCGGGCATGAAATAGAGAAATGGATAATACGACAAGAGGAATTACAGCAGATGGATATGTACAGAGCGATGTGGGGAGGACATGGGAATGGAAGTTCAGTGTTGAGTTTTGATCAAAAAGGAAATCATTTAGATATGCGAGCAGATAGGGTAATGAGTCAAGATAAAAAAACATTTAAATTAAAATGTGGAAATTGCAACAAATCATTTGAGTCGCCAACTACAAAATGTAAATGTCCAAATTGCAACGAAAACGTGTCTAAGGGCGGAGAATAAATATTGCTCCTATTTGATACATTCATTGCTAGTTGACGAACACTAAGGGTAGGGGTTACGCTTGATGTCCTGCACTACCCTTAGTGCTTTTTGTTGTTAATAGAAAGTATACAAAAATAATCGAGGAGAACAGACCAAATGCAATGTCCATACTGTCATCATGAGAGTACTTCTGTCTTGGAATCCAGACTAACTGAGGATGGGACGACGATGAGAAGGAGGAGGGAGTGCTCTAAGTGCACCAAGCGCTTTACCACTTATGAGCGAGCTGAGGGAGTGGACATCAGGGTTATCAAGAAATCTGGCAAGGTAGAGAACTACGACAGAGAGAAACTTAAGAGGGGGATCATGAAGTCAACCTGGAAAAGACCAGTCTCGATGGAGCAGGTAGAGGAGATGTTGGATGAGGTGGAGAAGGTATTGAGACGTAAAACGAGTACGGAAGTGAGGAGCTGGGAGGTGGGAAATCTTGTGATCAATCGGTTAAAAAAGCTTGACCCACTGGCATATCTTTTGTTTGCGTCGGTGTACAGAGAGTTTGAGTCACTCTCAGACTTTGAGATTGAAATAGAAAAACTAAAGGAAAAATGAAGATTAATAAAATAAGTGAGTCAGCCAGCAAGATTATGGTGAATAGATATTCTTTGCGGGATGCGAGTAATAAGACCGTGGAGACACCAAAAGAGATATTTGTGAGAACGGCACGAGTAGTGGCGGAGGCGGAGAACAACTATCGTAATGGGGTGACACTCAAGCAAGTAGAGGAAAAGATGCTTGAGATGATGGCAGAGTTGAGAGTGGTGCCAAACGGGAGAACGATGGCGAATGCGGGGACTAAGTACGGACAGCTTGCTAACTGTTTTGTGCTTCCGGTGGATGATGACTTGGGTAAAGGGACGGACTCGATCTTCTCGGTTTTGCGCAAGTCGATTCTGACTTTGCAGACTGGTGGAGGGGTAGGGTTCTCGTTTGGGAGGATTAGACCCAAAGGAGGAGTAATCGGAACTGGAAAAGGAAAGGCGACGGGTGCGGTATCTTTTATCAAGGTATTTGATACAGCTTTTTGGGTAATCGGACAAGGAGGAGGGAGAAGAAGTGCGGCAATGGCAACACTGCCAGTATGGCATCCTGATATTCATGAGTTTGTTAGATGTAAGGCAGAAGAGGGGCAGATTGAGAACTTTAATATTTCGGTGGGACTGACGGATGAGTTTATGCAGGCAGTGGAGAATGATGATGATTTTGCCCTTAGATATCCGGAGAACGGAGAGCTATGGAAGATGGTGCCGGCACGTGAGCTATACGGAGAGATCGTCAAGTATGCGTACAAGAATGGTGAGCCGGGAGTGCTGTTTTTGGATGCAGCTAACAGAGATAATCCGGTGCCTAATCTATATGATCTTGAGGCTACTAATCCATGTGTGGTGGAGGGGACTCTTGTGGCTACTCCAGGTGGGTGGCGGAAAGTGGAAAATATTAAAGAGGGGGAGAAAATCTGTACAGTACTCGGTGAAGGCAAAGTGGAATCAATTGAAATTCATGATGAAAAATCAGTTTTTGATGTGTATTTTTCTGATGGAGGAATAGTAAGGGCGACTGTAGCACATCAATTCCATGCTCGAGATACAACAACAAAGTTTTTTAAACCAACAAGATTAGATAATCTAGAAGAAGGACAGATGGTAAGAGTTTTTGAGGGGATGATGCCAAATAATAAAGTTGAGCAGGGAAATGTAAAGATAGATGATCGTGATTTTGGGTTTTTAGTTGGGGTGTTGCTAGGCGACGGTTGTTATACAGAAAGAGCATTGTCAAAAAATGTGGTGAGAGTGAGTACTCATGCGGATGAAGATAGTTGGAATCAGGTTGTGAAAGATGTGTTTGAGAAGGTGGGTGCAACTGACTGTTATACCTATGTAAATAAAAATAGTAAGTCAATGATGATGGATCCAAAACCAGGGAAGGTGATAGCTGATTATGTGAAATCACTAAAATTAATTCCAACAACCTCACTTAATAAAGAAATTCCCGAGGAATACATAAATAGTAATAGGAAGATTTTGGAAGGACTATTAGATGGATTATTTAGTACTGATGGGAGCGTTGATCTTTCGAGCAATCATCCATTAGTAAGATTTCATACAGGGAGTGAGGAGTTGGCGAGCCAAGTAAGAAGGATACTTCTGATGTTTGGGATTCATGGGAGAAAATATACGAGTAAAAGGACAAAACATAAAACAAAGGATGGGAGAATAATAAGTAATAAAAATCCTAAATATGATGTGGTTATTGTTGGAGATAGTTTTGGGAAATTTTACAAGCAAATACGATTGAGTCATCCAGAAAAGCAAGAGAGAATGAAAAGAGCAGCGCTAACGTGCAACTTTACAGGTGGTAATTGGGCTGCAAAAGTAGTGAAGATTGAGCCAGCGGGAAAGGCTAAGGTGTATGATTTGTATGAAAAAAAGAGTGATACATGGATTACTAATGGGTATGTTTCGAGAGGGTGTGGCGAGCAATTTTTAGGAAGTTATGAGAACTGTTGTTTGGCGAGTGTGAACCTGGCTAATCATGTAAAGAAGATGAATGGAGAGATGGTTCCAGATTGGGAGAAGCTAGCTGAGACTGTTAAGTGGACCGTGAGATTACTGGACAATGTGGTGGATGTGAATAAGTATGTGGCAGCAGTACCAGAACTAGAGGAGGCGGCAAAGAAAGTGAGAAGGATAGGAGTAAGCGTGATGGGGCTCTCGGACATGATGTATCTGGTGGGAGTGCGGTATGGCTCGAAGAAGGGTCAGGAGTATGCGAGTCAGATTATGGAGTTTGTGAGATATCACACAATGAAAGCGTCCGTGGAGCTTGCGCGTAACCGCGGGGCATTCCCTGGGATTACGGGGAGTGTTTATGATCCAACGAATATGATCTGGAAGGCACCAAAACCACTCGTACGGCACAAGACTAACTGGAATAGGCCAAAACTAGTCTGGAAAGAGATCGAAGAAGGTATTCAGAAATGGGGGATTAGAAATGGTGCGCAGACCACAGTCGCACCAACTGGGAGTATTGCGACTATTTCGGGACTAGAGGGATATGGGTGTGAGCCAGTCTACGCACTTAGTTATACGCGAAACACGAGAGAGGGAGCAGAGGAAGAAGGGAAGGAGTGGATCGAGATTGAGTACGAGAGTCAATTGTTTGCAAAGAAACTCTTGGAACATGGGATTAAGAAGAAACAGAGGAATGAGATTTTTGAGACAGTGCGTGAGAATGATGGGAGTTGCCAGGGAGTGGAGGAGATACCAGAGGAGATCAGGGACAACTTCGTGGTGGCATCTGACCTGTCAGTTGAGGAGCATGTACGAATGCAGGCGGTAATGCAGAGATGGGTTGATAACTCGATCTCAAAAACTGTTAATTTTGCACCCTCAGCTACGGCAGATGATGTAGCGCATGCTTATCAGTTGGGATGGAAACTGGGACTTAAAGGAATGACAGTTTACGTGGAGGGGTCGCGTGAACAGGTAGTGCTCTCTAAGAAGAAGCCGTTTGAGCCTAACGGTGAGCAGAAGGAGAAGTGTCCAGAGTGCTCAGGAGCACTGCGAATGGAAGAAGGGTGTGCGACGTGTCCGTCGTGCGCGTACTCGAGGTGTGATAAGTGATCGGCATATCGGCGTGTCAGTATGTCGGTTAGTCAGTGAATCAGTTAATTAAAACAGAAAAAAAATGCGTAAACCAAAAATAATAGAACCAAAGCTAACTAAGAATGCGATCGAGATTGCTCGTAAGAGATATCTCAGGCAAGACATGGAAGGAAAGGTGCTGGAGACTCCAGGAGAGATGTTGTGGAGGGTGGCGTATCATATGGCGAAGGCCGAGGTTACCTGGGGAACTAATGGGATTGTGATGGAGACGGCCATCAAGTTCTATAACAGGATGGTATCAATGAAGATGGTGTGTGCGGGTAAGGCGATGTTTGAGGCAGGAAACCCGGGTGGAACAGGACAATTATCAAGCTGTTTTGTGCTCCCAGTTGAGGACTCGATTGATACTATATTTAAAACCCTGGGTGAGGCGGCGGTGGTGCATAAGAATAATGGGGGGACTGGGTTTAATTTCTCTAAGATTCGTCCGCACGGAGATAAGGTAAAAAACGTGGCAGGAGCCTCATCGGGGCCGGTGGATTTTGTCCGGGCATACTCGGCAGCACTCTCACAGATCTTGCAGGGAGCAAAAAGACAAGGAGCGAATATTGCGATACTGAATGCGGATCACCCTGATATTGAGAGTTTTGTTGAGTTAAAAGAGACTGATGGAACAATTAAGAATTTTAATGTTTCGGTTGGTGTGACGGATGAGTTTATGAGCGCAGTCGAGAATGATAAGAATTGGGAACTAATTAATCCTCGAACGCAAAAAGTGGTGAGAAAAGTTAAAGCTAAGAAGCTATTCCGCGGAATTGCCCAGATGGCTCACCAATCAGGAGATCCAGGATTGATGTTTCTTGATACCACCGAGCGTGGGAATACAGTGCCACAGTTTGGACAACTAGATGCTACTAACCCGTGTATTACTGGAGATGCTCTTATATCTACTAATGAAGGGCTGGTGAGATTTGAGAAATTAGTTAATATGCAAAATGTGCGAGTAGTAGTTGATAGAAGGGTGGCGGGAGAAGAGGGGGTAAAAATTTGCACAGCTAGCAATGTAGTAAAAACAGGCAAAAAAGAAGTTTGGCAGGTTGAGACAAAATCAGGATATAGAATCAAGGCTACGAGAGATCATAAAATAATGACTGTGAATGGGTGGAAAGAGTTGGGGGAACTTGAGTTGGGAGACAAAGTATTAATTCAAATGGGAGAAGGGCAGTTTGGTAGAAATAAAAAATTGCCGTTTGAGTGGAGTAATAACAGAAAGGGTAGAAATGGTAGGAGTTATGATTTTGATCTACCAAAAAAATGGAATAAGGAGTTAGGCCAAGTAATGGGGTGGATGGTGGGAGATGGATTTTTGCGGGAAGCTACTGAGACACATGGAGCATATGTGAATCTAACGTTTGGTGCTGGGGATAAATATAAGAAAGCAGTGGATTATTTTTTACAACTAATGCAAAAGTGGGCTAGATCAGGTAGATTGCATAATCCCACTGAGCGTGCAAAGCAGATATTTGTGAACAGTAAATTTGTGGTTGAGTATTTTATGAAATTGGGAGTTTTGCCTGTTACCTCTGAATATAAGCGGGTGCCAGAGAGTATTTACGAGGCGCCAAGAGAAGTGGTGGTAGGGTTTTTGCAGGGATTATTCTCAGCTGATGGTACTGTTGGATATGTAAAAAATAAGTCGGCTTATGTGCGACTAACAAGTAAGTCAATAGAATTGTTGAGAGATGTGCAGTTATTGTTGTTGCAGTTAGGAATTAAGGCGAGAATTTATGATAGATCAAGAGCAGCTAGAGTGGATCTTTTTCCTGAGTATGTAGCAGCTGATGGTGAGGTGCGAAGATACAGCTCTGATGGATTATTGTGGGAGTTAGAGATATCTAAAGATGTGGTAATTAAATTTCTTGATGAAGTTGGGTTTCTGTTTGAGATGCATGAAAAGAAAATAGCAAAATTGAGAGGAAAAACTTATTATGCAATGAAGTTTGAGGAAGAAATAATTAATATTGAGATGGTTGGGAAGGAAGCTGTTTATGATCTAACTGAACAAGAGACTCATTCATTTGTGGCAAATGGATTGGTGGTGCATAATTGCGGTGAGATTGCGCTATTCCCATATGAGTCGTGTAATCTAACTAGCATTGATCTAGCAAGGCATATCAAAGATGACGAGATCGATTGGGATGAGCTAAAAGAATCCGTGAGACTAGGGGTACGATTCCTCGATAACATGATCGAGGTGAATGCCTATCCGATTCCAGAAATTGAGCAGACGGTGAAGCTCGGGAATAGACGGATCGGGCTCGGAGTGATGGGATTCTCTCACTTACTGTACCGACTTGGTGTTCCGTATAATTCGGCTAGTGCGGTGAAAATGGCAAAGAAACTATCCAAGTTTATCTACACAGAGGCTAAGGAGATGAGTGAGGAGCTAGCAGAAGAGAGAGGGTCATTCCCCAACTGGGACATGTCGGTATATCCAGCCAAGGGCCAGCCAATGCGAAACTGTGCAGTGACGATGATTGCGCCAACTGGGACGATCTCGATTCTTGCAGACACAAGTTCTGGGATTGAGCCAGTGTTCTCACTCGTGACAAAGAGACGGACATTCTATGAGGATGATAAGAGCAATCACTCGACCCGTGAGCTTGTGATGGTGGATCCGGTGCTCAAGGAGTATCTGAAGAGCAAGTATAAGAAAAAAGAGATAGAAGATATCCTCACTAAACTCGCAAATAATGAGAAAGAGACGCTCTCAAAGGAAGAGAGGAAGCTATTTGTTACTACGCATGAGGTAGAGCCAGAGTGGCACGTTAAGATCCAGGCTGCGTGGCAAGAATCTTTTGATAACTCGATCAGCAAAACGATTAACTTTCCATCAAGTGCGACAGTGGAGGAGGTGGAGGAGGCATATATGCAGGCATGGAGGGCGGGGTGTAAGGGGATCACGATTTATCGGGATGGATCGAAACAAGACCAGGTTCTTGTTTCGAGTGGCTCAGTAGATTCAGTGAATCCAGTGTGTCCGGAGTGTGGAGGGACACTGCGGAAAGAAGAGGGATGCTCAAAGTGTTATGATTGCGGCTTCTCGGTTTGTGGGTGATATTAATAATAGAAAGATAATATGAGCGATACACAACAATTAACAGATCAGACAGCGAAGCTAGAGGATCTGAGAGAGAAAGTCAGAGACTTCCAGTCCAAGCGTGGGTGGGGGAGTGAGAGTCCGAAGGATATCGCTCTTTCGATGGTTTTGGAGGTATCTGAGTTACTTGAGCATTTTCAGTTTAAGTCAGGAAAGGAAGTGCTTGAGGAGGCAAAGCTGTATGGTCCGATTTGTGATGAGTTGGCAGATGTATTGTGGTGGGTACTTTCGATGGCAAACAGATTGGATATTGATGTAACGCGAGCACTAGTACAAAAAATGAAAAAAAATGAGATTAAGTATCCAGCAGAGAAGTTTTCGAGTGACCTGACGGATGAGGAGAAGCGTAAGCATTATTATCAGATTAAGGCAAAGTATCGAGGAAGCCACCCATTGGCGGAATAATTATGACTATAATTTGCTTAACACCGTTGTTTTTAGAAACCGATAATATTTTCTTGGTAGAAAATTTATCTTTACTCTCGGCTCGTCAGCCTGCTAAAAATTTCACAAACAAGATATTAAGCAAATTTTGTTAGTCAAAATTATTAATGAAAGATAAGATGATCAAAAAAATAATCAAACGAGATGGGAGAGAGGTTATATTTGACCAGTCTAAGCTGGTGGAGGTGATCGTGCGAGCAGGGGTAGAGACTGGAGAGTATGGTTCGGCAGGCTCACCACAAGCTAAGAAGGAGGCGAGGAGACTAGCTGAGATTGCGGTAACTCTGCTAGTTAAATCAGATCACAAGATTCCATCAGTCGAGCAGGTTCAGGACATAGTTGAACAAGTTCTTATGGCAGCAGGATATTACAAAACTGCAAAGGCATATATTCTGTATCGAGAAAAAAGAAGTCAAGACCGACGAGCGGAGAGGCAGCTGGGAGTGAAGGATGATCTTGATTTTTCGGTAAATCAACTCAAGATTATGGAGAGTAGGTTTCTCTTGAAGAACGAGGACGGGGTAGTGGTGGAGACGCCAAGTGAGCTGTTTCACCGCGTGGCACGTAACTTGGCAAAAGTGGAAAAGAAAGAAAAAAGAAAGCAAGTTGAGCAGGAATTTTATGAGGTGATGAGTAAGCTAGAATTCTTGCCCGCTGGGAGAACACTTAACAATGCGGGGACTCCGCAATCTCAACTGGCTAGCTGTTTTGTGCTCCCAGTCGAGGATTCGATGGAGGGAATATTTGATGCGGTGAAGTGGATGGCGATGGTCCATCAAAAAGGAGGAGGAACTGGATTTAACTTCTCTAATCTTAGGCCCAGAGGCGACGTGATTACAAAGTCATCGGGAGGATTTGCGACTGGCCCTATATCATTTATGAAAGTTTTTGATATTGCGACTAGACAAGTGATGCAGGGAGGGAAGAAGAGAGGGGCGAATATGGGGATTCTGAATATTGATCACCCTGACATTATGGAGTTTATCTCGGCAAAACAAGAGACTGGGGAGATTGCGAACTTTAATATCTCGGTAGGAGTGAGAGATAAGTTTATGAGGGCAGTGGATCGTGACCGTGAGTGGGAGCTCAAGAACCCTAGAGATGGGAAGGTGGTAACGGTGGTGCGGGCGAGGAGTCTTTATAACCAATTAGTGACGTTAGCATGGCGCACTGGTGACCCAGGGCTCATATTCCTGGATCCAATTAACAAGAATAATCCGCTTAAAGAAGCGTTCGGCGAGATTGACTCGACTAATCCATGTGGAGAGCAGCCACTTCATCCTTTTGATGCGTGTAATCTGGGATCGGTTAATCTCGCACGACATGTGCGAGATGGCAAGCAGCATACAGCAAATGGAGTACGGAAAGAAATTGATTGGGATAAGCTCAAGCATACAGTGCGAGTGGGAGTGAGGATGCTTGATAATGTGATTGATGCGTGTAAGTACCCACTCCCGCAGATTACGAAAACTGTGAAAGCTAATCGTCGGATTGGGCTGGGGGTAATGGGGTGGGCGGACATGCTATACCAACTGCGAGTGGCGTATGACGGTAAAGAAGGGGTCAAGTTAGCTCGCAAAGTTGCGAAGTATATCCAAGAGGTAAGTTGGGAGATGAGTGTGGAGCTAGCGCGTGAAAAAGGAGAGTTCCCGCGTTGGAGTGAGTCGTCGTTTGCTAACCCCACTTCGCCTAAGGCTTCGCTAGGGGCGCGGAAGGTTCGTAATGTCGCGATCACGACGATTGCGCCGACTGGGAGTATCTCGATGTTAGCGGGAGCGTCGAGCGGGATCGAGCCGGTGTTTGCTCTCGCATACACTAAGAACGTGGTGGAAGAGGCGGGACTCTCCTATATTAACCAATATTTTGAGAGGGAGTTGGAGGTATCTAAATGGGCAGACGGAGATCCGGAACATAAGGTGCGTGACAGGATAATACGTGACGTAGTGCGCGAGGGGAGTCTCTCTCACGTGTCCGGTGTGCCAGAAGAAGTAAAGCAAGTTTACAGGACGGCACATGATATCAAGCCCGAGTGGCATATAAGCATGCAGGCTGCATGGCAGAGTTATACTGATAATGCGGTGAGTAAGACTATCAACTTCCCCTCTACGGCGACGATCGAGGAGGTGGGGGATGCGTATATGAGTGCATGGAAAGCAGGATGTAAAGGGATTACGTGTTACCGTGATGGGAGTATTGAGGGGCAGATATTGTCTGTCGGATCAGCGAGTCAGCGTGTCGGTGAGTCAGGGGCAAAGCAAATTATACAAAGTAAGATTAGAAGCGAAACGTTAGCTGAACGTAAAAAAAACGGAGAAACGGAGAAACGGAGAAACGGAGAAACTCATGCGAATGCGTGCCCAGAGTGCGGAGCAAAGCTTGTGAAAGAGGAAGGGTGCTCGAAGTGTTATGGATGTGGATATTCGGTATGCGGGGGGTAGAATAAGAAAATGCAAAATATAATTCTGGCGAGTAAGTCACCAAGGCGAAGTGAGATCCTGACCAGACTCGGTGTGGAGTACGCGATCCAGGAATCTGGGTTTGATGAGTCGAGTATTGCGTGCGAGAATCCGCGAGAGTTAGTTGAGGAGCTGGCGTTGCAGAAAGCTTTGGCAATAAGTAGTGAGGAGGACGCGCTAGTGATCGGGGGGGATACGGTGGTGAGCCTGCCTGCGCAGGCAGGTATGAATGGCGAGATATTAGGGAAGGCACATAGCGAGGATGAAGCTAGAGAGATCCTCTTGAAGTTGATTGGGAAGAGTCATGAGGTCGTGACAGGAGTGGCAGTCGTAGACTCATTGACAGGTGAGCGAGCGGTGGGGAGTGCAGTGGGAGAGGTGAGATTCCGGGATGTTAGTGAGCAAGAGCTCACGCAGTATATTACGGACGGGAAATGGAAAGGGTTTGCGGGGTGTTATGCGATTCAAGGAGGAGCAAAAGAGTGGGTGATGGAGCAAACTGGCGTATTCTCGGCGATTATTGGGATGCCGGTAGTATTAACTGCCCAATTACTTGAGGAGATGGGAGTGGTGATAGAGGTAGATCCTAAGCAGGTGGAGATCGAGATAATAGGAGAGAAGATAGGACTCGAAGAATGAGTAAGGGATTATTTTATATATTTACGGGTGAGGGAAAGGGGAAGACCTCAGCCGCGTTGGGTGTTGCGGTGCGGGCGGCATTAACGGGGATGAAGGTCGCGATAGTGCAGTGGTACAAGGAGGAGAGATGGCCGGTTGCGGAGCATAAGCTGGGGGAGAAATTTGAGAATATTAAGATCTATCCATTAGGGAGTGGGTTTTATCAGTTGCCAACAGACCACGGGACACCCGAGGAGCACAAGCAGGCTGCACAGGCAGCATTCAAAAAATCTAGAGAGTTGATGGGTGAGGTGGATGTGTTGGTGTTAGATGAGATTATTAATACGATGGGAGATGAGTTGTTAAGTGAAGAGGAGATTGTGAAGCTAGTAGAGGAGAGAGGAGAGACGCACATAGTGATGACAGGAAGAATGGGAACTGATCCTGCGAGGACCATCCTCGCAGGTGCTGATCTTGTGACGGAGTGTAAGAAAATTAAGCATCCGTTTGATAAAGGAGAGAAGGCAGTGAAGGGGCTTGATTACTAAGAAAGTTAGTCAGGGTAAGAAGCTGAGAATTGCCGTATAATGAATGTATCACCCGTCGCATAAAGCTATGGAGTGACTGCACAATATTATAATAATAGGAGGTGTTTGTGGTAGAAATTGGCAAGAAAAAAGAGATAATTGAAGGAGTGCGAGAGGCAGTAGTTGATCCCATGCCTAGTGTAGAGTTGCCACAAAAAGAAGAGGAAAATCTGGAGGTAGAGAGCTGGATGGAGAAGATTGAGAAAAGGTTTGCGCGGATCCCAAAGGGAGCACCTGGAGTACAGGATGATACTGTGATAGTGCAACAAGATGATAGTCAGCAACCTCCAATTAATTTGCCAGTGACGCAAGTTGGAATGAGTAAGGGGAAGAGAGCGCCTATCGAGAACAGTATTACCTGGTTGGTAGCATGGGCGATGAGGAGAATTAAGCAATTAAAGCGACTAGGTATGAGAGTATCATTGCAAGATATTCCGGAGGTTAAAAAATGAATGGATTAGATCAGTTCTCGACGCTAGTGACCAATATTGCTTATATGTTGGTGTTTGCAGCGGCAGGGATGGCAGGACTATTTTCGTTGGGCTATGCGTTTGTATTATGGTTTCGCAATCGAGGACGTGAGGAGTATTCGCTCTCTTTTGTGACTCTAGAGATTAAGTTGCCCAGGGACAATGAGATCAAGATAGACGCGGCAGAGCAGATGTTTGCTTCTTTGTATTCTGTCAAAAATGATGAGTGGTATTCTTTCTTGCAATCAGAGCATGCGATTAGCTTTGAGATAGTGGGGAGTAAGGAAGATATTAGATTTTATGTGTCGGCTCCAAAGGAGTTGATGGATCTAGTTGAGAAGCAGATTCACGGGGCATATCCAGGTGCGCAGATTAAGACGGTCGAGGAGCCAACGATATTTACGGAAGAGGGGAAAGTAGAGTACAAATCACTTGTTAAGAAAAATGCAGGATTTTATCCGCTCCAATCATTTCGTGATTTACCGACTGATCCACTCTCGTCGATCACTTCATTTATGGCAAAGATGCGCGATGGAGAGGGTGGGATGCTCCAGATCGTGGTCTCGCCAGCTGGAGGTAAGTGGTCCTCATCAGGGCAAGGGTTTATTAGCAGTTCCAAAAAGGATGAGAGTAATCCAGAGAGCGCTACACATTCTGTAGACCCCAGATCTCTGGAGGCGATCGAGAGATCAACTGGAAAGGCGGGATTTGAGGTTTCGATCAGGTTAGTGGTGAATGCACCAACAAAAAAGGAAGCCAAAACTCTGATGGCACAGTTCTCGGGAACGATGGCACAGTTCTCGGGTCCTTATAATAAGTTGACGAAGCAAAAAATCTGGCTCAAGCGTTTATTTATGACGGATTTTATCTATCGATATCAGGCAATGTTTAATGGAAAGTCAGTACTTAACGCAGAAGAGCTGGCAACGATTTTTCACTTTCCTAATAAACAAGTCGAGACACCTCATATCAACTGGCTCAACTCCAAGTCAGCGCCAGCACCATCTAAGATCCCGCACGAGGGATTGTTTCTCGGGAAGAGTGTGTATCGTGGGCTCTCACGTGACATCTATCTGTCTGATGCTGATAGGGCAAGGCATATGTATATCATCGGAAAGACGGGTGTGGGTAAATCTGAGTTTATGATGGATATGATCCTGCAGGACATCCGGGCTGGTAAAGGGGTTTGTTTTATTGATCCGCATGATACGGTGGAGAAGATACTCGAGTATATTCCGCCAGAGCGAGCTGAGGATGTAATCTATTTTGATCCGTTTGATACTGAGCGCCCGATGGGACTAAACATGATCGAGGCACACACTGAGGAGCAGAAACACTTTGTCTCGAGCTCGATTATTAACCTGATGTACAAACTGTACGATCCACACAAGACAGGTATTATTGGTCCTAGGTTTGAGCATGCTATACGTAACGCAATGTTAACTGTGATGAGTGAGCCGGGGGCGACTTTTATCGAGGTAGTGAGGGTGTTAACAGACGCCAAATTCGTGCAGGAACTCTTGCCCAAGATCCAGGATCCGATGGTTAAGCGGTATTGGACGGATCAGATCGCGCAGACCAGTGACTTTCATAAATCAGAGGTGTTGGATTATATTGTTAGTAAGTTTGGTCGATTTATTACTGACAAGATGATGAGGAATATTATTGGGCAGTCTGAGTCGGCATTTGATTTTCGGCAGGTAATGGATGATGGGAAGATCCTCTTAATTAATCTCGCAAAGGGGAGAATTGGGGAGGAGAACTCGGCATTCTTGGGACTAATCTTGATCCCTAAAATCTTGATTGCGGCAATGAGTAGGCAAGATATTCCGGAGGCCGAACGACGTGATTTTAACCTCTATGTTGACGAGTTCCAGAATTTTGCCACCCCTGATTTTGCAACCATCTTAAGTGAGGCTCGTAAATATCACTTGAATCTGATTGTGGCTAACCAGTTTATTGGTCAGATTGACGAGGAGGTAAAGAATGCTGTGTTTGGGAATGTGGGAACGCTAGCCTCATTCCGAGTAGGTGTGCAGGATGCTAATTTTCTCCAGCATGAGTTCTCGCCAACGTTTAGTGAGTCAGACCTCACGAACGTGGAGCGATATCATACATTCGTAAAAACAATTGTTGATAATGAGCCGATGCCTCCGTTCTCGATGGACCTGACACGTGATATCGATGCAGAGCGTAAGCTAGCTAATCCTAAACTCGCGGAGATGATTAAGAAGTTGTCACGTTTGAAGTACGGGAAGGATAAGAATATTCTGGAGGTAGAGATCGGGAAGAGGGCGAGGTTATAACACTTGACATTTTGGGTTAGATTTGGGTAAATAGAGGTGTGGCAAAAAGAAAAGAACATGAGGAGGCACTACGATTACGGAGATTGGGGTGGAGTTATTCGGCGATAAAGAAAAAAATAGAAGTGAGTAAGAGCTCGTTGAGTTTGTGGTTGAGGGACTATCCACTAACAAAAGAACAGATATATAAGCTGCAACACAATGAAGTTGTAGCGGAGAAATTTCGAGAGACGATGAAGAAAAAGAGGGAAAAGGCATTTAGTGATGCACTAAATATTCAAAACGCAGAAATTGGATCTTTGAGCAAACGAGAGCTGTATCTGGTAGGTCTTGCTTTGTACTGGGGAGAAGGAGGAAAAACTAAATATTCTGAGCTGACGTTCGCTAATACAGATCCAAGAATGATTAAGTTTTATTTAAAATGGTTGATGTCTTCTTTGGGATTTCCGAAAGAAAAAATACGAATAAGACTACACTTATACAAAGACATGATAATAGATGATGAGGTGAGATATTGGATGAATGTCACCGGACTTGAAAAGAGTCATTTTGTGAATCCGTATATAAAAGATAGTTATTATTCTAAGTTGACAAGAATGAGTTGGGGACATGGTACATGCAATGTAATATCTGGAGGAGTGAAGTATGCCAGACCAGTTTTTGCAGGGATGGAAGTGTTGTCTCGAATGTATTGATTAAGTGGTAGAATATGATCTGGTACGTGGGCTGGTAGCTCAATGGTAGAGCGGCGTTCTTATACAACGTTGGTTGGGGGTTCAAGTCCTCCCCAGCCCACCCATAATAGACAGTATCTATATATGAAAATAAAGATAACCAAAAAAACAATAATGCAAGCGGGGGATGAGATGTTCTGGGATCGGATGAATGCGCTCTCAGGGCAAGCGGGAGAGAGGTATATGGTAGTGGATAGGAATAAGCAAGTAGTGCTAGTGGAGAATGCGAAGCTGATTAAGGAGACGAAGAAGGTGAAGATCTAGACCTTCGGAGGATTAAAGTTCGGCGATTTTGATTTTCTTTGGTTCTGATTTGTTGCCGTTAAGAAACTGGAGGTATTTCTCGGTAGTACTGAGGCGTTTGTGGCCGATCATTTTACTAAGATCAACCAGGGGTACTCCTGCCTTGAGCTGTTCGACGATGAAGGTGTGGCGGAGATCATTGACCTTTGCTCCTTCGATCCCTGCGATGCGGAAGTAGCGGTTAATGGCGGTGCGGATGTTACGAATCAAGAAGGGATTGCCGGTTTTGGTGATAAAAAGGGTGGTGTTTTTGGTTTTTGGTCTCTCTTTGACGTACATCTCGATGGCTTCCTTGGCGGTTTTGTTCAGAGGAACGCGACGAGAGTCGTGGGACTCGAAGGCTCTGATCTTGAGGGTGCTTTGTTCCAGAGTGATGTCTTGGAGTTGGATGCCGGCTAGCTCACCAATACGAAGGCCAGTTTGGAGAAGAATCTCGACAATGGCATACATTCTAACGTCGTCACGGCATGCGTCACGTAGAGCGCGATACTCGAGAGGAGAGAGAACGTGGGGAGGAGTGATTTCGTATTTGGGGTGGGCGACTCCGTTGGCAGGGGAGGAGGTGACGATATTTGCGCTGAGGAGATACTTAAAGAGACTTTTGACGGAGTTGAGTTTGCGGGAGATACTCTTGAGGGTATATTGTTTGCTGCTAAGGTCGTTCTTGAAGCCCTCGAGATTCTCGGTGGTGATGGTGGTAACATCAGTTACTCCCAGAGTTGCGAGAAATTCTATGAGCTGATCTAGATCCTTTGAGTAGGCGAGGATGGTGGCAGTTGCGCGACCATTTTTCTCTAGATATTTGATAAACTGGTTCTTATGAGATTCCATATGGGAGAATAATACAATATTATGGGATGTAATGCAACCGTTAATATATAAATAGCAAATTATGAATAAATATCTAAAGTGGGGAATAATTGGATTTCAGGTAGTTCTCATCGTTTCTCTGGTCAAGGGAATTGAGAAATCAAAGCACTCCAGGGGAAGGGTGGAGAGTTTGCTTGAGGAGAAGCAAGAGCTAGGTAATCAGCGAGCAGAGTTACTCGAGAAGCTGGAGTATGTTCAGGGAGAGGATTATCTAGAGAAGATAGCTAGAGATGAGCTGAACCTGGCGAAGGAAGGAGAGGTGGTAGTAATCGTACCAGAGGATAGTGATCAGTTCTCAGTGATCAGTTCTCAGGAAGAAAAGACAGCTAAAAAAACAAATTGGGAGAAGTGGTTGGATGTAATACTTGGGCGGTGAGGACAGGACTCGAACCTGCAAGCCCTTGCGGGCGCCAGTTTTCAAGACTGGTTCCTTAACCATTCGGAGCACCTCACCAGACGAGACTATTGTACTACATAGGATATAATATGGATATGAAAGAAGAGTTGTCGGCTGGAGGAGTAGTGTGTCGGCGTGTCAGCGTGTCGGCAGGTCAGCGTGTCAGTTGGCAATTCTTGATCGGAAAGCACTCTGGGTACAGCAAATGGGTGCTCCCGAAGGGGTTGGTAGAGAAAGGAGAGGGGTTAGTAGAGACTGCTGTGCGTGAGGTAGAGGAGGAGGTGGGGGTGATGGCGAAGGTAGTTAATCTAGTGCCAGTAAAGACGATAGAGTACTCATATGTGGCAGAGCTGGGTAAGCAGGTGGGAGAGAGTGCAAATGGCCAGGTAAGCGAGCGGAGAGTGAAGAAGTATCAGGAAGATGGGGGAGAGGGAGTAGAGGTACACAAGAAGGTGGTGTTTTACCTGATGGAGCTAGAGGAAGAGCTGCCAGATCATGGCTGGGAGATGAGTGAGAGGAAGTGGGTGAGTTATGAGGAGGCAATGAAGCTACTGGGCTTTGAGAGTGAGCGGGAGGTTTTGGTGGCAGCAAGTAAACTACTGTAGTTGAAGGGTGCTCCCGGCAAGAATCGAACTTGCATTGCCAGTTCCGCAAACTGGTGTCCTATCCGTTGAACGACGGGAGCAGGAGGTAATATTATAACCCAAGTTGAGAATTAGGTGTTTTCGAGGGGAACTTTGTCTGAGAGCCAGGAACTAGCACGACTAACGAAGTTGTCGGCTGGCTTTTCTTGTGGGAGGTATTTTTCAAGAATCTGAGTGATTTGCTTTTTCTTTTTTTGGTCGATAACCATGAGGATTAGGCCAGGGATTGTGGTTTTGGTTTTGACCATTATGACTTCTTGGTCGAACTTCTTCTCGATCCAGTAGTTGGTGAATGTTTCCCATGAGTAGAGCTTGCCGTCGGATACTATTCCTTCTGAGGTGAGCTCGTGTGTGACATCATCTGGTTTGTGGGTGGAGAGGACATAGCTGAGGAAGGCGAAAGCCATGATGACACCGATGAGGAGAAACTCCTTGAGCAAAAAGAGAATGATGGTGAGGAGAAAGGCGATGCTGAGGATAGTAGTGTAGAACTCGCGAGTGCGTTCCTTGAAAGGGCGAGCGGGGGCGGCCCAGGTAATGAGGGATTTTTGTGTTTGGTTGAGTTGAGGTGCTGTGGTAGGCATAGTTTTAGTATAGCAGAGCTTTTGGTACAATATCTACGTCTGGAGAGTGGGCAGGACGGTAATGCGCTAGTTTCGAAAACTAGTGGGAGCAATCTCAAACAGGTTCGACTCCTGTACTCTCCGCATTTTTAGTAGCCAGAAGGAGGCTTTGTTCGTTTGCCGAGTTTATTTATGGGGTGAGATTTAAGATACTCGTGAATTCGATTGATTTCTGTGGTCAGAAGATCTAGTTGTTGAGGGGTGAGAGTCTTGTGAAGATGATTGATTGTTTTATCCCAGTCATTTTTTAACTGAGTATTAAGATCTTTCCATTTGATATCGATTAGATAGTGAGCGATTTTTGGGGAGTAAGAAATAATCTTGGTTGCAAGGAGGTAAGCGATAGAAGGGTAGCCGAGATATCCCTGCCAGTATGAGCCGTTGTCATTGGCCATAATGGAGTTGTTATCTGGATCATATGAGACGGTGTAGAATTTGCCTCTGCTACTGGAGTAGACACGGGACGTGTTGCCATCTAGCTCGATCCGCTCGTCGGCGATAGCGCCGAGTGCTTCGTAGATCTTGATCTTGGGAGGTAGTTTCCAGGTAGGCATAAATTGAGTATATCACTTGACTAATGATTCGGGTATTGTTAGTATTAAGTATGACTAGGTTGGTGATGGATAAGAGTGAACAGGCTGAGTTTCTTAGAGGCGTACGTGATCAGTTGGGGTTGAGCGCGGAGGAGGTGGGAAAATTAATTGGTATGTCAGGTCGTAATTATCGAGATTGGATTGCGGGGAAGATATTGCCCAGCAAAAATAAAATGGAATTATTAAGTGATCTATCTGGATTGTCAATTCCTACAGTAATCGAAGAGAGAGAAGAGTGGTGGAGTGGGAGAGTGAATGGTAGTAAGGGAGCCAAGAAGAGAATAGAGATGTATGGTGTGACACTAACTCAAGCTGATCGAGCTAAGGGAGGAAGGGTGTCTCAGAAGAAAAGAAGAGAGAATCCTGATTATTATCGAAAATTAGGATGCAGGGTTGCAAGTAAATTTGTAATACCAAAGCACTCTACGAAATTAGCTGAATTTGTGGGGATAGTATTGGGCGATGGTTGTTTAACTAAAACTCAATGTCAAATTAGCTTGCACATGATGGATGATATCGAGTATGCAAAGCATGTATGTGAGCTAGCGGATAAATTGTTTGGGGCAAAACCATCTGTATGTTCGTATCCAAAACAGAATATTATTAGAGTGATTTTCTCTGGAGTGAAATTCACAGAAATATTGGAAGGTTTGGGACTGAAAACAGGAAACAAAATCAGACATCAGGTTGATATTCCAGAGTGGATCAAGAATAATTCTGATTATCTTAGAGCTTGCATGAGGGGACTTTATGATACTGATGGAGGAACATTTACTCATAGACATACTGTGAATGGATATCAATATATCCATTTTGGCTTGTCATTTACTTCGGCATCTGTTCCATTGTTGAGTAGTTATAAGTTGGGATTGCAAGAGAATGGGTTTGGGGTGCATGGCTCTGGTTACAACTCTTTTCTATATGGAACTAGGACAGCAAAAAGATTTTTTGAAGTATTTGAACCTAGGAATATAAAACATCTCAATAGACTTGTTGAGTATTCATCTGGCAGAAATAGGCTGGGTAAGTTAAAATAGGAGAAAGTGGAGGAGTGGCCCAGTGGCTACGGCACATTCTTGGAAAGGATGCGAGCGCAAGCTCTCGCGGGTTCGAGTCCCGCCTCCTCCGCAAATAAGAAGGTTTTTGAGTTATGCAAAATATTTTTGAAGCTACAGATTATCAAGCTCCATATACTGGAGTTAAGTTTCCTGGACAAGCAGAGGATGAGAGAATTCTCTATATAACTCGCGAGAGTCCGGTGATGCTTGCGGCACGACTAACGGGATTTTTTCTTGCGACGGCAGTGGCGATCGTGATAGGAGCGGTGCTAGTTGCGCAAACTGGTGAGATGCTTAATTTTGCGACTGGGTGGATTGTGGGAGTGATTATGGTGCTTGGGTTAGTGGTGATGTTTGGGGGATTGTGGTGGGGGTGGCAGGTCTACCGTAAGACTTTGTTTATTATTACTACTCGTAGGCTTACCAAGTTTATCCACACTACACCGTGGACGAGATATCAGATGTCACTGACTCTGGATAAGGTAGTGGATTCGGCGGCGTATAGTAAGGGATATCTCCAGGCTATATTTAAGCTAGGAACATTTGTTGCCAGGTCTAGTGCAGGGAATATCAAGAACTTTAAGATCGTAAACATCCAGATGGCAGAGGATCTGCATAACTGGATGAATAAGTTGATTTTTACTTTTAATAAAGAAAAAGAAAAACTGGATCAGTTTCGAGCTTTTGCGATGAAGAAGACTGGGGAGAGATACTGAGATCAGTGAGTCAGCGTATCAGCGTGTCGGTGAGGTGAATAGGGTGTTTATTTGATAAAATAGGAGAACAATGGCAAGAGATCAAGTAGATGAGATCAAGCAAAAGGTAGAGATAGTGGAGCTCGTGGGGGAGAGTGTGACTCTTAAGAAAGCCGGGAGGCATTATAAGGGACTCTGTCCGTTTCATTCAGAAAAATCACCGAGTTTTATTGTTTCACCGGAGAGACAGAGTTACAAATGTTTTGGGTGTGGCGAAGGGGGCGATGCGATTTCATTTTTGCAGAAATATGATGGGATGAGTTTTTTGGAGGCACTGGAATCACTTGCTCAGAGAGTGGGGGTGGAGCTTGAGAGTTATCGACCAACTGCACAGGATATGCAAAAGAAGAAACTCTTGGAAATAATGAGTATGGCTAGTGAGTTTTATCAATATCTACTCAATACTCACAAGGCAGGAGAGGAAGCGAGAGGGTATCTAAAAGAGAGAAAGATTAATGCAGGAGCAATTAAGTTATACGGACTCGGTTATGCGCCTAAGCAGTGGCAGGGAGTGAGTACATTCCTAAACCAGAAAAAGGGTTACACGATGGAGGAATTATCTGCCGTGGGGCTTGTGATTAGGAGTGATAGTGGACATTACTATGATCGATTTCGAGGGCGTGTGATGTTCCCACTGCGTGACCACAAAGGGAGTGTGGTGGGGTTTTCTGGGAGGACACTCTCAAATGATAAAAAAGAAGCGAAGTATATTAACTCGCCGGAGACCTTGATCTATCATAAGAGTAAGATGCTGTACGGACTATATGAGAATAGAGAGCAGATTAGGAAGGGAGATCAGATTATTTTGGTGGAGGGAGAGCTTGATGTTCTTCCGAGTTATCAGGCAGGGGTGAAGAATGTAGTTGCAATCAAGGGGAGTGCGTTTACCGAGGAGATGGGGAGACTGATTGCTCGTTACACCAAGAATGTGGTGTATGCTCTTGACGCTGATAAGGCAGGACAAGAGGCAGTCAAGCGAGCGGTGCTTGTGGCAGATCCATTGGAGCTATCCGTGCGAGTGATCCAGATTACGGGAGGTAAGGATCCGGGGGATGTGGCGAGTGAGAATCCAGAGGCTTGGCGAAAGATGGTCAAGGGAGCGACACTGTTTTGGGATTATCTGATTAACACAGCGTGCGAGCGAAATGATCCGTCGAGTGGAACTGGGGCGAGTTTGATTAGTCAAGAAGTAGTGCCGGTGCTCGCGAGTATTAGCAATGCAGTGGTGAAAGCGCATTATGCGCAGCTACTTGCCAAGAAGCTGTCAGTGCCAGAAGAGTCGATTTTTGAGGAGATAGAGAGAGTGAATAAAAAAAAGAAACTCTCTAATCTAAAACATGTGGTCAAGAAGATCGAGAAGGGTGAGGTGGTGAGTCGGAGAGAGCGAGTGGAGGAATATTTGCTATCATTGAGTTTGCAGTTTTATGTTCAGATTAAGGAGAAGTTGAGTGAGATTGATGTTTTGTGGTTAGAAGTGCCTGTGATCCGAATGATTATGGCGGAGCTAGCAAGATATAAGGGTGAGTGGAGCATAGAGAGTTTTGGGAAGAAGCTAAAACCAGAAATGATTGCGGTGTTTGATAAAGCATATCTGAGTGATCTCTCGGAAATTGCCAATTCAGAGAAAGAATGGTCAAAAGTCAGAAAAGAAGTTGAGGAGATGTATCTAAAAGAGAGGCTAAAGCAACTCTCCGGCAAAATAGATGAACTGGAGAAAAGTGGGAATAATCCTGGCTTAGCGAAGGCTCAGAGTGAGTTTAGTGAGACGTCAAAAATGCTTTCGGAGTTATAAAAAACAGTAAAATCGAGTATACTACGCAAATAAGGGGATTTTTGTATGCCAACAAAGAAAAAGAAAACAACAACTAAGTCAAAAAAAGTAGTTAAGAAACCTGCAAAAAAGGTTGGTAAAAAGGTGGAGAAAAAACCTGCTAAGAAAGTAGCGAAAAAAAGAAATAAAAAAATAGATAGTTCTGAGATTACATATACTGATGAAGGTGTGGGTGGGGTACGCAAGAAGAAGATTCGTGAGTTAGTGCTCAAGGGAATGAGTCGGGGGTACGTGACGCAAGATGAGATCTTGAGTTTGTTTCCTGACGCAGAGAACTGGATTGATCAGCTGGATGATTTGTATGAGGAGCTAATATACAAAGAGATTGATGTGTTTGAGACTGTGGCAGAGACGGATGATGATGAGAAGAAAGCCTCGGAACTGGAGAAGGAGCTAGAGATGTTGACGACGATTGATTCTAGGTCAATTAGTGATCCAGTGCGAATGTATCTGCGAGAGATTGGGCGTATTCCCTTACTTACTCGAGACCAGGAGATTGAGCTAGCGCAGAAGAATGATGCGGGTAGTTTGAGGGCGAAGGAGAAGTTAACGAGCTCTAACCTTCGCCTAGTAGTTTCGATTGCGAAAAAATATATTGGGAGAGGATTATCGTTTCTAGACTTAATCCAAGAAGGCAACAAAGGACTCATTCGAGCGGTGGAGAAGTATGACTGGAAAAAGGGGTTTAAGTTTTCGACTTATGCGACGTGGTGGATTAGGCAGGCAATTACTCGTGCTATAGCTGACCAAGCGAGAACGATTAGGATCCCGGTGCATATGGTCGAGACGATTAATAAGCTCATTAGAACTAGCCGTAAGTTGATGCAACAGTTAGGGAGAGATCCTACACCTGAGGAAGTAGGAGAGGTGATGGAGATTACACCTGAGAAGGTGCGAGAGATCCTGAAAATTAGTCAGAAAACAACCTCTCTTGAGACGCCGATTGGAGACGACAAGGATTCTTATCTAGGGGATTTTATTGAGGATACTAAACAAGCTACTCCGTATGAACTAACAAGTCAGCGACTTTTGCGTGAGAATATCGAAGAGGTGCTGGCTGCACTATCGGACCGAGAGGGTAAGGTGTTGGAGATGCGGTTTGGTTTGCTTGGAGCAAAACCGATGACACTGGAGGAGGTGGGGAGAGAGTTTGGGGTTACACGCGAGCGCATTCGACAGATTGAGGCAAAGGCACTTAGAAAACTCAAGCATCCTAGCAAGCGTAAGATGCTTCAGGACTATTTGGAGTAACTCTATTTCTTGGTTGATTTTTTCTTAGCTGGTTTCTTTTTTGGGGTAGTGGAGAGGTTGAGTTTTTCCTTGGCGAAGAAAAAGAGATAAGCTAACTCAAGTAATCCGCCGGTGTGGACAACGAGAAAAGCGATGAACCAGTATCTATTATCTTCTTTGGCAGAGCGCCAGAGAGCGAGACCTTTCCAGAGCAAGCTCCAGAGAACAAAGAGTGAGATGCCGGTGCCAAATGATCCCCAGCTGTTTCCCCACCCCATCATGTTTGTGTAGCTCATGTAGACCTTTCTCCTCAGGGTTTGAGGATTTGCGTGATATAATTCCAGTGTATCAGATTTAACAATTCAATACATTCCCCTGTAGCTCAGTCGGTAGAGCAGGAAGCTGTGAAAGTTTGCAGCCTCAGATGGAAACATTTGAGTGAAAAGTGGGTGAAATCAGGGAACCCCTGCATATGTAGGGCAATCCTGAGCCAATCCTCATCTAAGATGTAGGCAGGTGCAGAGACTAGGTGATTACACCCTCGAGCGCCCACCACCTAACGTGTTTGCTATGGTGATGAGATAGTCCATGCCATTTGGTAACAAGTGGGTTACATGTAACTTCAAGGTCGCTGGTTCGAGTCCAGCCGGGGGAGCTAGCACTTTTACTTTTCTGTCTTGTCGGTGCATTCTTTGCATCTTGCTGCATATTTATCAACTACTTGTTTGAAAATCCTACTCAATCTACTATCTACAGCAACCATGTAACAAGCATTTGCACCACATATTGAGCATTTCATATTGTCCTTTTTGATTATTAATAATTAGCATATTCTATCAAAGTAATTAGGAATATTTTTTAGAGGGAGATGAGTATTTTTCTGGGAAGTGTGAGCATTTGATATTGTGCTTGATATTGCTGATTGACCTCGACGATAAGATTTGGCATGATGGATAGGAAGGGATATTCTGATATGGTGAACAATGAACCGTTAATACCACCTCCATCAATAGGTGAGAGTGCCGAGAGCAAGGCTATTCCCAAGATCAAGAAGCAGAAAAAGGGATCAAAGCTATGGATGATAGTCCTGGCTTGTGTGGTGGTTGGAGTTGGTTTGGGAGTGGTGGTATACCAGCAATCGATTGCACCCGCACCTAAGCCCTCTACTACGCCTAGACCAACGGTGGCTGCGTTACCGTCACCTGTAGCGATCCCATCCCCTTCGATTGCGCCAATTAGTGTGAGTCAAGTAACTCCGAGTGGGAATGAGATCTCTTATCCAAAGGCAGGAGAGGTGAGAGTCTATTTTAGTAATTATTCTGGTAGCTCTAGTGTTCTTTTGGACATGGAGAGTGCGAGTGGGGGAGTGGGAGTGCAGATCGTCGGGAACGGATCGAGCACCTCAATGTCATACTTGGATACTGGATTTGTATTACCTGGAGCGGAGAAAGTAACGATTGGAGCGTTTGATGGAGGAGATTATGATAAGCCAGGATATGGATGGATCCCGCCGAAAGCTGATAACACATGTGGAGGAGATGGGAGTCAAGTTCATCCAGATATTACCTCATATATTAACTGGGCTACAGAGGAGGCAGAGGGAGAACCTCTAGTTTCGATCCAGTGTTGGGGAGACTGGGGAGGGTCTGGTGACCCGTCGAACGCGGACTTTAATGATTATGTTGTGATCTGGTCATATACGCCATCAAGCGTGGTGAGCTCACCAACTCCTACACCGAGCGCGAGTCCGGGTGCAAGCGCAACTGCTACACCAACCCCCACTCCAACGGCGAGTAGTTCGACTACAACTACAACTCCAACACCATCTCCAAGGGTAACTCAACCAGAGGGAGAGACGTTACCTGAGGCAGGAGTGTTTGAGGTTACGATGGGGACGATCTCGGTGGGATTGTTATTCTTGGTGCTTGGACTTGCTGGGTTATTAGTGTTGTAGGGAAATATTCTTTTTAGATGTTAGAATATACGAGTTGTCGTTGCGAAAGCTATGATAATCAAGGCAGGGTAGCTCAGTGGTAGAGCAAAAGAATCATAAACTTTAGGTCGAGAGTTCAATTCTCTCCCCTGCTACACGAGATAAAAAAAGCCACTCTTACGAGTGGCTTTTATGTTTGTTGCGGGACTAGGAGTTGAACCTAGCCTGTGAGATTATGCGATCTGTATTCTCCGGTTACCTGGAGTGTCGGACTATATCATCTCCCTTTTCTGTGAAGAAAGTGGGGAGTCTGGCGTGTAGTCTCTACGGGTTCTCTCGATAAATCGGGAGCCTTCCCTCGGGGTTAACCTATTGTCTAGCAATAGGCATTCACCGATATAGCCAAATTCTCTCTACCTAATTACTCGGGTAGGGGCCCATTTTGAGCCTCACGTGCACCGTACACTATCCCGCGCGTCCGTCTTCATCGATTATTACGACGAGACAGGTTTTTTGAATGTACTCGTGTATTGTAACTTGAGAACGGGAATATTGCAAAATAATTGTACCTTGCTATAATGACACTAAGAACTGTGTATGGCTAAATCAAAAGAAAAGATCAAGGCGAGAATATTTAGAAAGAGTGGGAAAAGTATTAAGTGGATTGCTCACGAATTGTCTGTTTCTCCAGGATCTGTGAGTTTGTGGTGTCGAGACGTGAAGTTGACTCAGGAACAAATAAAGCAGCTTGAAAAACAGGGACGAGATCCATATTATGGAAAACGATTGGAGAATGTACTTAAGCAACAGCAAATTCGCATTGATAAGACGAGGACATTAAACTTAGAAGGTGAGAAGCTTGTAGGAGAAATGAATAAAAGAGAGTTATTGCTGGTGGGAATTGCTTTGTATTGGGCAGAGGGATATAAGAAAGATAATCAAGCTGGACTTGGTAGTTCTGATCCAGAGATGGTGTTGATGGTAGTGAAATGGTTAGTTGAGTGTTTTGGATATTCAAAAGATGATTTGATTTTTCGAGTGACTGTGAATGAGTCACATGAATATAGAATAAAAGAGATTGTGCAGTATTGGGCGAAATTACTTGATGTTGATGAGGGTGAGTTTCGCAAACCTTTTTATCAGAAGGTGAAGTGGAAGAAAGTATATGAGAACCCAGGGGAATATTATGGAGTGCTTAGAATACGAGTTAGGCGGAGTGCAGATTTTTTGCGCAAGGTTCATGGAATGATTGATGGAATGAAGAGGGAGGTGTTGTGAGCAAGTAGGGGGTTATTGTTACTATGTTTCGAAACATGGTGGCGGGTAATACAAGTTGAGTGTTTATGGAAGGATTTTACTTGTAATACCTGAATATCGAGAATATTTTTGATTAACTAAATCTCCGTATAGTTGTTGTACTATTTCCTTTTTGATAAACGGCATACGTAGTAGAGGTTCTGTCATGGGAGAGTTTGAAGAATGGTTGGTTTGATCTAGTTTGACTGCAATCCAATTATTTGATCCAAATAGTTTGTTGTAGTATTGGTCTGATGTTTTTTCTTGAGAACTTTTACCACCATATGCCCAAGTATCTATTATATGATTGGTGGTATTACCAGAGGATCCAATGTCATATTCGCCAGGTGAAGGAACAAATCCTTGTTGTAAAATTTGGATAATTGATTGTGGTTCGGAAAAGCGTAAATTAGTAGTTTTGGAATAAGGAATCTCAGTGTTTTGAATGTGTGAAGCCAGCTTAGCTCTGTTACTTATGCTTGGTAGGTGATTAATAAAATCACCATACCACAGTGAATATGATTCGGGAGAGTTTAATCTTTGTTCTTTTAACATCCTATAAGGATTTTCGCAGAGAGAGAGAGAGAGTTGTCAAGAGCAATGAATATTGTCATACTAATTATGTGCAGGATAATGTTGGATATATCGAAAGAGATAGTGAAAAGTTTTTGTCACGATTATTGACAGTTGATCCGATAATAGAGGGGTTGTGGTATCGAGGAGATTATGATGCTCAGAACTGGGATAAGTTGATTGCGGTAGTGGGACCTCGTAAGATGAGTCGGTACGGGAAGCAAGTAATCTCGGAAGTGGTGCCTCAGTTAGTTGCAGCTGGATATGGGATCGTGTCGGGACTGATGTACGGAGTAGACCAGGAAGCGCACAGAGTAACGCTGGAGTGTGGAGGGAGAGTTGTGGGAGTGTTGGGGTACGGAATTACACATCGGAGTGAGGAAGGGGCGCGAAAGCTGGCAGATGAGATTGTGAAAAACGGAGGAGTTGTACTCTCGGAATATGAGGGAGAGACTGCACCTAAGGTCTGGACATTTCCGCAACGTAATCGGATTGTGGTGGGAATAAGTGAGATGGTGGTAATAATCGAGGCGGGAGAGAAGTCGGGATCACTGAACACTGCGAGTTGGGCAGTGCGGATGAAAAGGAGAATTTTGGCGGTGCCTGGATCGGTGTTCTCACTAACTAGTGTAGGGACGAATACGCTGGTAGCTGATGGGACGGCGGAGGCACTCACGAGAACTAAGTTGCGGGAGATTACTGGCAAGTCGTTTGGGAGTGAAGGGAAGGTAATGCGTGACAAGGCAAAAATGAGTGATCAAGAGCATGAGTTGTGGGCGAGTCTAAAAATATCAGGACCTAGTTCGCGAAATGAGCTAGTTCGCGTGGTAAAAAAACCAATGGGTGAGGTAATGGCAACTCTCTCTCAGTTAGAGATGAGGGGATTAGTGGAGGAGGAGCGAGGAGTGTGGCGGATCTCGTAGGGAGATAGGGTATAGTACATAGTATATAGGGTTGAGGAGAGGGGGAAATTGTTAGCAAGAGTTAAGTCGGTGGCTACCGTTGGCTTGGAGTCACAAGAAGTGTTGGTGGAGGTGGATGTTGCAAGTAAAGGATTTCCGGCTTTTGAGATTGTGGGGTTGCCTGACAAGGCAGTGGGAGAGTCGCGCGCCCGAGTTAAAAAAGCAATTGAGAACTCAGGATATAAGTTCCCAGACAAGCGAATTACAGTTAACCTGGCTCCAGCAGGAGTGCGCAAGGTGGGGAGTAACTATGACTTACCAATCGCGGTAGGAATCCTGTTGGCAAGCGAGGTAATAGGAGTAGAGAAAAAGGAAATAGAAGGTTATTACTATGGTGAGCTCGGGCTCTCAGGTGCGGTCAAGCATAGTCGAGGAGTGTTACTCGTGGGGATGCTCGCAAAGGATAATGGGATCAAGGAGATTTTTGTACCCGTGGAGTCGTCGAGTGAGGCTGCGGTGATTGAGGGGGTGTCAGTTTATGCGGTCCGAACATTGGGTCAGCTGGGAGATCACCTGTCTGTGCAGGTAGGTTTGGCGAATAATAAATTAATGAAACCGCTCTCGACGATTCCGATCACTGATGTAACTCGCGAGGTAGAGCCGGTGGTGGATATGCGCGAGGTGATTGGGCAGGAGCTAGCCAAAAGGGCGGCGGAGATCTCGGCAGCGGGTGGGCATAACCTGATCTTGGTGGGGCCACCGGGAGCAGGTAAGACGATGATAGCTAAGGCATTCCCATCTATACTCCCACCATTGTTACCTGAGGAGGCGTTGGAGGTAACTAAGATCTATTCAGTATCAGGGATGATGCCGGCAGGGCAGGCTCTCGTGAGAAGGCGGCCGTTTCGTTCTCCTCATCATACGACGAGCCGGGCGGGGCTAATCGGGGGAGGGAGTAATCCGATGCCGGGGGAGATCTCGCTGGCTCATTTGGGAGTGCTATTTTTGGATGAGCTCCCTGAGTTTCCTAGGTCGACTCTGGAGGTTTTGCGTCAGCCGATGGAGGATGGGGTAGTGCAGATTACGCGAGTCGCGGGGAAGGCAGAGTATCCGGCCTCATTCTTACTATTAGCCTCGGCCAATCCGTGTCCATGTGGATTTCTTAACCATCCGTACAAGGAGTGTAGGTGCGGAGAGCGGGCAATTGAGAAGTATCGTAAGAGGATTAGTGGGCCGATATTGGACCGCATTGATCTACATGTCTGGGTGGATCCAGTTGAGGTGAACAAACTGACTTCTCAGGATAATAGTAAACAGGATAAAGTGGAAAGTCGAGAGAGTTCGAAAATGATAAGGGAGAGAGTGGAGAAAGCGCGGAAAATGCAGGAGGCGAGATTCGCGGAGCATAATGGAATCTACTCTAACTCGCAGATGGGAAATAGATTAGTTAAGAAATATTGTAAGTTGAGTAGTGACGTGCGCGAGTTTCTCACAACTGCAAACACCAAGTACAATCTTTCGGCACGAGCCTATTACAAGGTGATCAAAGTAGCCAGGACGATTGCTGACCTTGCGGGAGTAGATGAGATTGGGCTAGAACACGTGGCGGAGG
The DNA here is from genome assembly GCA_963981525.1 of uncultured bacterium. Taxonomy (GTDB): domain Bacteria; phylum Patescibacteriota; class Microgenomatia; order UBA1400; family UBA12108; genus CAXCDZ01. The sequence continues at coordinate 752 of CAXCDZ010000003.1, read as the reverse complement.
CGGTGCAGTATCGGGAGGATGTATGGTGAAAAGAAATAATAGAAAGACGGGGGAGAGGGGAGAGCGAGCGGCGGGGGAGATGTTGGGGCAGAAGGGATATGAGATTATAGCCAAGAATTATCGGAATAAATGGGGAGAAATCGATATAATTGTAAAGAAAAAAGTGAGGGATGAAGATTATGTGATGTTTGTGGAGGTTAAGACGAAGGCGGATGACTCATATGGTGAGCCGTGGGAGATGATTGATTCTCGTAAGCTTAAGCGAGTGGAGAATATGGGGTATCTGTGGTGTGAGGAGTTCAGCTGGGACGGATTGTGTCGGATTGACGTGGTGGGGGTGTGGTTGGATATTATGGGAGAGGTGAGTAAGATTAAGCACTGGGAGAATGTACAGTTATGAGAAGAGTTTGGTGAGAGACTTTTTGAGTTTGGTGAGATTTGACTTACTTAGTCGACCTAAGAGTTTTTGCATAGCCTGATCATCTATAGTGCGTAGATACCAGGCTAAGACGAGAGATGATTGTTTGAGTCCATTATTCTTAGAAGAATTAATAACAAACTCGTGATCAGAATGTTTGATATTGAGATTGGAAGTTAGTGGAGCAATAGTAACGAAACCATTATTTACTGAGTCAAAAACAACAACGGCAGGTCTATATTTGCGAAGTTCTTTTCCCAATGAAGGGTGGAATTTGACGAGATATATATCGCCTTGTTTATACTTCGGATTCGCGCTCACTTAAGTAGGCCTC
>CAXCDZ010000002.1:0-35441 GCA_963981525.1 uncultured bacterium | reverse complement strand
TTCTCAATCTTCGTCAGTGTATCCATTACTCGCCCATGCAAATCAATATCTTTCGTGCGGGCAAACCGGAGGATCGTCACTACCAGATCTCCCAGTTCCTGCTCATATGACTCATCGTTTTGAGCTGCTAGGTTCAGTGGTTTGCGCCCATGCTCTGCTAGATACGCTCTTGCCATCTCACCCACCTCTTCCATCAGGGAAAGGATTAGGATCGATCCGTATTCTTTAGAGTATCTCTTCCCTCGATCAATTTTCGAGAGATAGTTAAAATACTCCGCAAAAGGAGACTTGTGGTGTGTACGTTTAATTCTTGCCATATATTCAGTATACCAGTAATGCTAGAATACTATTATAAATATCTGCTTATAGGAGAAAAAATGCCAACAGCAAAAAAGACCACCAAAGACAAAGTTAACTGGGAAGAAAAGCTCGAAGAGCTAACGAATGCAATCGGTGCACACAAAGGCTGCGGTGGCTGCAAACCACGCTGCCACAACAATTCTGGCAGTGCCATCTACGGCCTTGGCATAATCGGCGCAGCTTTCTACTACTTCCAGCACATGCCAGTTTCTTCAGAACTAGTCTCCACAATTGTCAAAGTTCTTCTCTGGCCCGCCTTTGTCGCGTACCGCCTCATAGAAACTTTTGGATTATAAGAGAATTTCGATTACAATAGATATATCAGTTATAAATAAATAAGCTTGTCCTGAGCAAGCCGAAGGAGAGTCACATGCCAGCAGCAAAAAAGCAAGCAAAATCAAAATCCGCGAAGTCCCGAAAGCCTTCGGGGAAAACCACAACAAAAAAGAAGACTACCCGTAAAAAGATTACCAAAAAGTCCACCGAAGAAACCTACAAGCTCAAGGGCAAGCAAGTCACCAAAAAGATCAAAGAACTCATCAAAGAGGGCAATGTCAGAAGGATCACAGTCAGAGACAGTAAGGGCAAAACCATCTTCGTCATGCCAGTCACTGTTGGCGTCATTGGCGCAGTCTTGGCAGCTCCTCTTGTCGTGATCGGCGCAATCGCCGCCATGGTCACCGAGTGTGAAATCAGCGTCGAACGCACTAAATAGCCTGCGGCAAACTAATAGTCAATTTGCGACCCAGAGCAGATGCTAGCTTCACCAAAAAATCATATGTAGGATTAGCTAATCCACTTTCAAACCGAGAGATCACTGTTTGCTTAGTTCCCATTTTTCTAGCTAACTCAGTTTGCGTCATATCCATTGCAAGCCTAGCGTCAATTGCTTCACATATTAAGATGTGTTTGGCCTCTGACTTGGCATATAGCGCTCTTAGTCCAGGTCGGCCACCCAACATTTCTCGCTTAAACTTGTTATAGTTTTGATTCTTTGTTTTCATAAGGATGTTTATAACATATATATAATAAAGTGTCAATCAAGATAATTTGCTCTTTTGATTGCGATCTCCAGTTCTTTTTTTGGTAGTTTCTGTGTTTTTTTCTTAAATCCATGCAATATCACATACTTATTACCAGCTCGACAATAAAGTAGGCGGATTGCATTTTTGCCAGTGATGCGCAGTTCACTAATTTTGTTTGTTATTCGCTTCGAATATGGCCCAAAACTTCTACTTCTTCTTGAGTCTCAACACCTTCCATCTAGCCCACTCCACCACTCGCAGTGGGTAATAGAGTAGCGGTCGTGCCACATAGTCCCACGTCCCCATATACGTCACGTGTCGCCCTCCGTATCCTGCCTTAAATTTATGAAATCCATACCAAGGATCACTCTTATCAGGTTCTGGCCCGAGTGCTCCCCACATATCCAGCTTCTTTAGCTTCTTACTTTTCGCGAGCTTAATCACCTCCCACATCACTAGATTATTCGCCATCAGATTCCGATGTTCGCGAGTCGAGGCGCCGTAAGGATAGTAGAGCGTGTCATTGTGGGCGAATAATACCCACGCCGTGATGATCTTCCCCTCATATTTGGCAGTTATTAATTCTGCTGTTAACCCTGTTTGTTTTTTGCTATTTGCTATTTGAGATTTTCCTAGAACTTTCCACATAGTGGAATGATATCTAGGACCGTGTGCATAAAAGCCCTGTCTACTCGTCGTTTCCTCAGTTAGCTCAAGATACCTCTCAAAGGCCTTATCAGAGTTATCAACCTTAACTTTCACTCCTTTTTTCCCAGCCAGCCTGATGTTATATCTCGTCTTTTGTTTCATTCCTTTTAGGATTTCTTCCTCACTTGGGGTTACATCTAGTACAAAGTTGTGTGGCGTAAACAGACTCCTCCCTCTTACGTATTTCTTTCTCCCCATCTCCCCATGTACTACATCCCTATCTCCCTTTTCTACCATCGGCTCACACCTAATATAGATACATCGATACTCTCTCGCAATCTCCTCTAGTGCTTGTTCTACATCTCCAGTTAACTCACCTCCCTTGGGGTAGTAACCAATACTCCATGATGTATGCGGGATCGGATGGATCGTTACCTGGATTACTTCACGTAGGGGCGAGTTATTCTCGCCCGACTCAAACACGCCGTATCTCACCACTCCTACACCAGTTTCCTTGCGAAACTCTCCCCACTCCCATGCCTGCATCGGATGTCCAGCTAATTTATTCCATCCACTTGGCATTTCTATGATTTTTTTCACCTGCATACTCTTATTCTATCTGATTTATTGATTAACTGACACACCGACAAACCGATATGCTGACCTACCGACTCAAGAGTTCATCCACCGAAAGATCACCCGAGAGAAAACTCTCCAGAGTCTCGTCCCCAAGAGCGTCAATTCTGATGCCAGTTTTCTTAGTTTTCATTTCCGGCACTTTCCACTTCCTAGCATTCCTACTGGAGTACTGAGACACTGGAGCACTAGAAAACGTCGCAGTTATCAACTGCGAATCTATCTCCTCTATAAACCGACTCTTCATCTGTAACCCTGATTTACCCCAGATCATCCTGTTAGTCGCATAACTTAGGAATAATTTTTCCTTTGCTCTCGTAATCCCCACATACATTAGTCTGCGCTCCTCCTCCATCTCACTCTTATCCTCTAGCGCTCTTGAGTGGGGGAATAGTCCTTCTTCTAGCCCCACCATAAACACTGCCCGGAACTCCAGTCCCTTTGCCGCATGCAGTGTCATCAGAGTCACAGCTTGCTTACTCCTCTTTACCTTCTCATCCGCATAATACTCAGCTTGGACTAGTGCAACATTTTCCAAAAACTCAGGGAGAGTAGAGAACTCACTTGCCACGGCCTGCAACTCCCTGACATTCTCGATTCTGGCCAACTCCTCCTCAACTTCCTCATCAAACTTATCCAGGTACTTAGTTTTCTCAAGCACATGTTCAAGAATCTGTTCTGCAGAATGACCTTGTCCTGAGCCTGCCGAAGGATCATTTTCCATATATTCATCTCGGTCCAACATAATCGAGGCTAGCCTCCGCTTCCCATTCTTCTCCGCTCGCCTGTAAGACACCTTGTCATCTGGATTTAGCATTACTCGGATATATGCCAAGACGTCCTTAACTTCTTTCCTTTCGTAGAACTTCGTCCCTCCCACGAGAATATATGGGATCCCACTCCGGACAAACATCTCCTCAAAAGCTCTGCTCTGCGCATTTGTCCTGTACAAGATCGCGATCTCTTCCCATGCATAGCCGTCGAGGTTTAGGTTCTGGATCTCGTTCTCAACCTTGGCAGCCTCATCTTGGGCTGAATACCCCTCAATTACTCGTATCTTCTCGCCTTCCCCTAGATCAGTGAATAGCTTCAGGATTGGATGACTCTTATTATTCGTAATCACGGAAGTTGCTGCTGACAGGATAGTTTGTGTGGAGCGATAATTTTGCTCTAGCCTGATCTCAGTTAGGTCAGAGTAGTCCTTTCGCAGTTTCATTAGATTCCGATAATCTGCCCCTCTCCACTTGTAGATCGACTGTGACGCATCTCCCACCACCGTGAGTCGCCGGTTGTTCCCCGATAGCAGCTTCGTAAGAATATACTGTGCGGTATTAGTGTCTTGATACTCATCCACCATGATTTCCTTAAATTGTTCTTGGTACCTTGCGAGTGTTTCTGGCGACTCACGTAGCAGTCGCACAGTCTGGGTCATCAGGTCGTCAAAGTCGAGAGCCGAGTACTCGCCGAGTCTCTTCTGGTACTCACGGTACACCTCAGCCACAACTTCCTGGAACATTCCCATCGCGATCCCGTCATAATCTCCGGGACTCAACAGTTCCTGCTTGGTCCCACTGATTGCTGCCGCCAGCGCCCTGGGCTTATATCGCTTTGGATCTATCTTTCGGTCAACCAGTATTGCCTTGATAAGATCCTGCTGATCACCCGCATCATAGATTACATATCCTGGATTGATCCCAATCACATGTCCACTTTTGCGCAAAATCTTTGAGCTCATCGAGTGGAACGTGCCCACATTCGGAAGGGTAGTTCCCGCAGCCTTATTCACTCTCTCCCTCATCTCCCCAGCTGCCTTGTTCGTAAACGTCACTAGCAAGATCTCATCAGGCTGAGCAAGACCTTGCTTGACCATGTGAGTAGCCTTAGCAGTCAGAGTCTTAGTCTTTCCACTCCCAGCTCCCGCAAGGATCAGTAGGGGAGTGCCAGAATGTTCCACTGCCTCCAGCTGCTGTTCGTTTAATTGCTCCAGGTAATCAGTCATAAGGATCAATAATACCCCAAATCCCTCTCATGCGATATACTACTTATGTACTGGAACACTGCATTACTGAAATACTGGAGCACCCAAAAATGAAATTTTTGTTTCTCGCCACCTTCAAATCCAACAAACTCACCTCAGAAGTCAAAGACTGGGTTAGTGCTGTCTCACCCTCACTAGTTAATACTTCTGCCCACGTCGCCATTGCCCCGGCTTTCCCCCATCTCCACCTTGTCACTCCACCCCTCACCCTCGCCGCCCAAAACGTCTCACCTTTTCCAGCGGGCTCCTACACCGGCGAAGTCTCAGCCTCCCAGCTTGCTGATATGGGTGTAGAGTACTGTATCATCGGGCATTCCGAGCGACGCACCCATTTAGAAGAGTCGTATGCTCAAATTGCCGCCAAAGCCCGCGAATTAGTCGAAAACGGGATCACTCCTGTAATTTGTTTGAGCAAAGATGACCTCAGCCCTCAGCTCTCCGCACTAGATGACTCATTGATCAAAAAATCCACCTTCGTCTACGAACCTCCTGCCGACATTGGCGGCACCGAAACTGCCGCACTCTCTGATATTCAGGAAACCTGCGACCTTATCCGCACTCTTTCTTCTGGTCGACCCACCCTCTATGGTGGTTCAGTTAATGCAGGTAATCTAGAGGGGTTGCTAGAGCTCAATCTTGACGGAGTTCTCGTTAGTTCCGCTGCTCTCTCCAGTAGTACCTTTATCAATCTTCTTAATCGCTACGACGCGCTTAGGGGATAGCAGGTGGATCCCGAAGTTAACTCTCCGCCAGTTGTTACTCGTCGTCTGTTTCCATGGGTGCTTCTCGGGCTTTTTGTCGTCGCTCTCACGATTCTTGGCTTTATGTATTTTCGCTCTCGTCAGAACGCTGGCTTTGTTTCTGGTTTTGTCGAGAACCCAGAAACCCTTCTCTCTGTCACTGATAATAGAACCAACATCGCATTTCTCGGGATCGGCGGCGGCGACCACTCTGCAGGCGATCTCACAGATAGTATGATGTTCATCTCTCTTGATCACCAAACTCACGAGATCAGCCTTCTTAGTGTTCCTCGCGATATCTGGGTTGACACGATGGTAGCCAAACTCAACACTGCCTATCACTACGGAGAACAAAGGAGGGAGGGCGGGGGACTAGATCTCGCAAGCTCCGCCATCAGCGAAGTCTTGGGCCAACCAGTCCACTATGCTCTTGCCCTCGATTTTGCCGGTTTTACTCAGGCAATCGATCTAGTAGGTGGCGTTGATATCGATGTTCAGGCAGTTCTAGATGATAAGCTGTATCCCATTCCCGGCAAAGAAACAGCAGAGCCAGAGTCAGATCGCTACGAACATCTCTTTTTCGATCTCGGCATGACTCACATGGATGGCGCGACCGCACTCAAGTTTGCTCGCTCCCGCCATGCCGAGGGAGACGAGGGTACAGACTTTGCTCGCTCAAGGAGGCAGCAGCAGATTATTCAGGCTTTCCAGGACAAACTCCTCTCCTCCAACACCTTCCTCTCACTCGACACTCTCCAAGCACTACTAGCAAGCTTTCGCTCCTCACTCGAAACCAATATTCAGGATGATGAGTTTGGTGGTCTTCTCCGCTTCTTCTTGACTTACTCTAAGCTCGACAACTCCCTTGACTCATTTAACCTTGACGAACTCTTCTTGACTCCCAAAAATCGCTCCCCGTACCAAGGGCAGTGGGTCTTAGTGCCAGTTAATAATTGGGAAGAAATTCATGACCATGTGGCAAAAAATCTCTAAAGGTCGGACTCAAGGTCGGACCTTAAAGGACTCGAGTCGCAAGACGCGAAAAGCAGCCCAAAAAGGTCCGACCTTGCAGTATCTTGGATATATTGTCCTCATCATTGCCATCGCTATCCGAGTTTTTGCTATCACCTTACCCGCCCAGCCCTACGATATCGGCACCTACTCAGCATGGGGCAGACTTATTCTGGAGCTTGGCCCGACCGAGTTTTTTGCCTCAACTTGGTGTGACTATCTTCCTCTCCCAGTTTATCTTTTTGCACTCATTTCCCATCTTTCTTCCTATTTCTCCCTCTCTTTCTCAATTGTCTTCAAATCATTCTTCACTCTTATCGAGCTCGGTCTAATTGCAGTGATACATTCGATCGCAAGAAGGTCGGACCTTAAAGGACTCGAGGCTTCAAGCCCGAAAAGCCGCCTAAAAAGGTCCGATCTTTTAGTCTCCCTCCTCATTCTCTCTCCAGCTTTTATCGGTGACACCTCCTGGTGGGGCCAGACAGATTCCTTACCAGCACTACTAGCAGTTATTTCTCTCATTTACTTTCTTAGATCTCTTCGTTTCCCATACGCTATACGCCATACGCTATACGCCACACTTCTTCTCTCTCTCGCCGTTGCCTTCAAACCCATTGTCATTCTCACCCTCCCAGTTTTCGCAATTATATTAATCAAGTCCCCTCATCGTCCCAAGTTCCCATACTTAATACTCTATACGCTATACGCCATACTACTTTTTCTCCTCCCCGCACTCTTTGTTAACTCCACTCCATTTGGTGCTTTTCGCTTCCTTTTAGACAAGACTCTCGAGCAGGCAAGTACCTATCCCTACACCTCTATTAACGCCTTTAATCTCTGGAATATTCGCTCTCCACTCTCCTCATGGCCCCCTGATAATCACTTGGTTTTGGGCCTCACTCTCCAGTCATGGGGGCAACTCTTCTTCTCCTTACTCTCCCTTAACACTCTCAGGCTCTGGGCGCGCACTGGATGGGATCGCTCCCACGCCCCGAGAGTTATCGGCACTATCCTTGCAGCCTTTTTCACCTTTACTACCCGGATGCACGAAAGACACCTCCTTTTCGCACTCCCTTTCCTCGCACTCGCGACTCTCACCTCTTCTTGGCTGATTGTTCCTTACATGCTCCTCACTACTCTCTTTTCATTCAATCTCTGGGCCGCATATTCTTGGGTACTACACGATCAGACCTGGCCTATGCATATTGTCTGGGGTAATCTCGCCTCTGTCGCGACTACTCTCACGACTCTCTCCCTCGCAGTTTTCTGGGACTGGCCCAAAGCTATTAAAGAGTTTTTAGCCTGGATTAAGAAAAACAGACTCCTCACCTCGATTCTCATATTCGCACTCTTCCTCCGCTTAGTTAATCTCGGTAGTCCCCCGCAACACATCTTCGACGAGGTCTACCATGCTTTTACTGCCCAAGAAATACTCTCCAATAATCTCGAAGCATGGATCTGGTGGGCTACTCCACCAGAAGGTTTTGCCTACGAGTGGACGCATCCTCCTGTTGCCAAGTACGGCATGGTTCTCGGACTCGCAACTTTTGGAGATACTGCCTTCGCCTGGAGATTCTTCTCTGCCATTCTTGGAGTAGTGAGTATTTACGGAGTTTATCGGCTCACTCTCTCACTCTTTCGTTCGCGCTCTACCGCCGCACTCGCTGCATTCCTCCTCACGATCGAAGGTCTGCATCTGGTCCAAAGCAGAATCGGAATGAACGACATCTACATGCTCACCTTTTTTATCTGGTCACTCAACTACGCACTCACAAAGAGCTGGAAAAAAAGCGCCATACTTTACGGACTCGCCCTCGCCTCCAAATGGTCCGCACTCTACGGAGTTCTCCCTCTCGCCCTCATCTATTTGAGAGATATCAAAGTTACGAACCTTGCTTTAGCGAGTGTTCGTAACTTACTGCTTTCTATTCGCTTGGTCTTAATTTCGCTTTGTATCTATCTTCTTTCTTACTCACCATTTTTCCTTTCTGGTTACACTTGGGCTCAGTTTTTTGAGCTCCATCGTCAGATGTGGTACTACCACACCAACCTAGTTGCCACGCACGCTTATCAGTCACTGCCTTGGCAGTGGATCTTCTCCTTACGTCCAGTTTGGTATTTTGTGGAGTACGGCGACAAAATCAGCAACATCTACTCCCAGTCCAATCCTATCTTGTTGTGGCTAGGCCTTGTTGCTCTCATCTTGCAGCTGCCCAAAATCAAAAAGTTCCCATACTTCATACTCTATACTCTATACGCAATACTAACGATCCCCTGGATCTTCTCTCCCCGTATCATGTTTTTCTATCACTATCTTCCGTCTGCTACTTTTCTTATGATCATTCTTGCTTCTTGGCTTGGGACTCTCTCATCTCGCACGCGCCTCATCATCATTACTCTCGCGCTTATCGTCTTCTTGCTGATCTCTCCATTTTATTATGGTTTTCCCATGCCACAAGCTTACTGGGACACAGCTTTCTCCCTCTTCCCATCCTGGAAATAGGGGACTAAAGGGTCTGACCTTAAAGGACTCGAGGCTTCAAGCCCGAAAAGCAGCCCAAAAAGGTCAGACCCTATTGGGAATTAAAGACTTTCTTTATAGTAGTAGCAACCCAAGTCCACCAACCAGTAGCAGTAGTACTCCAATAGATAGTGTTGCAGTCGTCACCTCCATCACTCCAGCTTCAGGTAGCGAGCTTGGTACGGGAGAGGGTGGCTGTTCGATTACGCCAGTGGTACCGACTGTGATCTCACAAACATCGCGCTGACCATTGGTCGAGAACACATCTGCTCGGTTATTGATCGAGGTTGTTCCAGATGTTGCCACACTCACTCTAATCGACTTACTCGTCTCAGTGTTACCCGGCACTGTTCCCACCGCACACGTTACCTTACGACTCGTCGAGTCATACGTACACCCGCTACTTGCGTCCATATAAGTGAGGTTGCTTGAGAGCACATCCTCTATCGTCGTCTCAGACACTTCTCCGTCACCCGTGTTAGCAACTACTATGTTGTACACGATTACTTGTCCATTAGTTAAGGTGTTAGTGTCCGTGATCTCTCGGTTTAGATAATACACTCCCGCAGCATTCTGCGAGTCATCTTCATAAACTCGCTTCACAACACAGTCTAGTAGAGCATTTGGACTATCTGATGGAGATGGGGATGGAGTAATCGAAGGAGAAGGAGTTGGGGATTCTCCAGGTGGGGTGCAGGTCGCACTATCCGGATATGCCGGCAATCTACATAATCCAGTCGTGTCAGACGCATCAGCATAGATACATTCTTGGTCAGTGGGGCAGATAAGTGTTGTGTCATTACACGCCTCATTACAAACTGGCGGCACCATCTCACTCACCGAAAAGCTCAGTGAACAGACGTCAGGAAGAGTAACTTCATTTACTACAATTGGCTGCGCAGTGGGGACTGGACTTGGCGCTACTTGCTCTGTTGCTGGCTTGTTAATCGAGTACACGACCAACACAGCAAGCATGATCGTCGCAAATATCCCCCCTACGATCAGAGCAATATTCTTTTTCTTGTTTTTTATTTTAATCATAGTATTTATTGGCTTGCGCCTACCCATGTTGGATCACAAACTGACGCATTATCAATTGTTCCGCACGTTTTGCACTGTACGTCGTAATCTCCGGCCAGCGCAATCGTAAACTCAGTCTTTGTCCCAGTCGCAGTAAGATCAAACCACTCACCTGCATTACGTCTGTATCTAAACTCGTACGTAAGGGCAGTTGCATCTGTCGGAGTCACGGCACCTGCACAAGTAAACACGACCTTATCCCCGATCTTCGGTGACACCACATCTTTTGCTATCGAGCTACACATGAGAGTTGCGGGGGTATTAGGAGGGGTATCAGGAGGTGAATCTGGCGGTGAGCTTGGAGCAGTATATGTGCCAGTTCTCTCATATGCACACGAATCTCCCGCATAATCATCAAAGCACTCCAGCTTGCCAGAAGTATATTGACCACCCACTTCAACACCTCCACTGCAGAAACAATTCTGAGATCCATTACAACCCACAAATCCTCCACGATGGGACTCTCCATCCGATGTTCTTGTAAGTCCAGTAAGTCCAGTAAGTCCAGCACAGCCATTTACATTATTACCATTACTATAAAGATCACTCACACTCCTTGCTGAGGAGTCATAATATGCTTTACCCACGTACTTCCCGCTTACGTTGAGTCTACAATCAATCGCCGTCACTCGCCCATCGTCAACACTAAATCCAGCCGGCCAACTATCTATTCCCACAACTTTGCCGTGATTCTCGCCACACAAACTTGCTATTCCTTTGTCTTCATCACTTAAATCTGTAAGTCCAGCGCTTCCATTACTTGCCAAAATTCTTTGATACTCGTTGTATAAATTAACATTTGCATTTTGCAAAAAACTACCCATACCAGTCGCAGTATCACAATTCGACCCACCATGTTCATTACAGTACCTAACAGCGTCATCTACACCACTAGTTACATCAAACTCTCCTCTCCCATCACCCAGATCCCCTACGTCTTTATCTCCATTTGCTATTTCCGTCATCTCCAATATTGCCAACGTATTTGATCCAGTAGAGCCAGCTCTATCATCTTTCAAACTATCCAAGTATGCTTGAGAAGCACTATCACCACTAGACGCTTTTCGTGCAATTTCTTTAACTTCTGGTGCCATACATGCTGCCCCAACACAACCACCACTTTTCTCTCTTTGTCTAATTAACCTATCAGCATAGTTGCTCATTATTATTACAGGCTCTTGTAGATATTTGTATCCACTCAATCCCCCGACCACCGCGGCCAGCAGTAGTGCCACTCCCGCCACGATCCCCATCACCTTCTTCTTATTACTCTTCTTGGGCTCCACCATCTTTTTGGGAGTTAATCCAGGTGGCATAGCCGGTGGAGGACTACCAACCAGTGGTTTTATGGGTGGGGTAGGTGCGCTAGTTGGAGCTGTAACTGGAGCCGGAGTCCCTGCAAAAGCGAGTGGGACATCCTGTTTGTTTGGCGTAGTTGGGGGTAATTCTGAGGGAGGTGATAGTGGCGGCAACTTCTCTGGTTCAGGCTTCTCAGGTTCCGGCATAGGGGGAGGGGTTGGCATACTTGGTGGTGGAGTCAGTAACTCAGTTGGTACTTTTTCTGGAGTCTCTACTTTTTCCACTTCTTCTACAACTGGCATGGCTTCTTTTACTTTGTCTTCCTCTATCTCCCTATGTACTATATCCTTATCTCCCTTTTGTTCATCTCCACCTAGTACTTCGTCAATCACATCTTGCGGATTATCCACAACCTTAGCTTCTGGCGTGGGTGGTGTTAGTTGTGTATCATCGGGCATTGTCAATAATCCTCAGTGTTTTATAGAGCTAGTGTTAGAGCTCCTAGTACCATAATGACGATTCCTAGAGCTCCCGTCAATAGGGTATGGTCAATTATCCCACTCACCGGCACTCCCGACTCTGTTGACGGGTTACTCACTCGTGCACTCTCTGTCGCCATTGTCGAGGGGCTCGGACTCGCATAGACTCCAGATGAAGGAGTCGACTCAAAAGCAGGATCCCCGCTCTGAGCTAGTGATCCAGAAACAAAGAAGCTTCGCGATGATTTCTGCTCATAACCTTCACTATCGATATAAGAAACCATAATCTCATGCTGTCCATCGGTTAGTTCTTCTGGTGGTGTCCACTCCCATGTCCCGTCCATATCCGTTAGTGCGGTATCGCTATAGTTAACCTTTGCATACAGCGTGATCGAGAGATCCTCACCAGCTGGCGCAAGCCCTCGAAACTCGGGTAGGGTAGTCGCTAGCTCCTCTCCGTCTATTCCCGGGTTAAGAATCGTAATCTCCGCGCTCCCCACACTCGCAACCTGCAAAGGCTCGACGTTCAGGATCGAGATAGGTTCTGGGGTCGTTCCTGGTTCTACCTGCGCGACCTCAGGCTCAATTGCCACATTATTACGAAAGTCATAGTCTTGACCCATCGTAATTGTTGGTACTGGAGTTACTCCACTCATCAAAATTGTCGCTACCGCGCTCTGATTTCCGTCCTCCACACTCACGCTCGCCACCGTGGTCTGCTCATTATAATTCACATAACTTTTCCCATCCCCAGACCTAATCGTCGAGACCGGTATCGAATAACTCCCACTCGTTGTCACAATTGTCGAAACTGGCTCTGCATTCGGGAGCGCGATATACACGATCGCCCCGTCCGCTCCCACATCCTTAACTGTGCCATAAAAACTCTTCGCCACCGGTGTTGCCCCGATCACCTTGCCTGTAGTCACAGAGTATGGGCTACCATTATTATCAAACTTCGCCCCCGTCTGGCCAGAAATAACCCGGAATGTATATGAAGTGTTGGGCTGCAAATCTCTGATTGTTACGTGGTGGACTGTATGGAGCTCACTCACTCCTCCTCGGTCATCCCCAGCCACAAGTGATAGTTTCTCTCCCTCTCCCCCGTACTCAATCTTTCCCATACTCATTTCACTAGTTATCCATGACACCGAGAATTTGTTGTCAGCCACATTCGTCACTCGCACTTTTTGAGGCCTGATGCTTTCAGAGATTATTGGTCGACTATTCTGAATATATCCCCACAACCCCCATCCGATTCCCACGAGAATTAGTAGTCCTAGTATTGTTGGTAATCGCCTGGTTAAAAAATTCATCGTATTTTTATCCTATCAACAAAGCTATCGTTGTGCTACTCCAGAACTACTGGACTCACGCACCTGCACCTTGCTTAGTGAGCTCCAATCTTGGTTTTCCATCTGTCTTCTTGTCGTGAGTTCAGTTAATGTCTCTCCACTAAGCACGGGAGAGAGTGGTTTTAGCATCTCAACTGGCACATTGACGTCGACTGGTGTGACTAGGGTTTGATAGATCGCCACCCCAATCCAGATTACACTCGCTGTCACCGTTACCACTCCCATCTGATAGATCGACCTCTTAACCATAACTGTGCTTTTTCTTGACATTACTTGCCCTCCGGATTAATTGCTTTGTTTAGCATTTTTGTGTTGGCCAAATACTGCACATTTCCATTGATTGCCATTCCCACCACACTTGCGTCAATCCCTTTTACCTCTCGATTCACAGTCACCGACTCAACTCCCATCAACCGGTCCAACTTAAGCACGCTCTCCATGAATCCCAGTGTCTGTGGGAAGCTCCCGACCACTCTAATTGTGATTGGCATCTCGACCACCTCTTGATTCTTTCCCGCATATACCTCTAATATCTGCGAATACAGGAGTGACTCACCGAGTGTCATACTCGTTATCTCCACTCCACTTTCCTGTGCCAGGATCTCGATAGATTTGGTCAGTTTGTTGTACTCCACACCTTCCTGTGGAATACTAGTCTTGACATACGGCAAAGCGGGCTGGATCGTCTCCCAAACGCGCGCTGCTTGGGTGAGAGACTCGGCCTTGGCCGTGAGCTTAACTAGTGTAGTCTCTGACTCTTCAATTTCGAGCTTTAGCTTCGTAATCGTGACTAGTGTTGGCTTGATTGCCACAAGTAAGAAGAATGCCACAATAAAAAACGACAGAACAATCGAGAGCGATACCTGAGTGGATGGTTTGCGATAATAGCGAGATAGATCCAGCGAATACTTTCTTGCTCTCGAACTAGCCATCTTTGTTTTCTGCGTCATTTTTTGCCCTTCTTAGCTTCCGCATAGGTCAAAGTCACATTAAACGAGAGCTGTGCCTCCTTGCCTCCACCGTTCTCAATACTCGCCACATTCACATTCGTGAATGCTGGCTCTTTTTGTAGAGCTGACAGATAACGACTAAACCCATTCAGTGAAGCCGAATATGCTGTGATCGTGATAGTGGTTGGATTTAGTGAAAAGCGTTCATACCATACGTCATTCGGTGTCAGTGACTGGACGAGCTTGACCAGATCCACCACCTCAGCCTGCCTACTAAGGACCTCGCCAGCATAATTAACACTCCTTTGGGTTAGTAAGAACTTCTCCTCCAGCTCTTCATACGACTTCACCACTGCCACTTCTTGCGCAATATCTCTTCTGATGTTCGTGAGTTTACGATCTAATCCAAACCTCCACAAAAAAGTCACCATCACTACTAATTGGGTGATAATTACCGCCCACTTACCAAAAGCCAGCGCCCACTCCAGAACCACACCAATCGTGCTTGACTCAAAGCTATCACGTGGCAATAGATTGATTGATTTGTTTTTACCAAAAAAAGCGGGCAACTTAACCATACCCTCATCTTATACCAACCGTTTAGAACATTCCACCAACTTAGATTATTTACTTGCTTTAACAGGTTTCTTCACTACTTTTTTCGCGGTTGTGGGCTTGACTGCTTTCTTGCCAAATGGACTCTCAAGCTTTTTAGCTTTCATTGACTTGGCTAAGCGAGCCTTGAGTCTTGCTGCAGTGTTTCGGGTCGTGATGTTGGTCTTGACTGCTCGGTCTAGTGCAGAGTAGAGTTTGCTGATTGTTTCTGGAGTTGGGTTAGCTCGTGCATTCTTAAGAGCAGTCTTCATTCTCGCCTTTACCGGGCGGTTAATAAGAACTCTGCGTTTATCCACACGGAGTTTTTTGATTGCTGATTTTGTTATTGGCATGGAGCGTAGTATACCCCAGAGGCAGGCATGACTGCAACTACCAATGGTTGTGTTCTGTAAGCCGTCAGAAGGTCTGTCCTTAAAGGACTCGAGGCTTCAAGCCCGAAAAGCAGCCCCAAAAGGACAGATCTTGTAGTACACTTATTGCTATGTTCAAACGCCTCGTTCGTAACGGTCAGCATTTACTCGAAAAACAAAACTCCTCGATCCTCTCTGCCGCCACCATCATCATGGTCGCGACTTTACTCTCCGCACTGCTTGGAGTCATCCGTACCAGACTACTCATCAGCTACTTCTATAACACCAAGGAGCTCGTGGATGTTTTCTGGGCGGCATTCCGTCTTCCAGACATGGTTTTTCAGATTATCATTGTCGGCGCTCTCTCCTCAGCATTCATTCCCATTTTTTCCAAACACATCAGTAATAGAAAAAAGAGCAACATCATCGCCTCCTCCATGATTAGTTACGTCATGCTCGGTATGATGGCACTCTCGATTGCTATTCTAGTTTTTGCGCGCCCTCTTAGTGCCATGATTGGACGTGGCTTCGATTCTGCCCAGCTTGATCTCATGACTTCTCTCACTCGCATCATGGCTCTTGCTCAGTTATTTTTTGGTTTCTCCAGTTTCCTCACTGGGATTATCCAGTCTCACAAGCGCTTCCTCATTCCCGCCCTCTCTCCAATTCTCTATAATCTCGGCATTATCATTGGTATCGTCGTTCTGGGTCCCACCCTCGGCATTTATGGTCCTGCAGTTGGCGTCGTTATCGGTGCGATTCTTCATCTTGCAGCCCAGATCCCCCTCGCTCTCAAACTAGGTTTCCGTTACCAATTCACTTGGGGTAAAGGTACGGGCACAATCCGAGAAATGACCAGACTCATGCTCCCACGCGCCCTCACGCTTTCTTTGATCCAGGTTGAGCAGACTGCCATCATCGTTTTTTCTACTCTCCTTTCATCTGGCACAGTCACTATGATGGCCATCGCCCAGCAGCTCTCCGGTCTCCCGATCCGCCTCATTGGTATTCCTATCGGACAGGCTTCTCTCCCATTCTTAACCAAAGAGGCAGATAGTGGCACACTCAAACACCTTGCTCGTATGGTCAATCGCACCATTCTCGAAATGATGTATCTCGCCCTCCCCGCCTCAGCGATCCTTCTCATTCTACGTATTCCTCTCGTCCGCCTTGCATACGGTGCTGACTCTTTTCCGTGGAGCGAGACTGTTACTACAGCTAAGCTAGTCGCGATCCTTGCCATCTCAGTCGCAGCTCGTTCCCTCACCCACGTCATCGTCAGGGTCTACTACGCTCTCCACAATACCAAAACTCCCCTGATCATTAACCTCATCTCAACCACCGTTAACATCAGTCTCAGTTATTATCTTCTGATCATTCTACGCTCAGGCATAATTGGTATGGCAACCGCTATCACCGTCGCCTCGATTCTCGAGACCATCATTCTCACCCTCGCCCTCTATCGCCTCGCTCAGTTTAATCTAGCTAACCTCGCAAAACCTCTCCTTCGCATGCTCACGCTCACCGCAATCACGACTCTCTCCCTCTGGATCCCTCTCAGATTCCTTGATCAAATGATCTTTGATACCACGCGGACTTTCCCTCTTATCCTCCTCACCATCACCGTCACCGTGATCGGTATCTCAGTCTATATCTCACTCTCATATCTCTTGCGTGTTCCCGAGCTCTCGATCTTCGTCAAACTCTTCGGCAAGCTCGGCAACTGGCATAAGGCACTCGCCAAATCCACAGAACCTCTCGAGTCAGGTGAATCCGCGGTATAATACAAAGGACTCTCCTTAACAGGAATTCCTGATTGCAAATCAAGAAGGGCTCACCAGCAGGTGAAAGGAGAGTCCTTATTGGCTAAAAAGGACAAACTCTAACAGACATGAAAAACATAAGAAACTTCGGCATCATCGCCCACATCGATCACGGCAAAACCACGCTCACCGATCGCTTGCTGGAGGAAACTGGCACCATCAAAGCAGGGGAGAACGTTGCCCGCCTCATGGACAGCAATCCAATCGAGCAGGAACGAGGGATCACAATCAAGCTCGCCCCCGTCCGCATGCTCTATAAGCCATCAGCTGTTAGCCATAAGCCAAATTCAGAATATATTCTGAATTTGATCGACACCCCTGGACACGTCGACTTCTCATACGAGGTTAGTCGTGCCCTCTACGCCTGCGAAGGGGCAGTGCTAGTTGTTGACGCAGTCAAAGGCGTCCAGGCCCAGACTCTCGCCAACTACGAACTAGCGCGTGATCACAACCTCACCGTCATCCCTGTAGTTAACAAGATCGACCTCTCTGGCGCTGAGCCTGCTAGAGTTGCCAAAGAAATCGTCGACACTCTTGGGTTTAGTGACAGTGAGATTCTCTATGTCTCCGCCAAAACTGGCGAGGGCGTCAAAGATCTTCTCAGCGCCATCGCGAAACGTATCCCAGCTCCTACTGAGCAAACTGCAAACACTGAATCCACTGAGAAACCGGCAAATCCGCCCCTCCGCGCCCTAGTCTTTAACTCCATCTACCATCCCCACAAAGGCGTCATCGCTTTTGTCAAGATCATGGCAGGAGAGGTTAATAAGAGTAATAGACACTCACTCTATCTATATGCAGGCAAGGAAGAGCTAGATCCCTTAGAGATCGGCTTCTTTACTCCCAAGATGACAGTTTCCGATGGGATCAAAACCGGTGAGGTTGGATATCTCGCCACTGGCCACAAAGATATTCGTGACATCACCATCGGTGATACTCTCACCACAGTTAACGCCACCATTACCCCGATCGATGGATATCAGCGCCCCCAGCCCATGGTCTTTATGGATATGTACCCGGTTGACGCAGCCGACTATCCAGACCTCACTGACGCCCTAGAAAAACTCGCTCTCAATGACGCCTCGCTAGCCTATCAAGCATGTCACTCTCCTGCACTCGGCTCTGGATACAGAATGGGATTTTTGGGCATCCTCCACGCCGAGATCGTCGCCGAACGTCTTAGTCGTGAGTTTGAGCTTAGTGTCGTCAACACCTCTCCCTCAGTTCCGTACCACATCACGCTCAGAAAAAATCATCAAGAAGTCGAGATCTCCTCTCCCGCTGATTGGCCCAAACCAGAAGTAATTGAGAAGATAGAGGAGCCAGTAGTCGCACTCACTCTCTACTCACCAGAAGAGTACGTCGGTGGTGTGATGGAGTTAGCTCAGGGTAAGAGAGGCGAGTTCGTCAACATGGAGTATCCGTCCGAGGGTAAGGCTAAACTAGAGTACCTCATGCCCCTCTCCGAGCTCATCACCAACTTCTACGACCGACTCAAATCCATTAGCTCAGGTTACGCCAGTGTCCAGTATGAGCACGTGGGGTATCAGGTAGTGCGAGCAGTCAAAGTCGACGTCCTCCTCAACGGAGACCCAGCCGAGGCACTCTCACTAGTTTGCCCAGAGGCTCATGCCGAGAATCGGGGTAGGGCACTAGTGGACAAGCTCAAGGATGTCATTCCTCGCAGTCAGATCGAGGTTGCAATCCAGGCTGCCATCGGCGGCAAGATCATCGCCCGCGCGACAGTTCGCGCCTATCGCAAGGATGTCACGGCTAAGTTGTATGGAGGAGACGCCACCAGACGCAAAAAACTCCTGGAGAAACAGAAAAAAGGCAAAAAGAAAATGAAACAGCTAGGTAGCGTAAGTGTCCCCCCCGAGGCCTTCACCGAAATTCTCAAGTTATAAATTTCCCTGTTGACAACTGCTAGCACTCTCGCTATTATACTGCTAACTAGTATTGAGCTAGCCAGAAATATTTATATTGAGCAAAGCCGAAATATGAGTACAAAACCACTTAGCCCTCGCCAGATCACGATCATCAAAGCGATCGTCGAGGAATACACCACCACTGGTGAGCCAGTAGGTTCCGATACATTGGACAAGAAGTTCAATCTCGGAGTCTCCCCCGCTACTATCCGCAACGAAATGGTCAGACTCGAGGACATGGGCTACCTCCAACAGCCCCCCACCTCTGCAGGCCGCATCCCCCCTCCCCTCTCACTCAAACTCTACGTCTCCGAGCTCATGACAGAGGATCACCTCCCCGTTACAGAAGAGGTAGATGTCAAAGAACGCATCTGGGACAACCGTAACGAGCTCTCTCTCCTCCTTCGCGAGTCAACGAGATTACTTAGCGAAAAGACAGGTACCATCGGCGTCGCTGTCACCTCAGATGGTAGCGTCTACTCCTCCGGATACGCCAACATTCTCTCACTCCCCGAGTTCTACGACATCGACGTTACCCGCGCCGTCCTCTCGATGGTCGAGTCCCACCGCGAACTCACAGACTTATTTACCAAGATCACCCTACTTGACTCAGATCCCATCCACATCATCGTCGGTGACGACTTCGGGATCGATCATCTCTATTCCTGCGGGATGGCTTACGTCGACTTCACAGCAGGTGATCTCACCGGCACACTCGGTGTCATCGGTCCAGCCAGACTCAATTATCCGTTTATTTACCCCATGCTTAGACACATGGGCGGTCTCATTGACGAGATCTCAGCTACCTGGAGTTAACTATGACAAAAAAAGATCACAAACCAACCCCAACCCCGGCCAAAGATACTAACTCACCTGATCCTATGATCCAGGCTCTAGAGGCCAAACTCGCTCGCGCAGTGGCCGACTACGCCAATCTCGAAAAACGTTTCCAGCGCGACTCCTCACACGTAATCAAGTTCGCAACCGCCAATCTCATCACCAAGCTCCTTGATCTTCGTGACAACCTTGATCTCTCAGATCAGAGTCTCAACGACCAGGGGATCTCAATGCTCTTGGCCCAGCTTGACAAGATTATCCAGGAAGAGGGGGTAGTAAAAGTCGACACATCAGGAGACTTCGATCCCACCTGCATGGAGTGCTCCGAGCTCGTGGCTGGCAAACAAGGTCAAATCATCGCCACCACTCGCACGGGATACAAACTCCATGATCGTGTCCTCCGCACAGCCTCCGTCGTCATTGGTAGCGGCTCTTCCAAAGGGTCTGACCCTAAAGGACTCAAGTCAAAGACATGAAAAGCAGCCCAAAAGGGTCAGACCCTATTGGTATTAATATAAAAATTATTTATACAAATTAAAAATTACTCTAATAAGGAGAAAATAAATATGAGCAAAACCATCGGAATCGACCTAGGTACCACTAACTCAGTCGTCGCAGTTATGGAGGGGGGCAAGGCTAAGGTCATCCCCACTTCAGAAGGAGCCAACATCATCCCTAGTATCGTCGAGCCAGAAAAAGGTCTCGTCGGCACAGTCGCCAAAAATCAGATGATCCTCAATCCCGCCAAAACCATCTTCAGTATCAAGCGTCTCATCGGCCGCAAAATGACCGACAAAATGGTCAAAGACACTCAGGGCAAAGTCCCCTACGAAATCGTCGAAGGTAAGGCAGGCTCAGTCGCAGTCAAAGTCGGCGACAAGACCTACACCGCCCAAGAAATCAGTGCCAAAATCCTCCAAAAAGCCAAGGTCGACGCCGAAGCCTACTTGGGAGAAAAAGTCACCGATGCCGTCGTCACCGTTCCTGCATACTTCGATGACTCACAGCGCCAGGCTACCAAACAAGCTGGTCAGATCGCAGGTCTAGAGGTCAAACGTATCGTCAACGAGCCCACAGCCGCCGCCCTCGCCTATGGCCTGGATAAGAAGAAGTCAGGCAAGATCGCTGTCTACGACCTCGGTGGAGGTACATTCGATATCTCTATTCTCGAGATCGGGGACGGAGTCTTCGAGGTCAAGAGTACCAACGGGGACACATTCCTCGGTGGAGACGACTTTAACCATGTCATTATCGACTGGATCGTTGCCGAGTTCAAAAAAGAGCACAACGTCGAGTTAGACAAAGATATGCAAGCTCTCCAGCGCATCCGTGACGCTGCCGAGAAGGCCAAGATCGAGCTCAGTAGTAGTAAGTCTGCCGAGATCAATCAACCCTTCATTTCACAAGGTAGTAACGGCCAACCTCTCCACCTCACTATGACTCTTACCAGGGCCAAGCTCGAGGAACTCACCGGTGACCTGGTCAAGCGCACCATCGAGCCAGTGAAAAAAGCCCTCAAAGACGCCAAACTCAAAACCACTGACATCAACGAGGTCATCCTTGTCGGTGGTCAGACTCGCATGCCTCTAGTGCGCAAAGCCGTCGAGGACTTCTTCGGTCGTGAGCCTCACAAGGGCGTCAACCCAGATGAGGTCGTCGCACTCGGTGCCGCGATCCAGGCTGGTATCCTCTCAGGTGATGTCAACGATGTACTACTCCTCGATGTCTCACCCCTCACTCTCGGTATCGAGACCATGGGTCAGGTCATGACACCTCTCATCGAGCGCAACACGACTGTACCTACCAGCAAGAGTCAGACTTTCTCAACTGCCGCCGATAATCAACCTCAGGTTGATATCAGCGTCCTGCAGGGTGAGCGTCCAA
This sequence comes from uncultured bacterium, assembly GCA_963981525.1. Classification (GTDB taxonomy): domain Bacteria; phylum Patescibacteriota; class Microgenomatia; order UBA1400; family UBA12108; genus CAXCDZ01. The sequence goes on along the minus strand of CAXCDZ010000002.1, from coordinate 13,862 downwards.
TGTCAGCAGACAACAAGTCACTCGGTAGATTCGTGCTCGACGGGATAGCGCCAGCCCCTCGTGGTATCCCTCAGATCGAGGTCACTTTTGACATCGATGCCAACGGCATCCTGAATGTCAGTGCGAAAGACAAGGGTACCGGCAAAGAGCAACAGATCACCATCAAAAACGCCACCAACCTCTCCGAGGATGAGGTCGAGAAGATGCGTCAAGATGCCGAGAAATATGCCGACGAAGACAAAAAGAAAAAGGATCTCGTCGACAAGAACAACGAGGCCGAGTCTCTGATCTTCCAGACTGAGAAAACTCTCAAGGATGCTGGTGACAAGATCGAGGAAGCTGAGAGGCAGGAGATCGAGGACGCGCTCAAAGAACTCAAAGAGGTCAAGGCTAAGGATGACGCCACTCTCGAGTCCATCGACGAAGCGATCAAGAAGGCCAGTGAGTCACTCTCCAAATATGGAGAAAAGCTCTACAAAGCTGCCGCCGAAGCCGAGTCTGGCTCCGACCAGACAGGTCCTGAGTCCACCGAAGGACCCAAAGATGACCAGCCCGAAGAAGGCGAAGTCGTCGACGAAGGCGGTGACGAAAAAAAAGAGGATAAAAAGAAAAAGAAGTAGCACTGTTAACAACAGTTTGTTTATTAAGGAAAGCCTCGCAGCAATGCGGGGTTTTTTGTTGCTACAATACTTCCATGCACAACCACACTCCCTCTGAATACATCTGTCCAATCTGCCTAGGAGTAGAAGGGGTCGAGAATAAACACACACTCCTTCTCCAGCAAGACCTCGTATATCAAGACAAGCAAGTTAGTGCTTTCATCAACTCATTCCGACGCAAAAACAATCCAGGTCACGTAATCATAGTTCCTAACAAACATTATGAGAATATCTACGACCTCCCCGACGAGCTAGCAGGACACATCACACAACTTGCCAAAAAGGTAGCTCTCGCCATGAAAGAGGTCTACAGCTGTGACGGCATCACCACCCTCCAGAACAATGAGCCAGCAGGGGATCAACATGCCTTTCACTATCACTTTCATGTGTTTCCAAGATTTGAGGGGGATGACTTCAATGTTCATGCTGGAAGCAAAATTCTCTCTGATCCAGCAGATCGCCTGGATTACGCCACTCGCCTCCGCCAATCCCTCTCATAATTATCAGCAATTCTAATAATATAATGATTCGAATCATTATATTATTAACTTCCATACCCAATCATTGCCATTATTTGAACAATAGTAGCGTTACCATGTTTCGAAACATAGTAACAACATCTTGCCTGTTATAATTCTCCACATGCAATATAAGGCAATAGTTTTTGATCTCGACGGCACGGCAATACCACTGCAGACAGATGGTGTGCCATCATCAGCTGTTATTAGCACCGTTGCCAAAGCCAAAGAAAGAATTATTGTCTGCGCTGCGACAGGCAGGCCAATAACTAACGCCAAGCCAATTCTCGAAAAACTTGGGCTGGTTGACCCATGTATTATTTCTGGTGGAACTCAAATAATTAATCCAGTTAGCAAAGAAACATTGTGGGAGAAACGCCTATTAGAGAAGCAAGTTAGTCAGGTAGTCAAGCTTTGCAAACCCTATTCATTTGAAATCCTCTTTGGAGATGAGCTAAAAGGAGTTTCCGCAATAGACAAAGTAGTCACAGGTTCAGAGAGAGTTATCTATCTCATGAACACATTACCTCAACATCAAGACGAGATTCTTGAGAAACTGAGCAAGGTGGATGGTATTGCATACCATAGCGCTGGATCATGGAATGAGGGAAAGGTTGATATTCACATCACTCACAAAGAAGCAACAAAAGAATCTGCAATGAAACATCTATTGCAAATACTCAATCTCAACAAAAGTGAAGTTGTTGCAGTTGGTGACTATAATAATGATATTCCACTTCTCAACTCTGCAGGATACAAAGTTGCTATGGGTAATGCCACACATGATCTCAAACAGATTGCAGACTACATTGCGCCATCAGTAGATGAAGATGGCTTAGCTCATACAATAGATTTATTATTATCAGGCAAATTGCCAGAAAGAAAAACTACATGATCAAAGGAATAATTCTCGACGTCGACGGAGTTATTGTTGGAGAGAAGATAGATTACAACTCTCCATGGCCTCACCCTGACGTAATTGCCGAGCTCAAGCGAGTCAAGTCTCTCGGTATTCCCATCACTCTCTGCACAGCCAAGCCACACTTCTCGATAGATAAGATTATCGAGGACGCTGGTCTCGACAATCTCCACATCACAGATGGAGGAGGGGTTATTATTGATCCAATTGCAGGTAAAGTTGTTGCAGAATATAATCTAGATTTCGACTCGGCCACTCAGGTTATCAAGAAGTTATTAGAGGAAAATGTTTATACCGAGTTCTACACAGTAGACAACTACTACATTCAAGAGAGTCAAGTCGCAGACGGTATTACTCCAGGCCATCGTCACGTTCTCCAGCAAGATCCCGTCATAGTGGATGATTTGGTTGTGGAGGCTGGGAAGCAAAAGATCACCAAAATCATGCCCATCGCACTCAACGAAAAGGATAAGGAGAGAGTGGTTAGTATCATGTCTCAGTTTGACGACCTCGTCAAAACCAGTTGGGGAGTCCACCCAGTAATCCTACCTCTCCAATTCGGGATCGTTACGGCACACGGTATTAGCAAAAAAGAAGCTGCAATTAGTATTGCTAGTTCTCTCAACATTCCCATGTCAGATTATTTGGGAGTCGGAGATAGTCCTAGTGATTGGCAGTTCATCGAGTTATGTGGCTACGCTGGTGCCATGGGCAACGCCAAGCAAGAACTCCAAGATCTAGTTAAGTCTAAGAGTGAAGGCAATTATATTGTCGGCAACTCAGTTGATGAGAATGGAATTATCAAAATCTTGCAACAATTTATTAACTAACCCTTTTTGTTACCATGTTTCGAAACATAGTAACACCAACAACACCAATCTTCTCGTTGACTCTCCCCACCATTGTTCTATAGAATGTAATTCTAGGAGCAAAAAAATGAACCTAGGCAAACCATCATCACAAAACACGCGGACCACGAGCCAGAAATGGCTCTTTTTTTATGCCCGAAATTGACTCACAACTATTCTTTCACGATCTGCCAACAGGTAAGAATACTGGATTATGTGAGTCATTAGGGGGGAGTACAGATAACGGTTCGGTAGTACATCTGTACGATGACTGTATTAACTGCACAGTGGGGCAGTGCATGATGTTTGTCTGTCTGTACGATGAGGACGGTCAGACTCAGGGTCGCCGCTTCACCCCTCACGATCCACTTTATTAGCATTTTAGATACTATAAATGATCTATAATCACACCCATGCCTTATTCCGACCTAACCATGCTCCAGACCGCCCAAAACAGCGCAGATCTCCATGTCAACATCGTTGATCATCCCTTGGTCCGCCAGCATCTATCCATCATGCGCAATAAGGACACTGACATGGCCACTTTTCGCGCCGCTGTTCACAGCCTTACACCTCTCTTAGTCTACGAAGCCACAAAGGATCTCTCAGGAAAATCAATCTCATATGATTACAATGATCTCTTCACCCGAGGGCATCATAGCTCTCAATGAGGCCCATCCCGATGTAATTATTACCACCGCCTCAGTTGACGATCATCTCGATAAGAATAAGTATATTGTCCCTGGCTTAGGGGATGCCGGTGACCGCCAATTCGGCACCACTTAGCACTCACATCTTCTTATTGCTAGTTCATCTTCTCGATGTTAGAATCATGTTATGACCAGCAAACGCGACTACTACGATGTCCTCGGGGTAAAAAAAGACTCCTCAGAATCCGAGCTTAAGACTGCATACCGCAAACTCGCCCTCAAATGGCACCCCGATAAGAACAAGGACAAGGGTGCAGAAGCCAAGTTTAAAGAAATCAACGAAGCATACGAGATCCTCAGCGACAAGGGCAAGAGGGGTAAGTATGACCAGTTCGGTCACGCTGCTTTTGATCCCTCAGCTGGTTTTGGTGGCGCTCGCGGTGCCGGTGGCCAGCAGCAGCGCTCCGGTCCTTTCACATACTCCTATTCGTCTGGTGGCGGAGGATTCGAGGATCTTTTCCGCGGTGCCGGCGGATTTTCCGATCCATTTAACGTTTTTGAGAGTTTCTTTGGCGGCGCCAACCCTTTTGGTAGTCAGAAAAGAGTCAAGCCACATTACTCCCTCACCATCAAGTTCATGGAAGCAGTCGAGGGAGTCGAGAAACGCTTCGTCCATCAGGGCAAAGAATTCACTGTCAGGATCCCAGCCGGTGCCGATGACGGTACCCGCATTCGCTACAACGAGTTTGACGTCAGTATTAATGTGGATGATCACAAACTCTTCCGCCGCGAGGGCGTGGACGTCTACACCTATCACGAGATCCCGATGACCATGGCAATCCTCGGTGGTCAGACAACGGTGCCCACACTCGACGGAGAGCTCAAGCTCAAGGTGAGAGCTGGCACCCAACCCTCGTCCACTGTTAGGCTAAGTGGCAAAGGAGTCAAACATCTCAGAAGTAGTGCTAGGGGCGACTTTTACATCAAGCTCAAGGTCATGCTCCCCAAAAGAACCAGCCGCAAAGCCCGCAAACTCATTGAGAAACTCGCTCATGAGCTGGGCCAGTCATGATAATTGTGCTATACCTATAGGTAGTACTAAGTTATCGGAGGCACTCATGACCATTAGAAACACTTTTATCGTTGTCGGCTCACTTCTCTTGATTACTATTTTTTCTTCTGTAGATCAGGCTCGTGCCGACTGGCTCATTGATCGTTCTGGCACTCTTGTTGAGGTAGATAGCTCAGTTCTAGGCACACCAGACGCGCAACAAGTACAAGTCAGGTTCGAGCAGGCAACCGAAGCAAGAGTCCAGTCTCAAGAGACTTATCAGCAAAGGGTCAAATCACAACTCGAGATCAAAGAAGGTTCTGTTATGCAAGTTAAACAAGCTGTCATGAATAAAGAAGGTCAAGTTATTCGCCGCAAAGAACTAGAGCTCGAGCCAGGAGAGAAACTCAAAGTTGAGCGACGTGACGGCAAGTATCTCGAACTAGGTTCAGACGAAGAAGGTAAGTTCGAAATCATGCAGAGTAAGTTTCGCACCAAAACCGAGTTCCCCGTCAGCATCGGTGACGATAACGAAATCATCATCACCAGACCTGATGGAACAGAAAAGATCGTCTCAGTCCTCCCAGACGTAGCTGCTGAGAATCTCCGTGCCAGTGGACTCTCACTCTCCTCTGAAAATCAGGAGCTAGAGCTCGAAGACATCGGTGACGTCCCATCATATCGTTTTGCAGTTAAGCAGGAAAAGAAATTCCTTGGCCTTTTCAAACGCCTTTACAATCAAGAATCAGTCGTCTCTGCCGAGACCGGTGAGATTGTGAGTACCACCAGCACCGAAGACTCTCCTCTCGTACGCTTCCTTGAGACTTTCTCCTTTTAAGAGATATTTATACCTTGCCGTGCCCTTCCGTAGCCAAGGGCGAAGGAGGGTGCTATAATCCCAGATGTTGTGAGCTAAACCCTCACTAAGCAATTTGAAATTTGTTATTTGTTATTTTGGATTTACTCCAAAGGAGTAGTTATGGCACAAATTAGATCAGACTTCGCACTCGCACTCACTGCAATTAGTTCCGAGCGAGGCATAGAGCCAGAAGTTATCATCGACAGTATCAGACAGGCCATCCAGGCAGCCCTTCGCCGTGACTTCGATATTGCCGAAGAAGACATCGATGCATATGAGGTCGCAGTTGATGGTGAAACAGGTGCCATCTCAGTCAAGAAGGATGGCAAAGACGCCACCCCTGCTGGATTCGGTCGGATTGCCGCTCAAGTTGCCAAACAAGTCATTCTCCAGAGAGTCAGGGAAGCCGAGAAAGACGCCATCATCAGTGAGTACGAAGGTAAGATCGACTCCATGATTACCGGTATGGTTCTCAGGTTCGAAGGTCCCCACGTCGTCGTTGACATCGGTCGCGGTCAGGCTCTTATGCCAACCGACCAAGCTATCGCTAACGAATATTACCGCCTCAACCAGAGGATTGCAGTCTACATTCTCGAGATTAGAGAAACTTATAAGGGCAAGGCGATAATCGTCTCCCGTGCAGTTCCAGAGCTAGTCAAAGAACTCTTCGCCCGCGAAGTCCCCGAAGTAGGCTCAGGCGCAGTCGAGATCGTTGCCATTGCCAGAGAAGCAGGTCACCGCACCAAACTCGCCGTCAAAAGCACTCAAGATGGAGTAGATCCAGTCGGATCATGCGTCGGCCAAAAAGGAGTCAGAGTCCAGGCCGTCATCAATGAGCTCAACGGTGAGAAGATCGATATTGTCGAGTATTCTGACAAGATCGACGAGTACATCGCCTCCGCGCTCGCCCCTGCCGAAAACCTCTCTGTCACAATCGACGAGGACAATAAGCAAGCAACCATCGTCGTCCCCGAAGACCAGCTCTCCCTCGCGATCGGTAAAGGCGGCCAGAATGCCAGGTTAGCTGCCAAGCTCACAGGTTACAAAATCGACCTCAAGGGTGATGGTGAGACCAAAGTTGCCGTCTCCACTACTGGTCAAGAAGAGTTTGAGCTCGACTCACTTGGTTTGTCCTCTAAGATCCGTAATCACCTCCTTGAAAAGGGTATTACCACAGTCAAAGCTCTCGAAGCCAAACACGAGAAGATGGAAGACGAGATCAGAGAAGTAGATGATCGTGGTCCAGTCGAGATCGTCAAGGCAATCGCTCGCTTCTACAAGAGAGCTGATCAGGCAAAAGAAGAAGCAGATCGTCTCAAGAGATACCAAGACGAAAAAGCCGCCGAGGAAAAAGAGCGTGGCAAAAAGTAATATCGGCAGACCTCCCGTCGTAGCTATTCTTGGTCACGTTGATCACGGCAAAACTACTCTCCTAGACTACATTCGCGATGCGCACGTCCAAGCCGGCGAAGTCGGTGGTATTACCCAGGGCATCGGTGCATATCAGGCAGAATATCAGGGTAAGGCAATCACATTTATCGATACTCCTGGTCACGCAGCTTTTAGTGAGATGCGCTCCCGCGGTGCTGCCGTCGCTGATCTAGCTATCCTGATCGTCGCCGCCGACGACGGAGTCAAACCCCAGACCAAAGAATCCGTCAAACATCTTACTGATGCCAAAATCCCCTTCCTCGTTGCCATCAACAAGATGGATCGTCCTCACGTCACCGCAGATAAGGCCAAAGCCGAACTCACCGAACTCCAGGTTTTTGTCGAAGGATACGGCGGCAACACTCCAGTTGTCGAGATCTCAGCCAAAGAAGGCAAGGGAGTTGACTCACTTCTTGAGCAGATTATCCTGATTGCCGAACTAGAGGAGCTAAAAGATCTGAGAGACGCCGTCCTCACTGCCCCTATCATCGAAGCCCAAAAAGACATGAAAAGGGGAGTCAAAGTATCGGTCGTAGTCAAGGAAGGGACTCTCAAGGTCGGCGACGAGATTAGCACTTCTTCAGCTAGTGGCAAAGTCCGCGCTCTTATTTCCCCCTCTGGACTCTCGCTCAAACAGGTCACCCCAGGTCAACCAGCTCAGATTCTTGGTTTTAACTCTCTCCCTCATGTTGGTGAGGTCGTCACCACCGGCCCACACATTGTATCCGACGCCCAGGGACTCTCCTCGACAGGAGACCTGGCAGAAAGCCAAGTTGGGACGCCAGAGGCGGGAGGAGAGTCCCTGTTGGATTCACCCGCTGAACCCACTGATCGCCTTAATCTGATCCTCAAATCAGACTCCCTAGGCTCTCTCGAAGCAATCAAATCCAGCCTTACTCCTGAGATCAATCTTATCTCCTCTGGTACTGGCAGCATTACCGATGCAGATATTCATCTTGCGACTTCTACTGGCGCCATCATTCTCGGTTTTGCTATCAAAGTCAGCAGTCATACAAAAAACATCGCAGAAACTGACGGAGTAATCGTCAAGACCTATCAGGTCATCTATGAACTTCTCGAGTATCTTGAGAAAAGAGTGCTGCGCATCCTCGAGCCCACGATCGACGAAGAAGAGCTAGGACAGGCAAAAGTGCTCAAAATTTTCCAAATCAATGAGTCTATAGTCGCAGGCTGCACAGTTGAGTCAGGCAAGCTCACGGTTGGAGACACAGTCCACCTCAAGAAAAAGGGGAGTAAAGAGCTCAAAAACGCTCGGATCAAGTCAATTAGAACCGGCAAAGAAAAGATCCACGAGATCAAGGCAGGGAACGAATGCGGAATCATCCTCTCTCCCAAGCTTGACATCACAGAGAAAGCTGTTATTATAGCCTATAAGAAATCAGAATCAGTCGATTAATACACTGATTCGTTACTATATAAGGCTTAATAACTATGAGTGACATCAAGAATTTAGCACAAAAAATAACCGAAGCCAAAACTATTCTCGTTGCCCTTCCTCTTGAGGCTACAAAAGACGTCGTAGCTTCCGGTCTCGCACTCTATCTTTCACTGGTCAAAGCTGGCAAGCAAGCCTCTATCATATCTAGCTCCCAGCCTGTAGTCAGAGACTCTCATCTAGTCGGTCTAGACAAAATCACCTCTAGTGTTGGTGGTAACAACCTGGTCATCACCGTTAACTTACCCGAGAACGCAGTTGACAAAGTCACGAGCAACGTCGAGGGCGGTCATCTCAATCTAGTTCTTGCTCCCCAGGCAAATGCCGCTCCCATCACCAAAAACGACATCATTTTTGGCACATCAGGAGCCTCTGCTGATCTAATTATCGTCATTGGCGCCGAAAATCTAGCCAAACTCGGCCCTATTGCAGAAAAAGAGCACGAATTGTTTGTCAAAGATAAGCTGGTTAACCTCAGTAACATTGCCGGCACATTTGGCGCCATCAACCTCACTGACGCAGGTAGCAGTAATAGTGAGTTAATCACCGCCGTTCTCCAGGAGCTCAAGCTCCCACTTGATCAGGATATCGCCAGCAACCTCATGCAGGGTATCGAAGAAGCCACAAATGGACTCGCGAGTCCCAAGATGACCGCAGACACCTTCGAGGCTCTCGCCGTTCTCTATCGCACCGGTGCCAGACGCTCAGCTCCTGCTCCGGTCCAACCTGTCGCCAAAGTTGTCAACAACATGCCCATCGTCGAGCCCATTCCCGCACCTCGAAGCGAAGCAAAGACCCCCAGCGAAGCTCCTAAGAGCGAAGTGGGGCAGCCTGACTGGCTCAAACCCAAAATCTTCAAGGGCAGCACTCCTTCCAAATAACTCCAATTGCACAATCCCTCTCTCCCTTGTATAATCCCCACCATCTATGGCATTACAACAAAAAAACAAGTCAAAATTAATTACAAAGTTTGCAACCACGAAAGGAGATACTGGCTCACCCGAAGTTCAGATTGCCCTCCTCACTGAGAGAATCAAAGAGTTAACACTCCACTTGAAGTCTCACAAGAAGGACAATCACTCCCGTAGGGGACTTTTGAAGATGGTTAGTAAGCGTCGTCGGCTCCTCAACTACTTAAGAGGTAAAGCCGAGGATCGCTATCGCACCCTCATCAAGACTCTCGACCTCGCAAAATAAGCCCAGTTACATTCCATGAAATCAACAAAAGTCACCACCCAATTAGGTGGTAAAGATCTTACCCTCGAAACAGGTAAGTTCGCCTCTCTTACTAACGCAGCTGTCCTCGTCACTTATGGCGAGACTGTTGTTCACGTCACCGCCTGTATGGCAGATCGTGACACCCACCTCCCTTACTTCCCGCTCTCCGTCGAGTTCGCCGAAAAGCTATATGCTGGCGGCAAGATCAAAGGTAGCCGCTGGGTCAAACGCGATGGTCGTCCTCGAGATGAGGCCATCCTCAAAGGCAGGATCATCGATCGCTCCATCAGACCTCTATTCCCAACTCACGTCAAAAGAGACATCCAGGTAGTTGCTACCGTTCTCTCAGCAGATGGTGCAAACGACGCAGACATGCCAGCTCTCGTTGGAGTCTCAGCCGCACTAAGCATCTCTGACATCCCTTGGGCAGGTCCAATCGCAGCAGTGCGCATGGGCTTAGTTGATGGCAAATACATGGTCAACCCCACATACGAGGAGCGTGAGAGTAGCAAGCTCGATCTTATCGTCTCTGCCAGCGACAATGGAGTCGTCATGGTCGAGGCCGGTGCCAATGAGGCAACAGAAGAAGAGACCCTCGAAGGCATGAAACAAGCTCAAGCTGAAGTCAAGAAGTTAGTTGGCGTGATCAATGATCTCGTCAAAGAAGTTGGTTCAAAAAAAGCTGAGTTTCCATTGCCAGCTGAGCTCGACGCAGCAAAAGTTGCAGAAGTCGAGAAAGCAGTCGAACCTCTTCTCAAAAAGGCTCTCGGCCAAGATGGTTTCGACAAAAAAGATATCCACGAGATCGCAGTAGCTCAGTTCCCCGCAGATGATGCAGAACCAGTAGAAGGCGCACTCACTAACAGTGAGATCGAAAAGGTTGTTAACGACGTCTTTACCAAGCTTGCTCGCAAAATGACTATCACAGATGAGGTTAGATTAGACGGACGCGAACTCACTAAGATTCGTGAGCTCACAGCCGAAGTAGATCTTCTCCCTCGCACTCATGGCTCTGCCATGTTCCAGAGGGGTGAGACTCAGGTTCTCTCAGTCACTACACTCGGATCTCCCGCACTCGGCCAGATCATCGAGAGTATGGAAAGCGAAGAAAACAAGCACTACATCCATCACTACAATGCACCTCCTTACTCATACGGTGACCCAGGACGTTACGGATTCCCCGGTCGTCGTGAGATTGGACACGGAGCACTCGCTGAGCGTGCGCTCTTCCCAATGTTGCCTTCTCAAGCTGACTTCCCTTACACGATCCAGGTCGTTTCCGAGGTCATGAGTAGTAATGGTAGTACCTCGCAGGCCTCAGTCTGTGGTTCTACTCTCTCACTTATGTCCGCAGGAGTTCCTCTCAAGAAGCCAGTTGCAGGTATTGCGATGGGTCTCATGACTGATGGTGATAAGCACGTTGTGCTTACCGACATCAAAGGGATCGAAGATCACATCGGTGACATGGACTTCAAGGTCGCAGGAACCAGAGATGGTATCACCGCGCTTCAGATGGACATCAAGGTAGCAGGTATCACCTTCGACGTTCTTGAGCGAGCACTCGCCCAAGCCAAGGTAGCCAGGCTCGAGATCATGGACGTGATGGTAGCTGCAATCGACACACCACGTGCTACTCTCTCCAAATACGCTCCCAAGATCGAGCAGTTCGAGATTCCCATGGATATGATCGGTGGAGTCATCGGACCAGGTGGCAAAATCATCAAAGCCATCATGGCCGACACGGGCGCTCAGATCGACATCAGTGATGACACTGGAGTAGGCGTTGTTAACGTCAGCTCACCTGATCAAGAATCAATCGACAAAGCAGTCCGAACCATCAAAGGCATCGTTCACGTCCCCGAAGCGGGAGAAGAGCACGAAGGCACAGTCGTTAGAGTCGAGAACTACGGTTGTTTCGTCGAGATCATGGGCGGCAAACAGGGACTAGTCCACGTCTCCAGGATGAGCAAAGAATTCGTCCAGGACGCCTCGGCACTCGTCAAAGTTGGCGAAAAAGTCAAAGTCTACGTCAAAGGAGTTGATGATCAGGGCAGGATCGACCTCTCAATGGTCTCTCTCACTGAGCTTCGTGATAACGGCAGTCGACCTCCTCGCCGCTAATACAGGGGTTTAACCTTCTATACGCTACTGGCCACATGCTGTAAGCTATTGTCATGCGCACCAGAATCATCATTGGCTTAGCCTTATTGATTCTTGTATCTTCCTCTCTCACCTATAAGGCCTTCGCATACTACCGAACCATCAACCAACCACCGACTCCCACTACCACCATCACCCTCATTCTTCCTGATCAAGAATACTCTCTCACCACAGCTGAGTTAGCAGATCTAGAGTCTGAGCTAGTTATACCAATTGCCAAGAATCCCATTCCCAGGACTTCTTACAACACAAGTAGGGGTACGGTTCAATACATCAACCCACCTCAGGAATATGTCATCAATCTTGATAATCTCAACTCAGATACTAGAGTACTTGGTGATGAGTCTTCAATTTCATTTGTTCCTCCATATGTTATTCGTAACATCCAGGACAAGAATCTCTCTGCATACAACCGCCAACTCCACAACATTCATAGTAGACCAATCACAGTTAGCATCAAGAATGGCAGAGAATTCTCCGATATTACGCTCGCGAGCACTGTTCTTCGCCAGCTCATCAATCCCACCACAATTGATTCGAGTATTCCTCCAGAAATCGATAAACCAATCCTTATCAGCTACATCACCTCGCGTCTAACTGCCAAGCAAAAGCAGTTTTTCAGCCCTCAAGCAGCCTACGAAAACGCTCAAAGAGCTATCAACTATCGTTTTATGGGTGACTCAACTAACTCAGTTATTCTTGGTGTGGACGATGGTCCTAGTTCGCGTGGCGAACTGGCAGATCGCTACTTAGAGGTGGATCTCTCTCAGCAAAAGATGTATTTTTTCATCAACAGTAATTTGTACAAAGAATATCACATTTCAACTGGCAATGATTACCCTACTCCTGTGGGCGAGTATCACATCCTCAACAAAGCCCCCAAGGCCTTTTCAGATATATACAATGTCTGGATGCCATACTGGATGGGATTCACATATGCCAATGACGTTGGTGCTTATCTAGGGTTACACGAGATCGCATATGCCGTGGATGATTTTGGCAAGCCATTCTATCGCTATGGCTACTACATCGGAGACACCATGACGGGAGGATGTATCGCTATGGAACCAAAAGACTCAAAAGAAATCTACGATCTCACCGTTGTTGGTATGCTCATTAGAGTTGTGCGATAATGACCTCATGACCACCACTGCCACCAGTAATCAAGCGGGCCTTGCTACAGAACTCGTCAAACTAGAGGCTCAGGTTAGTGAGGCCAAGCTTCCCGACGCACTTCGCGAAAAATCAGTAGACATGCTCACCCGCCTCAAACGCATGGTCGATACTGGTATCTATTCTCAAGAATACGATCGCATCGCCCACTACATCAACAATATCACCACTATTCCCTGGGATACTTACTCCACCGACAAGCTAGATATCGTCAACGCCTCCTCCCAAATGGAGAAGAGTCATCACGGCATGCAAGAACCCAAGGATCGCATTATTGAGTACTTGGCTACCCTCAAACTCAGAAGGGACACTGGACACGTTGATGCAGTCAAGGCTCCTGCCATTTTTCTCGTAGGACTTGTAGGGACCGGGAAGACCACCTTCGCCTACGCCCTCGCCGAAGTCTTGGGGCGCAAGTTTGCCCGCATTCCTTTTGGTGGCCTAGGTTCTGCTCGTGATTTGCGCGGTCGATCCAGGCTATTCTTAGAAGCCGAGCCAGGCAACATCGTCAAAGCTCTGCGCGAAGCCGGCTCCATGAATCCAGTTATCTTACTCGACGAAATTGACAGGGTAGGGGTAGATGAGAGAGCTGACATCATGGGAGTGCTAGTAGAGCTTCTCGACCCTACTCAGAATAATCGTTTTCTTGACCATTACCTAGACTACCCACTCGACCTCTCCCAGGTCCTTTTCGTTGCTACTGCCAATAACACGACGAATGTCGCCACCGCCGTCCTCGATCGTTTGGAGCTTATTCAGATGCCTAGTTATAGTGATGAGGAAAAGATCACCATCGCCAAGCAGTTCCTCTTGCCGTCCGCTCTCAAGGACTCAGGACTCAGGGAAGATCAACTCAAAATCTCTGAGGAGGTCTGGCCACTCGTTGCTCGCCCCCTAGGATACGACGGCGGTATCCGCAC
>CAXCDZ010000001.1:0-80380 GCA_963981525.1 uncultured bacterium | reverse complement strand
GAACGTTAGTCAAAATAGTGTCACAAATTAAATAAGGAGATGTATGAAAACCAAAACCATTAACTTTCAGAAAAAGTTTGAGAAGTTCACCGACCAATGGTCTCCCAAGGTCATCGCCCAGATGAATGATTGTCAATTCAAGCTGGTCAAGGTCGAAGGGGATTTTACATGGCATGATCACACCGATACCGACGAGGTATTTATAGTCATCGATGGTCAACTTAGGATAGATTTTCGCGATGGTAGTATCACGTTGAATGAGGGTGAAATGGCCATCGTATATAAGGGTGTTGAGCATAAGCCATATGCCGAGAACGAATGTAAAATCCTCTTGGTTGAGCCAGCTGGGACAGTTAACACGGGCGATGCCGGAGGAGACCAAACTGCTCAAGAAGAGTGGATTTAGAAATTTGTGACACTACTCTTCACTCCTTCCATGTGCGTAGCACTTGGTGTCGCTTGCCACGTTGCTCTCTCAATATATCTTTTAGAGGGAACAGTAACAGATATATCTCGGGACACCTAACACTGTATACCTGGCTCGATCCGGCTGTCGCTCTACCCATATCTAATTTAGTTCATCAGCCCATGCAATAATCACAAAAAAATCAAGGTGTACAATTACTCTATGCAAAAATCTGCCTGGGACCAGATCACTCCCCTTTACACTCTTCCCACTACAGACCAGCATTCAGTATCTCAATTTCGCTACCTTCACTCTTCCCAATCCAGCCATACTAGAGATGAGGGTAATCCTCATCATTACTGTGTCTTCTTCCTACCCATCCACCGTAGCTCCAGCTCCATCTACCTAGGTCACCATAAGAAGGCAAATGACTGGATTCCACCAGGAGGACACATCGATCAGGGCGAGAGTCCAACTGACACCGCCATTCGTGAAATGAAGGAGGAGCTCAATCACACGATTGTCTCAGACCAGCTCACTCCATTCTCTCTCTCAGTAAAAGAAATCAATCGTCCAGAGCTAGGATGTCAGGCCCACTATGATATCTGGTATCTAGTTGAAATGGAGAACATGATCAACTTTCAGTATCTTACTGATGAGTATCATGATGCAGGGTGGTTTACACTCAAGGATGGGATAGCCAAGATTAAATATAACCCTGACTTTGCCCAGATTATTAGCAGGCTTGATATGTTATTATAGTTGAGTATGAAAATAGCATGTATTGGTACAGGTTTTGTCGGCGTCGTCACTACAGCAGTCTTAGCTAAGCTTGGACATGAGGTGGTTGGACTTGATATAAGCGAGGACAGGATCGAGTCTCTCAAAAATGGGGAGGTGCCCTTTTTTGAGCCAGGACTCTCCGAGTTATTGGTCCAAACCCAGTCAGACGGCAACCTCACCTTCACCACCGACTACAAGCAGGCCATCACTGACGCTGATATCGTCATGATCATGGTTGGTACGCCCTCTGCCTCCGACGGTCAAGCCGATCTCAAGTATGTCATGGTCTCGGCCGAGTCAGCAGCACCTCATCTGCAGGATGGTGTCATCGTCATCATCAAGAGCACCGTCCCTCCTGGAACAAATCAGTTAGTGCGTGATCACATCTCTCCACTTACAAAGGTTAGTTTTGATATCGCCTCAGTGCCAGAATTCCTTCGTGAAGGCACAGCAGTAGAAGATACACTACATCCTGATCGAGTTCTAATTGGCTCTGATAATCCAGATACCATCAAGATTCTCACCAATTTGCATCAACCACTCACCAAAAACATTATCGTGATGCAAGCCGAGAGTGCCCAGATGGCCAAGTACGCCGCAAATGTCTATCTTGCCATGCGCATCACCTTTGCTAATCAAATGGCTGACTTGTGCGAGCAAAACGGGGCAGATGTTGAGGAGGTGCTCTCTGGCATTGGTGCAGACTCACGAATAGGCACTCACTACTGGTATCCAGGATTAGGCTACGGTGGATCTTGTTTCCCTAAGGACGTCAAAGAGATTGCCGCCTATGCACGCTCTATTGGTGAATCAGAGAGTATTTTTATTGCAGTGGATAGCCTTAATGAAGCCAGGATTCCTCGTCTCATGAAGCGTTATCAAGATTATGTTGATGGATTCGAGAATAAAAAGGTTGCCGTTCTTGGACTTTCATTTAAGAAAGACACCAATGACACTAGAGTTTCCCCAGCTCTAAAGGTTATTCCTTGGCTTATTGAGCATGGTGCATCTGTCACAGCTACTGACCCCCAAGCTATTAATGAAATCAAATCACTTCTACCTAGCGAAGTAAGATATGTAGACGATCCGTACACAGCTTGCACTGGAACAAACATCGTTATGCTCCTAGTCGAATGGGACGAGTATCAGAAGTTAGATCTAGCTAAGATCGCAAGTACCATGCAAGAACCAAAAGTTTTTATCGACACGCGCAATCAGTATAGCCCACGTGACGTAGTTGCAGCTGGCTTGCTGTATCAGGGGGTAGGGAGATGAGAGTTCTTGTAACCGGTGCAGGAGGATTTGTTGGCAAACATCTCGTGCATGAGCTAATCAGTCACGGTGATGAAGTATATGCCGCTTCATACAGTAAGCATGATGAGCTATCCTCTCTTCTTGACGCTGAACATATCATCGTTGGCGATCTCACTGACTACTCATACACTGAGAGTCTTGTTCAAACTGCACAACCAGAGATCATTTATCACTTGGCCGCACTCTCCGTCGTTCACACTGATACTGACACTGCCAAACACTCTCTCACCAACAATCTCGCTCTCCAGTACAACCTTCTCGAAGCTATTAGACAACACTCTCCGCGAGTTCGCCTAGTCGCGATCTGCTCCGGCAATGTCTACGGCAAAGTCAGGGAGGATGAGCTCCCGATCTCAGAACTTACTCCCATCCGCCCACTCAACGCTTACTCAGTTAGCAAACTCTCTCAAGAAACTCTCGCTCTCCAGTACTACTACGCTCATGATCTAGACGTCGTCATCCTCAGACCATTCAATCACACTGGAGCTGGCCAAACCGAAAACTTCGTGATCCCAGCATTTGCAAAGCAGTTTGCAGCTATCCAAGCTGGTCAGCAAGAACCAGTGATCAAAGTAGGTAATCTCGATACCGCCCGTGACTTCACTGATGTTGGGGATATGGTCCGAGCATACGTCCTCGCAGGAGAAAAATGTGAGAGTGGCGAGATCTACAACATAGGCTCTGATCAGGCTAGTAAAATCGGTGAGATTCTTAGTCTCATGAGTGAGGTTAGTAGGGTAGAGGTCAGGGTAGAGGAGGACAAGTCACGTGTTCGTGGGGTAGATGTCCCAGTCCTTATGGCTGACTCTAATAAGTTTCGTGATATAACTGGATGGGAGCCAAGAGTTCCCTTTAAGATAACATTAACAACAGT
The DNA here is from genome assembly GCA_963981525.1 of uncultured bacterium. GTDB lineage: Bacteria > Patescibacteriota > Microgenomatia > UBA1400 > UBA12108 > CAXCDZ01. Next base: position 77,003 of record CAXCDZ010000001.1, on the reverse strand, counting down.
ACTAGAATACTGGAAAGGCAAATAGTATGACAAAAGCTCTAATCACCGGTGTCACAGGACAAGATGGATCATATCTTGCAGAGTTCCTACTAGAAAAGGGATACAAAGTATATGGCTTGACCAGGAGAACCAGCACCCCTAATCATAATCGAATCGCCAATATCATCGATCAGATCAAGTTAGTCTCAGGCGATCTGCTTGACCAACACTCACTCACCCAAGCCGTAAAAGAAATCAAGCCAGATGAGGTCTACAACCTCGCAGCCCAGTCATTCGTAAAAGCTAGCTGGGAACAACCCATGTTTACCGGTGAGTCCACCGCACTCGGAGTCACTCGCATGCTCGAAGCCGTCCGGCTCGCTCACCCCGAAGCCAAGTTCTACCAGGCAAGTAGCTCAGAGATGTTTGGCAAGGTCAAAGAAGTGCCCCAGACCGAGAATACCCCCTTCTATCCGCGCTCTCCATACGGAGTAGCCAAAGTCTATGGTCACTGGATCACAGTCAACTATCGTGAGAGTTACGATATGTTTGCGACCTCCGGGATCCTCTTTAACCACGAGTCACCTAGGCGAGGACTAGAGTTTGTTACCCGCAAGATCACCAACAGTATTGCCAAGATTAAGTATGGCAAGCTCGACAAACTCCACCTGGGCAATCCAGACTCCGAAAGGGACTGGGGATACGCCAAAGACTACGTCGAGGCCATGTGGCTTATGCTCCAGCACTCTGAGCCTGATGACTTCGTGATCTCGACTGGCGAAACTCACTCAGTCAGAGAATTCGTTAAGTTGGCTTTTGAAGCAGCAGAAATCTCGAATTGGGAAGACAAAGTAGTCTGGAACGATCCTCGCTATACTCGCCCAGCAGAAGTTGATCAGCTGATCGGTAGCTATGACAAGGCTAAGAAGATTCTCGGCTGGGAGCCCAAAACTAGCTTCTCAGAGCTAGTACGCATCATGGTCGAAGCAGACCTTAAGCTAGAGGGTAAGTAATATGGGCAGAATTCTGATCACCGGCGGAGCAGGATTCCTAGGTAGTCATCTCACCGACGCTCTTATTGCCAAGGGTAATGAGGTAATTGTTGTCGACAACTTTGTCTCAGGTTCTAAGGATAACATCAAACATCTGGAGGGCAATCCCAACTTCACCCTCATTGAGCACGACGTTTCTGAGCCATTAGCCATTAGCCATAAGCTGTCCGCTATTTTCCACTTTGCCTCACCAGCCTCACCCAACCCCAAAAGCAGTATTAGTTACATGGCGCATCCAATAGAGACTCTTATGGTCAACAGTATGGGTACCAAACACATGTTGGATCTAGCAACAAGTAATGATTGTCCTATCATCCTTGCCTCCACCAGTGAGGTATACGGTGATCCTGCAGTCCATCCCCAGACCGAGGACTACAACGGAAATGTCTCACCCAACGGCCCTCGCTCATGCTATGACGAGGGTAAGAGGTTTCTGGAAGCGATCAGCTTTGCATATCACCGTAAGCACGGGACCAAGATCAAGGTGGTCAGAATCTTCAACACTTACGGCCCTCGCATGATCCTCGACGAGGGACGCCTCATCCCTGCCATCATCAATAGTCATTTCACAAACTCAGTCTTTTACCAGCACGGAGATGGCACTAGCACCAGAGCTTTCTGCTACGTCGATGATCTAGTTCGCGGTATCCTCAGCGTGGCTGAAAACGACACTTCCATTGGCGAAGTTATTAATCTAGGTAATCCAGAAGAGTACTCTGTTGCAGAGACTGTTAGGGTAGTAGAGGACTTGGTTGGCAACAAGCTAAATGTTGAGGTAATCGAAGCACTCGCTGATGACCCTACACGCCGCCGTCCCGATATCACCAAAGCCAATGATCTGCTAAACTGGAAACCAGCTATCTCACTTAGAGATGGTCTAAAATTAATGATCAACTCGTATGGAAAAAAACAAATCTAAGCAAAAAGTAGTCATCATCATTCCCACCTATAACGAAGTGGGAAATATTAAAACCTTGGTAAAGGCTATAGCAAAAGTCAAAAAATCCCTCACCAATTATCAGCTCCAGATCCTTTTCGTAGATGATCAGAGTCCTGACGGCACTGGCAAGGCAATCACAGAGCTCGCAAAGACTAGGACTTATATCAAGCTCCTCAAGAATCGCAAAAAAGCTGGTCTCGGCCATGCCTATAAAAAAGGAATGCGCTACGCAATCGACAAGTTGGGTGCAGAGATTATCATCCAGATGGATGCAGACCTCTCTCATAATCCGGCAAAGGCCGTCCCAATGCTAGCACTAATCGAGTCTGGTTCTGACCTAGTCCTTGGTTCTCGCTACATCCCAGGTGGAGCAATACCTGCGGACTGGCCCCCACACCGCAAGTTCCTGTCACTTGCTGGCAATCTATTTATTCGTACCACAATGCTCAACTTTAAGGTCACTGACTGGACAACAGGCTACCGCGCAATTAGAACAAGTCTCGTTAAGCACATTCTCCCCTCGCTCTCACACAGCGCCTTCGATGGGTACACTTGGCAGATCGGCTTCTTAGTAAAATCTCTCGAAGTAGGTGCCACTATTGGCGAGGTACCATTTCTTTTTATTGATCGTACCCACGGTCACTCCAAATTAGGTTCAGAATATATATTTAATACATTAAGGTACATCATGAAAAACAGACTCGAAAAAATACTTAACCATCGCATCTTTAAGTTTGCAGTCACAGGAGGTATCGGTGCGCTCATCCAGATCGCCTTCTTGCAGATCTATCGCTCTCTAATGCCATTCCAGGTGGCCTTCTTCCTCGCTATCGAGACTGCCATTATCAGTAACTTTATTTTTAGCAATCTCTGGACCTTCGCTGATCGCAAGCTCAAGGCTAAGCAAGTACCAGCAAAATTCGTGGCCTTCAACCTCGCCTCAGGTGGTTCGATCTTGATCCAGCAAGTGATTGCTATTCTAGGTGAGAGATATATCGGCTTCTACAATCTCTTTACTCTCCCGATTATCAAGTTCGCAGTTGACACCGGAACGATGTTTGCCGTCACCGGTATTCTGGTCGGCATGTTCTGGAACTTCTTTGCTTACTCTAAGATTATCTGGAAGAAAAAATAGTTTATCTCACAAGATAGACTGATGCAGTATCGTTGCTATAGATTGTTTCCAATCCTCTCCCACAATCTTGGTAATTTGATACGTATAGACTTTCATTTACCTCATACAAATACTTAACATCTTCAAGGACTTCGCAATCATATCTACTTACCATCTCTAGTCTCTCATGATAATCAATATTTGTTAGTCGGAGTTGGATAAGATCTGAGAGATAGCTTTGTTTGTGAGAGTAGGCTGAGACATATGTTGTGTCGTAGGTTGCCTCAAGCGGGGGTAAAGCTATCTTTGAGCCGCGTAATTGGAGTCCGCCTGTTAGTACTATCCCAGGATCTTGCTTTTTCAAAAACTCTAGCGCCGAGAGTTCATTACTAGAGATATAGCTATTTCCTGGGAAGTTAGAAAACGACCTCATAACATCAATGTTTGTGGGGATAGTAATAAGAACGATGGTGACACCTAGCACTATTCCAAATTTTGGTAATTGAAATATTTTCACCAGACCCTCTGCTGCCAGAATATTAAAAAGGAAAAGGGAGACATACAAGAACTGGACGGTGTTCCACCATACCCCCCTCTGGGTTAGGAGTATAGACAATATCAGCATGATAATAGCAGTTAAGCCAACTATTTCCCTGATCTCATTTGGTTCTTGTTTACCTGCTAGCCCAAACGCTGCAAATATTCTGGAGCCAAAATTAAATACTAGGAATAGTCCGAGCACAAAAAGCTCAATTACTACTAGTTTGACTCCTCTAAGAGAGTAGAGTCTCTCAGCAGTCTTGGGTAGATATAGTAGGCTAGAGTCCTCTACGATGGGGTTAACTGTAGCCATGGGATCAAGTAAGAATGGAGCTCCAGTTGATTGCGAAAATGGCGCATAAAAGATTATCACAGCAAGTATCGAGAATAGTCCGGTAATCAGCAGCTTAGGAGTTGATAGTAGTATTGGGTCTTTCCTGCGGATCGCTCTTATTACCCAGTCCACAATGAGTAGCATCACTATTCCAACCCCCGTATAGAGCTTTAGTCCTATTGCTATGAATGCATATATTCCATAAAGAACATAGTCCTTGACGCTCCTCCTCTTATTCACCAGTCCGATCAAGATTGCCAGGAATGGTAAAAGGGATAGGGAAAACTGTAAGTTAAGCAGGTTCTGCAATGGTTGCATAGAGAGGATAGAGCTTGAGCCCCAGAAAGAGCCAGCATTCTTGAGAGTGATCAAATAGCCGAGTGAGCTCCCAAAAAAACTAAAAAATAGCAATGCGGGTAGATAGTATTTGCTCTTATGATATTGCTTGGCAAATTTGCTACTTAACCATACAAACAGACCAAACCATAATATCGGGATGATCTGGAAATATAAATTTGAGGCAGGGATACGGGTAACAAATGAGGTAGTCGCAATCACAATATCTAAGAGATAATTGTATCCACTCATCATACTCTCTGACATATTTGGCATCTCGAATGGGAAATTAGAGAATAGGGTGTTAGATACGGCTAGATGCCATATAGCATCATGCTCATGAGCTCCCCAGAACATTACTCCGCACTGGTCCTGATAACAATACTCTCTCCCACTTGGGAATATGACTAGCAAGCTCGCAACCAGTCCTGCTACAACTAATATAGTTGTCAGGACTTTGCTCTTCATAAGAAAGCTGACCAGTCCATAACCGGTTGCACATTATTGAGTATGAAGTTCCAGGCATAAAGATAGATTGGGACGATCAGAGCAACTAAGGCGTACTTAAGATACTTGGACTGAATAAATGGAGCATACCCCGCAATTACAATAGGAGCAATTGGTAGAGAGTAGCGCGCAATATCGCGATGCACTATAAACAAGGTCATCGTGTAGTATATAAGCGCAAAATATCCAAGTACTGCTAGGCTTTTATTCTTCTTTATCTGGTGCTGAAAAAAAAGCAGTATTCCCACGCCGTAAAATAGGTATGTATAGATAATATCCTCTAGCCACATCCCAGAGATCCAGTCAAAGTTAGAGCCAAATGTCATAAATGGGGGGAAATAGAGGTTGATATTTCCACCAACTTTAAAGTAAGCCAAGAAATCTCCGAACCTGAGTCCGTAGAAAATCCATAGAGATACTAGGGCAAGAGGGATCAATAAATATGGGAGGTAGCTTTTCCAATCAATTTTATTTTTTTTCTTAAGATTAGCTAATAGGGGAACAGCATAAGCAAACATAAGTAAGATCCCTGGGCTTCTGGTTAGTACGGCTCCAGCTCCAGCGATTCCCGACAACCAATATTTTTTGTTAGATGACAACAAGAGTGAAGTTAGAACAAAGAAGATGAATAGGCTTTCGTTGGAACCCACTGTCCGCATCGAGAGCATCCTAGCTGGGATAAATAACGCCAAAGCTGTCAGATACAACGCTCCCTTACCTTTCGGGGTAATCTTTTGATATAGGTAATAGAGCGCAACAGAAAGGAGGATATTGCTCAGTGCGATTGCAGCCAGAAGGGCATTTGGTCCAGAGAGAAAGATATCAAAAGCTCTAATCATGAGTGGGAATCCTGGGTAATGGGCAGAGAAATAGAGGTTCACTCTCCCTGACAAAATACTCGGATAATCAGTCTCAATGATTCCTTGATTGTAGAGAGATTTTGCCACTATCAAGAAGTTGATTCCATCAAAATTAGCGACAATCGTCTGCATCGAGTGGTCTTTTAACTCAATTCCCCAGAGTTTGTCAGCCTTGAGAAGAAATGGTGACCAGAACACTACTAGAGATACGATAGCAATTGCAATTGCTACAAGAATATTTTTCCTCATACCCATATCATACTGCATATGCTCGATCGACTGCTATACTAATATCGTTATGAAGAAACTTAGACTCAATAAGTGGTTAGTTATTCAGTCGTTTTTCTTTGCGTTTCTCTCTCTATCATTTATTCTTCCAAATGGTTTTATGCATTGCACAACGGGGATCTGCAATCTTCAGATTGGTCAGTGGCATCTGCATGACTCTCTCTGGCATATCAGTCTCGCAAAACTTGGTTTTGGGAGTTGGCCGCTCCAGAATCCTCTTATGGCGGGCGAATCACTCTCCAGTTACAACTTTCTCTTGGATTATATCCTTCATCTTTTGAGCAGGCTAGGAATCTCACCTTTCTTTAGCTTTTTCCAACTTCTTCCAATTATTGCTGCACTCTTATATATATGGAGCGTTCTTCGTTTTATTAAAACTAGAACATCCAACCTTCTCAAAGCCAATCTTCTTGCCTTTTTCTTATATTTTGGTAGTTCCTTTAGTTATCTCGCAACCCTCTATCAGGATCGCACTTTTTTCTACTCGTCTCTGCGTGGCTTCCCAGTTGTAACCTCCATTCAGCCTGCCACTATGTTTCTCAATCTTCAGTTTGCCTTCTCGCTCTCAGTCATCCTTTGGATCATCATGCTTATTAACCGCAAGGATCAAAAAAGACAATCCATCATCCTCGGAATTCTGTTTTTCGTTCTTTTTGGTCTCAAGTTCTATGGCGGAGTTGTAGCTCTCCTATTTACTTCTATTTTCAAATTGCTAGAGTTTGTTGGGAAAAGGCTTGCATTGAGAGATTTTCTTACTCAAGCATTATTGATAATCACTGGTAGTTTTCTAGGTCTGCTCGTTTTTTATGGAGTTTCCTCAGGTTCTAGCATTCCATTTAGTTGGGCACCACTTGCACTGACTCACTTATTGATAGACGACTCCCTCCTCTTTTACAACCATAGCTTGACGCTCGCCAGGTACCATCTCTATGAGAATGCGACTAGCTTCTCCCCCAGATTATGGGCAATCGAAGCATACTCTCTCGGACTATTTCTCCTTATCAATTTTGGGACTCGCATTCTGGCGGGGATATATGTGGCCTCCTCAATCTTCAAGAAGAAATTGTCTCCATTTTATCAAGCAATCTCATTTACAATTTTATTGACCGTTCTGGCACCGATCTTGTTTGTGCAAAATGGCGGCTGGTACAACACCATGCAGTTTCTTTATTACGGAGCCTGGCTTTCAGGGATACTTTTGGTAGAGTGGTTGTCTGATCTAGCTCACTCAAAATGGCGAGGCAGTTGGTTAATCATTTTTTTGATTATTATCTTTACGATTCCCAACAATCTCGAGCAACTCCGCTTTCTTACGGCAGATCAAGAAATTATTGGTAACGAAGAGCTAGAAGCTCTCAGTGTGCTCAAGGAAGCTCCTCCGGGAATAGTTTATGTTAATAACCCTGTTCACAGAAACGCAGTTATTCCTGCCCTTGCCGAGAAATACACTTATTATCTAGACACAGATCAACTGATGGTTCTCAACTCTAGTTATCAACCTCGCCTAGATGTAGTCAACAAGTACAAAGGTGGTAGTATAACTTCAGTGCCCGCCGATTATTACTACATCTACAAAACAGAATGGGGCACAGAAGATGCAGTTCGCGCACTCTCTTCTCCGGTGCAGTTTGAGCTCATCTATGACTCCACAACAATCAGTCTCTACATGAGAAAACAATAACCCATTCCAATCAAGTAATGTTACAATTGTTAGATGATTAGAGATAAGCTAAAAGAACTCACAGTCTTCTTTCCTGCCTACAACGAGGCCGGGAATATCAAAAAAACTCTCGCCGACGCCGCCAAATATATCCAAAAAGTATCAGACAAATACGAGATCATTGTAGTTGATGATGGCTCCAGCGACGACACCTCTCTACTGGTTGCAGAGTATGCCAAGAAGCACTCATTCGTGAAATTGGTTTCCCATCCCAAGAATCTTGGCTACGGAGCTTCTATTAAGACCGGCCTCAAAGAAGCTCAGTATGACTGGGTCTTTTTTACTGACTCTGACGGACAATTTCAGTTTGACGAACTCCCCCACTTCATCTCACTGCGCGATCAAGCAGACGTAGTTATTGGCTATCGCCACAAGAGAAGAGATCCTTTATTGCGCCTTATCCTTGCTCAAGTTTTACTCAAATACTGGAACCTGCTTCTGTTTGGTCTCCGCCTCAAGGATGTGGACTGTGCATACAAACTAATCCCCAAGAACCTGCTAGACAACATCACTCTTGAGACCAGCAGCGCTATCACCATCACTGAGCTCATGACGAAACTTATTAGAAATGGGGCCACCATCCATCAGACACCAATCAACCATTATGAGCGTAAGATGGGCATCCAGACTGGCAGTAATCCCAGAGTAATTCTTCGTGCCCTTAGGGAGAGTTTTGTTCTCTGGAAAAGACTCAACTCATGAAAAAACTTTTTACCATTCTGACGATCATTCTTCTCCTAGTTTCTTCTTTTACACATCTATACAGGATAGACCAGACATTTATCTTTCAGGGTGATGAGGCCAGGGATGTCTTGATCGCCAAACGCATGATAGACAACAAGACCCCAATCCTCCTGGGTCCAGAGACTTCTGTGGGCAATATGTACTTGGGCCCTCTCTATTACTACCTTATTACACCTGCTCTTCTCATCTCTCAGATGCATCCAGCTGGTCCAGCAATTATGGTAGGTCTGTTCGGAGTTGCAACCACCTTTCTTATTTTTTCTTGGGGAAAAAAGAAATTCGGGTTTTGGGGTGGCTTAGTTGCAGGGTTTATGTACGCGTTGTCCCCAGTCATGCTCCATTACTCTAGATCTTCCTGGAATCCCAATTTAGTGCCTTTTTTCTCAGTCCTTCTTCTCTTTGTTTTTGATTATGTTGGGCGGTGGAAGTGGTTTATTTTGGGACTCTATGCCGGCGCTCTCTTTCAGCTCCATTATGTCGCTCTCATCATGGTAGTCTTGACTGCTCTCGCTCTACTCAAGCAAGATATAAAAATAATTCCAAAAAAAGAATTAATCAAACGCATTTTACTTATCGTATCTGGGTTTGTTATTGTCACAGCTCCATTCTGGGCTTTTGAGCTTCGACATGATTTTGTGAATACTCAAGCTTTCTTTAAGTATCTAGTCTCCAAAAAAGCAGAAAACAGTGTGGGGCCAGGTTATCTTGAAAGGGTCAAGAATAATATTGTGATGGTATCCAAAGGTATTGTTGGAAGCCAATCAATCGCGCTCAAAGAAGTCCCATCTAGCTTAGTAAACTCAGCGAGCTTTCTCCTTCTCCTCTTTCCTGCCTTGTTCAAGCGACGAAACAAGCATTCCAAAGATCTCAAGCAGCTTTGGTTTTTCTTGATAGGCACAATAATCACTATTTCTTTTCTTCGAGAAAACATAAACGTACACTATGTCTCACATCTTTTTCCCACTATTGCACTTATGTTTGGAGCGCTTGCTACTAGAGCCAGACCAGTGGTTAGAGCGATTAGCGTCATCTTCCTCGCGGGATTACTTATCTGGAGCTATCCTACTCTGATCTACAATCTGCGCAGTAAATCATCTATCCAGGTAGAGAGGGCAGTTGAGATCTCAGACTATATACTTTCTCAAGCCAACAATCGTCCCTACAACACAGTCAATGCTCAAGGTTCATCAATAACAACAATCCAGTACTACCTCTCCCTCTCTGATAACCCTCCCAAAAATGATCTCCAGGATCTTGTATATGTCATCTGTGAGAGGGGTCCCTGCTCGAGCGACGAGGAGACTACCACCCTACTTTTCCTGACTGGTCCCACCCATCCCTCAATTGCTGAATATCTGGGACACCCTCAGATAAATGAGTTTAGTCAAAAAAGGGTTATGGTACAAAACGAAAGAATCTCCTATGATACATATGTGGGAACAATAAATATCGAGAAAGAATAATATGAAAACCAAATCCCCAAAGGTTACCATCCTCATCCCCAACTACAACGAAATAGAGAACATCAAGCGTGGAGTACTCCAAGACATCTTGGATTATCTCAAAAAACAAAAATTTACATTCGAAGTCATCATCTCTGACGACGGCTCAACTGACTCTAGTCTTCTTGCAATCAAAGATTTCATTGCCAATAACCCTGAGATCAAGTTGCTGTACAACCAACATGCAGGCAAGCCATATGCCCTGAGATCTGGTATCAATAAGGCCAAGGGGGAGCACGTACTCCTCACTGACATGGACCAGTCGACTCCTATCAAAGAGCTCAGCAAGTTACTTCCACATACTACAGAAGGGTACGATGTTGTCATAGGTTCTCGGGGAGTCAAGCGTACTGACACCACTCCTATTCGCCAGCTTGCCTCAATAGTCTTCCTTCTTGTTCGTCGCTTGATATTGCTACCCGAGATCAAAGATACCCAGTGTGGCTTCAAGTTAATCAAGACTAGTCTTGCAAGAGATATATTCTCACACATGCGTCTTTTTGGGAGAGCTAACAATGCTTCTGGCTGGAAAGTCACCGCCTACGACGTTGAGTTGTTGCACATCGCCAAAAAACTCGGAGCAAGTATCAAAGAAGTGCGGGTAATCTGGAAAAACGAGGATACCACTCTCGGCAAGTCTCGCAATTTTGTCAAAGAATCTCTGGAGATGCTTTTTGAGATTATGCGCGTCAGGGTTAACGACACTCTCCATAAATACGATTTATGAGCTTTGTAATTCTTGTTAGTTATCTCTTGTTAACACTAGGTTTTTTTGCATATTCATATGGTTTTGTTGATCTCAATCTCACTCTAACCAGTAACCCCAGCATTCTCTCACTCATCTCCAAGTTGCAGCACTTGGTTTATTTTGATCGTCCTCTATCTGGCAATATCTATTTATTATTTACCCTCGGTTTTGCCCTCCTCTATTTGTGGACTCTTAAGTCTGGCAAAAAACTCACCAAGTTCCCTTGGCCTAAGATTATTATTCTTTCGCTCATCTTAACTCTTTGCTATCCCATGTTCTCTTATGACGTCTATAACTACATGTTCCATTCCAAGATCATTTGGCACTATCATGCCAACCCTCATATATACCCGCCTCTCCATTTTGAGGGAGATCCATGGCTTCGATTTATGCGCTGGGTCCACACTCCCGCAGCTTACGGATATGGTCATACCCTTCTCTATTCTCCAGTTTACCTTCTTGGTCTTGGCAAGTTCACGCTCTCTCTCCTTATCGCCAAGCTGATTCCATATGGCTTCTATCTCTGGAGTATCAAGCTGATAGGGGAGATCGCACACAAGCTAAAATCAGTCAAAAACATTCCCCTCCTTCAGCTCACCTACGCACTCAATCCTCTGATCTTGTTCGAGACGCTCGTTAACAGTCACAATGATGGGATCATGATGGCTTTTTATCTCCTGGCAATCCTTTTGTTTCTCAAGAACAAGTACAAGCAATCATTTATCTCGCTTTTCTATGGAATTTCGATCAAACTGATGGCCATAGTTATGGTTCCTGCATATTTTCTCCAGAGGTACCTGAGCAAAGATCAGATTATATTTTTCTCAGCCTGGCTACTATATCTTCCTCTCCTAATCTGGATTGATCGTTTCCAGCCATGGTATCTGATCTGGTTCTTCACAGCCTCACTTCTCACTAATTCACGCATTACCATTATCTTTTCCTCTCTTATGACGATTCTTGCTCTCTATTACTATTTCCCCTATGTTTCAACTGGATTCTGGACTTACACCAGGGAGTTCAATTTCCTACTCACTTTTGCCGCACCCCTAATCTATCTATTTTTCTCAAAAATCTTTGCCAAACATAGAAGAAGTTAACCTTGTTATAATCTAGCTATGACAATGCAATTGTTCCCCACTCTTACTCGAAGCGACTACCTGCTCATTGCTCTTATATTCATCTTCTACTTTGTTATTACCCTCCCCAACCTCACAGGCCTTCCGATCTTTGTCGATGAGGCAATCTACGGTCGCTGGTCTCAGATCTCACTATACGATGCTTCGTGGAGATTCATCTCTCTGACTGACGGTAAGCAGCCATTATTTATGTGGATCGCAATGCCGTTTCTCAAGATTATTAACAACCCCTTATTCGCAATCCGTCTAGTTTCAGTCCTATCTGGTCTTGGTACGATTATTGCGATGTGGTATGCAGGCTTTCTTACGGGGGGCAAGCGTACAGCATACTGGGCTGCTTTTTTTGGGACGATTACTCCATTCCTTTTCTTTTACAATCGTTTTGCAGTAGTCGGGAGCATGCTGACATTTTTTGGTGTTCTGATTTTTTGCTTGAGTTTGATCTATCACAACAAACCTCGCCTAGATCTAGCTCTGATTATCGGTATCACGATTGGCCTAGCGATGCTAGTCAAATCACCCGCAGTCATCTACTTATATTTGTTCCCAGCCGGATTGATCACCAATCACACCTCACTTCAGAAGCGTAGTTCCCTGTTGCAATATCTTGGTCAATATCTCCTGATCTTTGTTCTCGCACAAATGATCTACAATATCCAGCGTCTCTCTCCGTGGATGCACATTATCATCCAAAAAAACAATGACTTCGCAGTACCAATCGCCGAAATACTTCAAGATCCAATTCGTCTCGGCAAAAACATCGTTAACTCCACCAGGTGGCTTCTCCATTATCTTACTTGGCCTGTTGCCTTCACTGGATTATTTGGTGCCTATCAACTGGGCAAAAAGAATCTCAAGCAAACTCTCCATCTCTCTGTCTGGTTTCTTGTTCCTCTTGCAGCAGAGATTGCAATCGCTAGTTTATATCGCTCACGCTACATTCTATTTGTCGTCCCATATTTCTTATTATTCGTAGCTTATTTTGTCTCGCGCCTTGAGCTCAAGCGCTCATTTCTCATCAGTCTTGGTTTGAGCATTATGCCAATGTTTTTTATTATTCTCGCGATCACCTCCCCGCTAGAGACCCCACTCCTCTCAGATGATGCTGATTACACAGATGGCTGGGCCTCTGGAAATGGGGTCAAGGAGATTAGCCAGTACCTCACAGATGAGGCTCGTAGTGCCGGTGGACAACAGATTATTGTTGGCACCGAAGGAACCTTTGGTCTCCTTCCCCACGGTCTCGAGCTCTATACATATGGTCTCAACAATCTCACAATCACTGGTTATTGGCCTCTTAACGAAATACCCCCCCAAGACCTTCGTGCCAGAGAATCAGATGAAAACACTATTTACTTTGTTCTCAACAATACTCAGATTGACTCAACCCCTCCTGGCTTAGAAGAGATTCTCGCATACAAAAAACACGATGACAGCTGGATTAGGTTGTATCGTCTCATCCCATAGGATATGCCAAAAAAATCTACTCTCATCTGGTTAATTATCCTAGGAGTTCTCCTTCTAACCTGCCTTCCATTACTCAAGTTTGGCTTCTTCGATGTGCATGATCCAACTCACTTGGGAAGAGTCTATCTACTCAGAGAGACTCTGATGGATGGTCAGATTCCTGCAGTCTGGGCCAACACAGCCAACCTTGGTTATGGTTATCCTCTCTTTCATTTTTATGCTCCTGCCTTCTATTACTTAGTTGCTTTTATTGGCATTTTTACCCCAACTCTCCTCACCGCTCTCAAACTGAGCCTGATCCTCATCAGTTTGTCGGGAGGGATTGGCATGTACTACTTGATGAAGAGGTATGGTCATCTGGTTGGTCTTCTTTCAGCTGTTAGTTTTTTGTTAGTGCCGTATCGTGCAATCGGACTATTTGTCAGAGGTTCTTATGCTGAGCTTTTTGCGATCATGTTATTGCCATGGCTGTTCTGGGCATGGCGCTCTCTCAACCCTCGACGAGTCGGAGTAACTAGTGTAATCACGGCATTATTTCTTCTCTCTCACAACCTGATTCCACTTCTCGTTGCTCCTTTTCTCATGGTCTGGACTTTGCTATATCAAGGCAAGCATCTCAGGAGGGTAGTAATCACAGCCATGCTCTCATTGTTGCTGGCAAGTTTTTATCTCTTACCGCTGATTTTTGAAAGAGACTTCGTCCAGGTCGACGCTCTCTCTCGCCTCACCAACTACTCACTCCACTTCGTCTCTCCCTCTCAATTATGGGATTCTGTCTGGGGGTTTGGAGGATCTGCCCCTGGTTTGGAGGATGGGATTTCTTTTAAGATTGGCAAACTTCACCTAATACTCGCCGGCCTCGGTGTCATTGTGGGTCTCCGTCACAAAAAAGCTCAAACTCTCGCTCTATTTGCCGGTGTGACTCTCTTGTTCTCTGTCATCATGACTACCTCATTCTCGAGAATCCTTTGGGATAATATTTTTGTATTGCAGGTCATTCAGTTTCCTTGGCGATTTTTGGCTCTCATCTCTCTTGCAGTCTCGGTCTTGGCGGGTCTCTCAGTCACACTATTCAAGTCCACTCAGTTGCGCACCCTCTACACCATCCTTACAATCTCGTTATTACTGTTTTTTAATCTCAAGTATTTCTCACCTCAAGCTCAAAAACCATACAGTGATCAGGAATTTACCAACACAACTTTTTTGCAAAATGAGTTAGCAGCCAAAGTCCCAGAATTCTTGCCTGTCTGGGTGTCCTCATTTCCCGAGTCTCAAGCTCCATCTCTCCCAACAAGCCAAGAAGGTCCCGGCACCTTTGTTCTCCCTCGTACCTACTACCCAACTTGGGTAGCTACTGATAATGGTATGCCACTAGCCTTACGTCCAAGTCAAGATGGGCTTATTGAGTTTGATCTTCTTGACGATTCTCACGAGATAGTTATTACTCAGTCACACACTCTTCTAGAGAGCATTGCTTCATTCATCTCGCTTATTACTCTCTTTGTAGTAGGATACCTATATGTCAAATCTAGATAATCTCAAACAACGTGCTTTTAAGGGGGTGTTCACACTTTCTTTTAGACGTATCATTCTCAAGGTAATTGATACTTTTGGAGTCATTTTTCTCGCGCGAACCCTTCCCCAAGAAACTTTTGGAATCTTTGCGATTGTTACTTTTATCGTTTTTACTTTCCTCGCTTTTTTCTCTGATGTTGGTCTTGGCGCTGCCTTGATCCAAAAAAAGGAAGAGCTTGATCTCAAGGACATCAGAACCACCTTCACCATTCAGCAATTATTGGTAACTTTCCTCATGCTTATTGCCTGGGTAGTCTCGCCGTATGTTTCCAACATCTACGACTTGGGTTCACAGGGAATGTGGCTAATTAGAGCGCTCAGCTTTAGCATCTTCCTTACTTCATTCAAAACTATCCCCTCGATTCTTCTTGAACGCAAACTTCGCTTTGATATTCTGATTATCCCAGAGATCCTAGAGACTGTTGCCTACAATGGAATAGCAGTCTTTATGGCGTTCAAGGGATATGGTGTCTGGAGTCTAGCAGTTGCAGTATTAGCAAGAACATTTCTCGGGGCAGTCTCTCTTAATATTATTGCTCCTTGGAAAATGGGGTGGGGGTTTGACAAAAAGTCGATCAAAGGGCTTCTTAGTTTTGGCGTACCTTATCAACTCAACTCTCTCCTTGCACTCCTCAAGGATAATATCACCCCAACTGTGATTGCCTTTTTCTATGGTCCAGTCGCCGTCGGATTTCTTAACCTGGCACAGAATATCAGTAGTCGTCCAATGGAGATCATCACGATTGTCTCCAGAATCACCTTCCCCACCTACTCTCGCATTCAACATGACAAGGCGCGCCTCCGTCGCTGGCTAGAGAAGTCAACTCATCTCATGAGTATTCTGTATTTTCCAGCCGTGACTGGGCTTATGGTCACCTCCACTAGCCTTCTTCAGTATCTCTACGCTGACAAAAGTGACAAATGGCTCCCAGCTCTTCCGGCACTCCTGTGGTTGCTTGCCGCCGCTCTCCCAGTCATCGTGACTACGACTTACACCAACGCACTCTACGCACTTGGCAAGCCAAAAGTAGTCCTCAAACTTATGGTCTTGTACACTCTTATGACATGGGGGATCGGTTTGCCGATGATCAAGTATGTTGGTTTTGTCGGTATTACAATTACTATCTTCATTATTACCTACCTCACCTTCCCGCTCGTTATTCGCGAGATGAACAAGGTGGTTAAAGTCAATACTCTTAACTCCATCCGCATTCCTCTCTTGGCTTCACTTGTCATGGCATCTACCATTTTTCTCTTTAATAAGTTCTTTGTCACGAGCTTATTTACACTTATTCTAGCTATCATCCTTGGCATCATTGTTTACTCCATTCTCATCTACACACTAGATGGCAAATTCCTCAAGGCCGAAGTCAAGAATATTCTCGCCAATTCCTTCAAAAAGTCATAACTCTGGTAGAATAACTACACGATGTCTAATATCTCAGTAATTATCGTCACCCATAATGAAGCGGAGAGTCTAGATCGCTGCCTAACTTCCCTCAAGGGATTCTCAGATGATATTACAGTAGTGGATCTGGAGAGTAATGATCAGACAAAGGATGTGATAAAAAAGCACAAGGCCAACCTCATCTCTCATAAGAGGGTAGAGATAGTCGAAGAGATTAGGCAATCTTCACTCAAGTACGCCGCGCACGACTATGTTCTCGTGATTGACCCTGATGAGCAACTCACCCAGTCTCTCCAAACCATTCTCCAGCAAGTTGCCAAAGATGGTGAGTATGCAGGAGTTGAGATCCCTCGCAAGAACTTTGTTTTTGGCAAATGGATCAAACATAGTCGTTGGTGGCCAGATCATCAGATCCGGTTTGTCCAAAAAAGCAAAGTCAGTTGGCCCAAATACATCCACGCCAAACCAGATGTCAAAGGGGATATTCTAGAACTCGAGCCAAAAGAGAAGTACGCCCTCATCCACGAGAACTACACCAGCATTTCAGACTATCTCAATAGGAGTTTTCGTTACGCAGAGTCAGAAGCCAGTGATGCCATAACCCAGGGCAAACCAATCACTCTCCAGCATACAATGAAAAGATCAGTTTCTGAGTTCGTCTCTCGTTTCTTTTTTGACCAGGGATACAAGGATGGGATGCATGGATTTGTCTTGGCATTTTTACAGTTAATCTATTATTATCTTGTTCTCTTCTTCTACTGGGAAAAGAATCAGTACAAGAGTCTCGCAAGTGAGAATGAGTTAGTCAGTCATCCTAAGGAGTTTTTCCGTCATGGCTACAAAGAGTCTCTTCACTGGACAAGTAAGATAGGTAAGTCGAGTCTCAAAGACAAAATAATCAGAAAGGTAATATGAAAAAAAAGAAGAGAAGCAAGATCAAACACGCAGTTGTGATGATCAACTACAAGAAGTGGGAAGACACAGAAGTCGCCATCAACTCAATCAACAATTCTAAGGACAAGCCTCACATCATTGTCGTCGATAACGGTTCTGGCAACGACTCGATTCCCCAGCTCAAAAAAAGGTTCCCCGACCTCGATCTAATTGATGCAGGTGGCAATGTGGGCTTCTCAGTTGGTAACAATATCGGAATCAAGAAGGCCTTGAGAATGGGTGCCAAGGTAGTGCACATTCTCAATAATGACACCGAGGTTGACCCCAATCTATTCTACCGAGCTTTCAGGTACGTGGATGGCAAAAATCGCATCGCAGGTGCCAAGATCTACTACGCCAAGGGGTATGAGTATCATGATAAACAAAAAGGTAGGGGAGACGTCATCTGGTATGCCGGTGGTTACATGGACTGGGGCATGGCTATAGCCCGCCACTTCGGAGTCGATGAGGTAGACAAAGGTCAACATGACAAAGAGCTGGATGTTGAGTTCATTACTGGATGCTACATTGCAGTTCCCAGGAAAGTGTTTAAGAAGATTGGCATGTTGGACGAGCCTTTCTTTCTATATCTTGAGGACTCAGATTACTGTCTCAAAGCAGCTAAGGCCGGGATTGAAGTTAAATACAACCCCAAGCTCATGGTTTACCACCGAAACTCTTCAACCACTGTTTCTGGTAGTCCACTAGTTGATTACTACATCACTCGCAATCGCTTCATGATAGGCAAACGATATGGCTCTCTTAGGCTCCAGTTCGCTCTATTTCGAGAAGCTATTTTCCGCAACTGGAGTAGTCCAATCAGACGCGCTGCATTTTTAGATTTCTTAACAAACAACTTTGGGAACAAGAATGACAAAATCTTTGCAATCTCAGCCAAAATGGCTAAATAAAATCCTACCACTACTCTTTGTTCTCTTTGGTTTGCTTCTGTTTTTGCGCTTAGGGAGAGATCCTCTCTATGACTGGGACGAAGCAATCTATGGTCAACTCGGGAGAGAGCTAATAGATTATGGTAATATCTGGACCAATTCCTACAATAGTAACCTTTGGTTCGAAAAGCCCCCCGGTATTTCCTGGGTAGCCGGTCTCGGCCTGACATTTTTTGGAGGGGAGTTTGGCGCTAGATTCGCCATGCCTATTTTTGCCGCCCTCACTCTCTATGGCATTTACTTGATAGGCAAAAAACTCTCTTCTTGGATTATGGGTTTGATCTCAGCTGGCATCTTGGGGACACTTGGTTTGTTTCTGGATCGATCTCGCGCACTCAATACCGATATGCCGCTTCTCTTGGGTATTGTCTCTACTTGCGTAGTGCTCCTTTTTGATCTTTCACCAATTTTTCTTGCTCTCACTATTTCATTTAGCATTTGGTTCAAGGGGGTTGCTGGTTTGCTCGCAGTCCTTATTTCTTTGCCACTTCTCCTAACAAAAGGTAAAAAATATCTCACAAGCTCGGCTATTCTGACTTCTCTCCTCTTGATTCCATGGCATCTCTACTCCTATCTCAAATATCGAAACGACTTTATCTCCCCGTACTTCCTGGAACAGGTTGTGGCACGCGTTACCAATCCAATCGAGTTTCATCTCGAGAGTAGGTATTACTATCTCAATTTTCTCTACGAGAATCTTGGGATAGGAGTTATCCTAGTTGCCATTCTGGGGGGATATTTTGTCTTATGCCAATATCTTCGCTCACGCAGTGCTCAGGATCTCCTAGTTCTCTGGTGGCTGATCATTCCCATCCTTGTTTTTACGCTCGCACGCACGAGATTGTTCTGGTATATTCTTCCAGTCTATCCAGCGGTCAGCTTGCTCTGTGGATATGCTATTACCTATTTTGCCAACTCAAAACAAGCGAGAAAAGTTATAGCTATTCTAGCAATCGGTATTTTCGCCCAGTCCCTTCTCTCTGCTTATCGATATGTTGATTATCCTCGCTCTACCCCCACCACCACCAATCAACTGACAGTAGTCCGGGCTCTCTCCACAATAAGTAGTGACCCACTCGTTGTCTTGGTCTCTCCTTCGGAGCGCGTTGCCGAGGCCATCTTGCCCGAATCTCAGAGAATAAGCTCGAGCTTTCGCTATGGAGGTTCGCCCTCTACGCTCTATTACTATCAGAATCAGGTCATCTTCTTCTACAACACCGATTACTTCCAAGCTTATCTCAATGATCATCCAGATGGTGTCATCATGCTAGTTCGCGATGATCTCTCATTATTAGATCCTGAGTATCAGATTGTATCTGAGTCAGGTGATTATCTCGGGGTCAAGAAAGAGGCAAAATGACACTCTCAGCCATTACTCAGATTGCCCCAGAAGATAATCTAGATACCTTTGAGAATCTGCTTAAGAGCATTTCTTTTGCCGACAACATCACTGTTTATGCGATGGAGATGAAAGAGGATAGAGGTCTGCTTCAGCTTGCAAAAAACTACAATCTCAATCTAATCTTTATCGCTCGTCCAGCCTCTCGCGTTGTCGAAGAGATTCGTGCCCAGCAGGTACGTGATGCCAAGGGCGACTGGGTTCTCATTATGGATTTTGACGAAGTTATTACTCCTCAACTGCAGGGTGAGATTGTCGCAATTATCAAGTCACCTTCTCCTTCACCAGCTTACAAGCTTCCTCGTCTCAACTTCTCTCTTGGATACCCACTTAAATATGGGGGATGGGGCACTGACTACGTGGTTAGGTTATTTCGCAAGGCCGATTTCTTGGATTGGCCCACCGACATCCACTCTACCCCAACATTCCGAGGTGAGTTAGGTCAACTCAGGAATCATATGGAGCATCACAAGGATCAATCATTGGAGTACATCGTCAACAAAACTGACAGGTATACCGACAAAGAAGCAGAGCAGTATTATGACGGAGAAATGGCACCAGTTACTTCACTCACTCTTCTGCGCAAACTCAAGATGGAGATGGTGAGGCGAGGCATATTCAAAGCAGGACTACTTGACGGCAAGATCGGCCTGATCCAGAGTATTTACCAGGGTTTCTCGGTCTTTATGAGCTACGCAAAGTTATTCGAGATGCAACAGCATCCCGAAAATCCAGAGCATGCCGAAGGATTATTTGAGAAACAGCAAGGACAAAGGTGAAGCGAGCTCTCATCGTCACCCCGTACCTAGATCATCTCGGGGGAGGGGAGAGATATATGCTCGAAGCCGCTTCAGTCATCGAAAGCGCAGGCTACGAACTACATTTCGCATGGGACAATCTTGAGCAGATTAGCAAACTCACTAACTTGCTGGATATCAAGCTCAAGAACCCTCAATTAGATACTAGTATCATGCCACTTTATTCACAAGGCAGCCCTCTTGCAATGTTCAAGGCAACCCGCGAATATGATCTCGTACTCTATCTTTCCGATGGGAGCATCCCACTTTTGGGAGCCAAGGCAAACATCATTCACATGCAGGTACCTTTCCATAATGTCGGGGGAGGTAAGTTTGCAACCCAACTCAAGCTCAAGCGAGTTAACAGAATCATCGTCAACTCCAACTTTACCAAGTCAGTGATCGACCAGGAATATCGTACCAACTCACTTGTTATCTATCCTCCAGTCACACCAATTAAGACTAGGGCAAAAGAAAAACTCATTCTCTCAGTTGGTAGATTCGAACCAACGGTTAACATTAAGAAGCAGGATATCCTGATTCAAGCCTTTGCCAAGCTCAGTCCTCTGCTAGATGGCTGGCGACTTGCACTCGCTGGAGGATCAAGTGATGATACTTGGCTCGCAAAGCTCCAAGAGAGTGCCGGGGACTTGCCCATAGATTTTTATCCCAACCTATCCTACTCTGACTTGTCTGAGTTGTATGGTAAGGCAAGTATATTCTGGCACGGGGCAGGTTACCAAGTTGATCAAAACAAGAATCCAGACCTAGTCGAACATTTTGGGATCACCACAGCCGAGGCAATCACTGCCGGCTGCGTTCCTCTAGTAATCCCCAAAGGGGGTCAGAATGAGGTGGTTAGTGACCAGGGTTTGCACTGGTATAGTTTAGATAATCTAGTGGAGCTAACAACTAAGGTTGTGGCTAGTCTCTTGAGTTATCAGAACATTGCCTCCCAGATGGATGTCAAGAGGTTTAGCAAGAAACATTTTGGAAAAAATCTAATAGAACTCATATCATGAAAAATATTATTAAGTATCTCTCAATAATCCTCCTCGCTGTTCTGGGCATCTATTTACGCAGCAGCAATCTATCAGGTCTTACCACTTTTGAGTGGGATCAAGCACGCGACGTCGGAGTCATGTCTGACATTATAGGTGGCAAACCAACTCTCATTGGTCCAGTTGTGAGAGGGGAGGGTAGTTTTTTCCTAGGGCCACTCTATTATTATCTTGGATCAGTAGCCTTAGCTCTTGGTAGCGGTAATCCTCTTGGACTTGCGATCTTATCACTAATTCTTGACGTTTCCGTTGGTCTCATCACCTACTTATATCTTGCCAAACGCAGTAGATTGCAGGGTATTCTTGGTAGCACAATCTGGATGATCTCTCCCTATCTCATCAAGCTCGCACATGTCCCATGGAACGTATCTCTTCTCAGTCTTTGGATGATTACCATGATTATTCTTTGGGATAATATAGATCACAAGTCTTGGTACAAATATCTTTTCTTCCTTGTGGCGGGATTCTCAACTCACATTCATCTCTCTATCGTTGGAGTTGCAGGATTATTAGTTCTCTCTAGGGCGAAATATTTCTTTAGCCTTACAAACAAACAAAAATTACTATCCCTCTTTTTCCTCTTTCTCCCCCTTACACCCCTTCTTCTATTTGATCTCAGGCATGGTTTTCTCAATACTCACTTATTAATAAGCTTTCTTAGTGGTGGTACAGGTCATGCCGAGCTCCTAATTTTTGTAACCACTCTTCTTACAAAACTTGACTACACTCTCTCAGAGTTACTAGTTGGCTCTAGAGTTAATTATCTAGGAATCGCATCCTTGGTAATTGCACTTTCTTCACTTTTAGTAACAAAAGCATCTTCACTAACCAAGCTATGTGCATCTATCCTTGTCTTTGTTCCTTTTATGCTTATCATCTATCGAGATCTAGGTTTTGCCGAATACTATTTCCTTCCCATGTTCATCCCGCTAATATTGCTCTTGGTTACCAGGTTGAGCGCGCAGACTATACCCAAAAAAATATTTATATCACTCCTGATCGCCTTCATCATAGTTAGCAATCTCAATGAGCGAGCTATCATTACAGAACCATTTAGCTTGCGAGTCAAACAGGATATTGCTAGTTACATAGTTGGATACGGTGATATCATCAACCTCAGATTAGAAGCACCTCCAGGAAGGCGTGATGGCATTGGTTATCTTCTCAAAACACATGGAGTCAGCATGCAAGACGAGGCGCCAGTGATCGTGGTAGTAACCGAGTCAGATAAGATAGCAGTTCTTCTTGATCGTACTGACAAGCTTGGAGAGCAAGTTTTTGGTGGCCTAAGAGTAACTATTTTTGGTATACAATAAGCAGATGAAGATAAACAAAAGCAAAGTCAAAGTCAGCGTCGTGATCCCCAGTTGGAACAGCGAGACTCAGATGAAGCAAAATCTGCCGTATGTCTACAAAGCCGCTGCCCGTGTAGGAGCCGAGATCGTCATAGTTGACGACAATAGTCAACACGACGACTCATGGGGGTTTATGCAGTCAGAGCAAAAGCGAGGGAAGATCAGAGCCTACAACCACAACAAGAATCTCGGTTTCTCCGCCAACGTTAACAAAGGGGTTAACCTTGCCAAGGGAGATCTCATCATGCTCCTTAATACAGATGTCAGACCCAGCGTGGACTGCTTTGAGAAATGCCTAGATATTTTTGATGACAAGGATGTTTTTTCAGTTGGTTTTAACTCAGGCGAAGCCTGGATGGGAGGGGAATGGAACAAGGGTCTCTTCCATCACTTCAAGGTCAAGCCTACCAAAGCCAACTCTCACTCTGTCAATTCTAGCTTGTGGGCCTCAGGTGGTCAGGCAGCTTTTGACAAAAAGAAATGGAATCAATTAGGTGGCATGAACACTCTTTATAAGCCTTTTTACTGGGAAGACACGGATCTAGGCTACTCTGCATGGAAGAGAGGGTGGAAAGTTCTCTGGGCACCTGAGTGTCATTGTGTGCACGATCACCAAAAGAGTGTGATCGCAAGCAACTTCACCAAGAAGTTTGTGATGGACACAGCGCAGCGCAATCAATTCCTCTTTATCTGGAAAAACATCTCCGACAAAAAAATGCTCTTAGAGCATCTCCTTTATCTCCCATACTATCTATACAGGTATCCTCTTCCACTACTCAAGGCACTATTCAAGTTGCCAGAAGCGCTCAGCAAGCGCCGCATACAGCAAGCTAACTCCATTGTCTCTGATCGTGATATCCTAGAGGTATGGGCAAGATAATTCCACCAAAACTATTTTGGATTTTACTGTTGGCTTTTGTGACTCGCGTGTTTCTTTTGTCCTCTGTCCCACCAGCTCTTAATTGGGATGAGGTCTCGATGGGATACTCCGCCTACTCAATTATGGAAACTGGAATGGATGAGTGGGGAGACTCCCTACCCCTTTTCTTTCGCTCGTATGGTGAATGGAAATCTCCGGTCTATATCTATCTCCTAGTTCCCTTTATCAAGCTCTTTGGTCTCAACGCTTGGGGAGTTAGACTCCCTGCCGCTCTTGCCGGAATTGGAGTAATTTATCTCACTTATCTGTTGGCCAAGCACTTATACAATGAGAAGGTAGGTCTGATCGCAGCCTTTTTATTGACTATTTCCCCCTGGCATCTTATGCTCTCGAGACCTGGGTTTGAGGCAGGTGTCTCTTTGCTATTCTTCCTATTAGGCATCTATCTCTATCTATTGTCTCTCGATAGTAGTAGGTGGAAACATCTCATGGGCTCAGCCCTCTTTTTTGGCCTTGCCCCGTACACCTACAATAGTGCCAAGCTCCTGGTACCGCTTATAGTTGGCGTACTTCTCACATATTCCTACAAGAAGGTCAAACCTCGCAAAATATTCATTTTTCTTCTAACCCTTGCTCTAATGGCTACTCCCATGATCATTGATTTTGCCACAGGTAATGGACGTGCTAGGTATGGGCAGGTTGGTATTACAACTGATGCCGAAGCAGTTACTGAGTTTTATCACTATCGGGATACTTTCCCTCTCCCCGACACTCTTAATAAGGTTGTATTTAACAAATATACTTTCATGGTAACCAAGTCCTTCTCCAACTGGACCTCTTATCTATCCCCCCACTTTCTACTAGGTTCCAGTAGCATCCGCCCCCAACATAGTCTCCCATATAGGGGAGTTATCTACTTATTTGAGTTCTTCCTTCTCATAGTAGGTCTCACTCAGCTAGGGAAATACAGAGGACTTGCCCGCACTCTCCCCATAGCGCTTATCGTATTTGGCTTTGTGCCAGCCGCGCTCACCAAAGATCCCTATCACGTTCTCAGAAGCATCCTTACTCTTCCAGCCTGGCAAATCCTTGCCGCGCTTGGTCTGACCCACTTAATCAAAATCAAATTCAAATATCTCAACCTGCTTTATGCTCTCGCCGCTATCGAAGTTTTTAGTTTTTTCTTCCTTTATTATGCCTGGTACCCTCGCGCTTTTGCGAGAGACTGGCAAGTAGGATACAGCCAAGCAGTTGAGTACGTAGACGCTCACCAGGACTCATATGATCAGATAATATTCACCAAAGCCTACGGCGAGCCACACGTCTTTGTTGCTTTTTATTCTCAGCTTGATCCACGAATTTTTCAGGAAGATAGCAAAAAACTCCTTGATTATCAGCTGCTTGGTCTCCCTTGGGTTGATCAGCTTGAGGAATACTCAATTGGTAAATACACCTTCAAGCAAATGGAGTGGGATGGAGGGAGTGATGGGTCTCGCACTCTCTACGTCGGCAAAGGTGACGATTTTTGGGCTGATACTCCGATTCTCGATAAGATTGATTTCCCAAACGGCACCAACGCCTTCACGATTACTAGCGGTAGATAGTTAATTTCCCATAATTTAGGGCGTAGGATATACTTATCACATGCAACCAACCAAACCAGCTCTCTCAATTGCCCTCGCAGTCTATAACGAAGAGGGTACTCTCGGGGATTGTCTTGTAAGTATCAGGGAGATTGCCAATGAGATTATTATCGTAGACGGCTCCTCATCTGATAATACCGTCAAGATAGCTGCCGAGTATGGAGCGCGAGTTATTACCGAACCCAACCGCACCAACTTTCACATCAACAAGCAGATCGCAATTGACGCTTGTGTTAACCCCTGGATTCTTCAGTTAGATGCTGACGAGAGAGTGAGCTCCATGCTCGCCAAAGAGATCTCGAGAGTGATCTCTCTAGATCCCACCACCCAACCTGCCGCCTTCCAACTCAATCGTCGCAACTATTTCCTCGGTCGCTGGATGAACAAGGGTGGCATGTATCCCGATCCGGTCATCAGACTCTTTCAGAAGGGTAAGGCTAAGCTCCCACAGAAGAATGTTCACGAACTCATGGAGGTAGATGGCATGACCGGGCAGTTGGTAGAAGATCTCCTTCACATTGCCGACCCCAACTTCTCTCGCTATCTCTTGCGCAGCAATCGTTACACTACTCTCCAAGCTGAGGAATGGCTCAAACAAGGCAAGTTGCAACTCGACACACCAACTATTCTTAACTACATGCTGGTTAAGCCTATTGTTAGATTCCTCGAGATCTATCTTCGCCACAAAGGTTTTCAGGATGGTTTTCCTGGTTTTGTTTTTGCCTATTATTCTGGACTTCATTTGAGATCTTCCTACATTAAGTACTGGGAATTCTCAAAAACTGCGACCAAACCAAGCATCGCAAAAGACTGGAACTAATGAAGAAGTATCTCTTCCCAGTAATTCTGATTATTCTAGGTTTAATCCTTGCTTCTTCACTTTTTAATCCTGGTTGGTTCGCCTCTCACGATGGAGTTTTTCATATCCTACGAGCAGACGAAGCTGTCAAAATGCTCAAGTCAGGACAGTTCCCTCTCAGATGGGCTGGCAATTTTGATGAAGGTTATGGCATTCCTCTTTTTAACTTTATTTATCCACTTCCTTACTATCTCTCCACAGCCCTGATCTTGTCGGGTATGAGCTCCGTTTTGGCAGTAAAACTAATTCTTCTTGTTAGTTATCTCATCGGCGGACTCGGTATCTACCAGCTATTTGCCAGAGAGAACAAGATGCTCGCTTTCTTCTCAGCAGCTCTCTATCTAGCAACTCCATATCAATTTCTTAATATTTTTGTTCGCGGCGCTCTAGGCGAAGTCGTTGCAATGGGAATTATTCCCTGGGTTTTAGTAAGTTTTCATGATCTTAGCCACCAAAAAGCTCTCAGATGGTATCACTCTCTCCCACTTGCCCTTCTCTTGATTGCCCACAATTTCCTCGGCCTCCTTTTCATGGCTTTTCTTATTGCCTATTTGTTTTTTGCCAAGCTATTTTCCAAAAGAGCATTGCTTTCGTTCGCGCTCAGCCTGGGTCTTGCCGCATTCTTTCTCCTTCCCATGATTGTTGAGAGAACTATGTTGTACTCTTTTCACAACCAAGACTTTACTTTCCGGTTCGATCAACACTTCGTTTACCTAAAGCAGTTTTTGTATGGTAAATGGGACTACTGGTATTCATTGCCGGGACCAGGTGATGGGGTCTCGTTCCAACTGGGTCTGGCTCAAATTATTGTAGTTGCCCTCACCACAATCTTTGTTGCTCTAAAGAAGAGGACAAGAAAAAATATTTTTCTAGTCTTCGCATTTTTCTTTACAGTTTTTATGATGAGTTCTCGTTCATTCTATATCTGGGATTCTCTTACTCTCCTACAAACTGTCCAATTTCCCTGGAGATTTTTATTCCTCACTACGCTTCTTGCCCCTCTCATTGCCTTCGTGTTTCTCTCTAGTTTCAAGTCCAAAAAACTCCAGATCATCTTGATTACAATCTTTCTAGGCCTTGCTCTTTTTAATGTGCGCAATTACAGGAGGCCAATCCAATTTCTAAACGAAGAAGAGTTTGGCTCTCTCTACACATTGTACTTGACCAAAACTGCCACAACATTCCGCACCGAGATTCTCCCGATGTGGTCACCTCAGGATGTTCGTTACAAATCAGACGATGTTCTTGTTAGCTCAGGCAACATTATTCTGGAGGGTGTCGTTGCGACTCCCACCAACATCACTTTTACCGCCAACAACAAAGAAGAGATCGGGGAGTTAACGATCCTCAGAAACTATTTCCCTTCCTGGCACGTTCAAGTTGAGGGAGATAACTCTGACGATCTTCTTTCACCAAGAGACGATGGCACTATCAGTCTCATGCTCAATCCAGGAACTCATGATTATCGAGTTTACGTTGGATCTTCCAATATTGAGAGCATAGCTAACATTATTAGCTTGGGCTCGATTATCTCAGTTCTATATGTTCTCACAAGGGATAGGAAGAAATGAAAGTCGCAATCAGTCTTGCGCCGCTTTCCTCAGCCTCACAAACTAGGGGGGTAGGGGTCTATACTAGAGAGCTACTCAGGGCTCTCCAGCAGAATTTTCCTGACTCAACGTTTCTGGCAAAAGATGGTAATTGCTACCATGATTCAGTTGATCTAGTTCACTTTCCATTTTTTGACCCACACTTCTTAACCCTACCTCACAGAAAACCTCTACCCACGATTGTCACAATTCATGATCTCATTCCACTCAAATTTGCCTCTCATTTCCCTCCTGGACTGCGTGGCCGCCTCAAATACAATCTTCAAAAACGCTCCCTTAGAGGGGTCAACCACATCATTACTGATTCTGAGTCTTCGAGCCGGGATATCCAGGAGATCATGAATGTGCCAGAGAGCAAGATCACTGTCGTTCCCCTAGCCCCTATCATAATCAGAAAAACAGCCACTCTCAACTCGCCAATTATCAAAAAATACAGCCTCCCTCCACGTTATTTACTGTACGTAGGGGACATCAATTGGAACAAAAATGTCAAAGGACTTATCAATGCCTTCTCCCAACTCAACAAACCCAACCTCCACCTCGTCATTGTCGGCAAA
Source organism: uncultured bacterium (assembly GCA_963981525.1). Taxonomy (GTDB): domain Bacteria; phylum Patescibacteriota; class Microgenomatia; order UBA1400; family UBA12108; genus CAXCDZ01. The sequence goes on along the minus strand of CAXCDZ010000001.1, from coordinate 48,706 downwards.
GTATTCTCTGACAAGCCCGATATCCCAGAGTATCGGGAGATCGAGTCACTCATTGCCGCCTCTCCTGCCAAAAATCGGATCAAGATGCTCGGCTACATCCCCACTCACCACATGCCATATATCTACGCGCATGCCACCCTGTATGTTCAGCCTTCATGGTACGAGGGGTTCGGACTCCCCATCCTCGAAGCCATGAATCAGGGCTGCCCCGTCCTCACAAGCAATCAGGGCAGTCTGCCTGAGGTTGGCGGTAAGTCAGTCGCATATTTTGATCCTCACAGCAAAAAGGAATTACTCGATTCTCTCAAGATGCTTCTTCGGGATAGTCGGGCAAGAAAAAAACTCAGTTCACAAGGGCAAGCTCGCGCCAGGAATTTTAGTTGGGAAAAAACAGCTAGAGCTACATACGAAGTTTATGGAAAAGTACTTACCAACACTAACTAGATTAGGTCTCATTGTTATAGTTTGGCTAGGGATAATCTCCCTTACTCTCAACTATTCCCTCAAAAGGGATCTCAATATTGAGTTCCCCTATTATCAAGCAGAACTCACTTCTCACTACTCTCGAGCCTCCTCAGTTTTTGCACACTTTGATGGCATTCATTACTTGCGCATTGCGCGTTACGGCTATCAAGATACCGGCACTCAAGCCTTTTTCCCAGTCTACCCACTCATGATTAGAGCTCTCACCCCCATCACCCCTTCACCATTATTTGCCGGGGTCATGATTAGTATCATTACTCTCATATTTGCTATATTTGGTATCTACCGCTTATTTCCCCACCATAAGCTGTTAGCCATTGGCTGTATGCTATTTTTCCCAACTAGTTTTTATTTTCTTGGCGTCTATAGCGAGTCGCTCTTTCTCGCTCTCTCCATTTGGTTTTTCTATATGGTCAAGAAGAAGCATTGGTTAGCAGCAGCAATTCTTGCAGGGATTGCCTCTGGCACTAGAGTTATTGGTTGCTTGCTCTCACTTAGTTTGCTCGTAGAGATGATTTTGCATGCAAAAGAGTCGGGTCATAAGATCAAGATTTTTAGAATCTTCGGACTACTCGCCATCTCGCTCAGCGGCTTGATGCTCTACATGGGATATCTCTACCGGGACTTCGCTGATCCCTTGATGTTTATGCGCGTACTACCCATGTTTGGAGTTGATAGGTACGATAGTAGATTGATCACTCTCCCTCAGGTTATTTATCGATATCTCAAGATCCTCCTCACTGTCGAGCCAGCCAGTTGGGTTTATTTCCGTTCGCTCCTGGAGTTATTTTCTCTGGCAGCCTTTGGCAGTATTCTAGCAATTGGCTACAAACTCATTCCTTTCTCTCAGCTAATATTCGCGCTCGGCGCCCTCCTAATTCCGACTTTGACAGGATCACTCACCTCACTCCCCCGATATGTTCTTGTGATCTTTCCGGTCTATTACATTCTCGCGCGCAAACTAAGCAAGAGAAATTTATTCCTTATGCAGCTTATTTCTCTTTTGGGACTAATATCTTTGTTTTCACTATTTGCCATAGGTCGTTTTGTCGCTTAATCTATATAATGTCACTTATGAAATACAGGAAGCCTCTCATAATACTTGTCATCTCGGTTATCATAGGGTTACTCCTTCGCCTTAGCTATCTCAACACAGTCCCAGTTTCTTTGTCTCATGATGAGATCGACAACGTCATCCAGGCCCACGCTGTGATAGAAATTGGGCGTGACATCGAGGGTTCTTGGCATCCACTCTCTTTCTTGCCCAACACCGGGACCATGTCTGAGCTTGGCCCACTCATCAACACTCCCACTCTAAGCTTCTTACCCCAGTCTCCCGCAAGTTCTCGCCTTATGACCGTTATCTATAGCTCTCTTACTCCTCTGCTAGTCCTTATTTGGCTACTACTTATCAGAGTTAAGCGACCTATCGCTATTATTACTGCTATTCTTCTGTATCTTTCCCCATGGCATGTGATCTTCTCTCGTACCGCTCTCGAGCAACCTACCTCACTCTTTTGGTATCTAGCCTCATGGGTATGTCTGGCTCTATTTTCTCAACGCAAACTATCCCCACTCTCCCTCATAGGCTTTTTTATGACCTTTGCTATCGGATTTTTTACTTATCATGGATACAAATTCGCTCTCCCCATGTTAACTGGAGTTTATCTGATTTATCTTGCTTTCTTTGCAGAGTCCAAGCGTCGTTGGACAGACTATCTACCTGCCATCTCCTGGATCGCATTTCTCTTCATCCGCACCATCACTAACTACGACAGTTATGGAGGGCGGAGCAGTGAGCTCATCTTCACCAACATCGATAGATTGGGTGGTGGAGTCAATGCTGAGCGTACACTCTCCCTAGCTCCCGAATTTGCCAAACAGATATTCAGCAACAAATATCTCAGCTTATTGATGCTTATCAGAGACAAATATCTTACTCTTATCTCTCCTCAATTATTGTTTATTCACGGCGAAACCATGGGGGTGTTCTCAGCTGGGATGGGTTATTTTTATCCCTTTACACTCCCATTCATGCTCTATGGCATAGGACATCTTCTAGTCCGTCACTCTCGTCCCCACCTCCTTATTCTGCTCTTGCTCATCCTCTCCCCCACAGCGACTGTGATACATCTCAACGACTCTATGGCCTTTCGCTCAGCAATATATCTAGTAATCCTCAATATTGTTCTGGCCTACGGCATCTATGGCATCTACATTTATCTCAAGCAGAAATCTAAGATCATATTCAAGATATATCCTTACGTTTTTGCTGTGTTATTTGGTGTTTCTACTCTCAACTTTGCCTATCACTATCTGTTCACTGCTCCGATTGAGAATGCGCAAGCTCACTTTTTTGATGAGCGCTTGCTTGCCAACTATGTCAGATTATCTCCTAACGTCAAGATTCTTATTATCGATAATCAGCCGAGGTATGTTTATAGCAACATCGTCCTAGTCAATCAGGATATCACTAGTGAGCTGATCACTAGCTTTAATAATGGCTACAGCCCATCTGACGACGACAACTATCAGTATCAGAACCTCACGATAACCAATCGATGTCCAGAAGATCTTGAGGATTATGACACAGCTATTATTCGCTTTGATTCCATTGAGCGCTCTCTTGCTTGTCCATCTGTATCACTGATATCTTCAACTAATTCTCCTCGCTCTCTCGTATCTTCCTTAGATAGTGGTGAACTGCGTCGTATCATTGGTGATCAGCTCTGTGACAGTGATGAGCTAAATAATTATGTTCACCCCACCACTCACTCAGACTTTGATCTAGAGACCATGAATCGAGCTGAGTTTTGCCAGAAATGGGTCGTCGTCCAAAACTAGGTATAATGATCTATATGCAAAAACTCTCCTCCCTCTCCAAATATTTCCTCGTTATCCTTGTTCTCTTTGCCATCCTATTTTCTCGCTTTTACCAGCTCGGTAGTACTCCCCCCGGCCTCCACATCGACGAGGTGGGTTTTGCCGCCGACGCAAAGGCAATTGCCGAGACCGGTAGAGATACCTGGAACAAGCCCTGGCCACTAGTTTTTGAGGCATTCGGGGAGTGGAAGGCGCCTGGATTGGTCTATTCCATGGCATTTTGGAGCAAGGTCCTCGGCCGTATGGATAACCTAGTTACTCATCTTCCTTCTGCAGTCGCAGGTGTAGTGAGTCTCCTCATGCTCTATCTCACGCTCAAAGAACTCTGGGGTAAGAGAAGTAAATGGGGTCTCTTATTTGCTGTTTTTGTTCTTGCTTTTAGTCCTTGGCACTTTGATATGTCTCGGATCTTCTACGAGGCATTTAGTGCGATGGCATTTTTTGCAGTTGGGATCTGGCTCATTACGCGTGCAACTCTCACTAGAGCCAAGGATTCCCGACTATGGATTCTCGCAGCTGTCATGCTTGGTCTTGCTGGATATTGGTATGCCTCTATTCGCTACATTGCAATCCTCACAATTATCATAGCAACTCTGGTCCAGTCATGGCCACTTATTAGCAAACTCAAAAAATCCCTCCTGCTTATTCTCGCCCTCCTTTTCATTGGCCTCGGCTGGATAGGTGATCTGACGTCTAGCAAGGGCCTCAACCGACTCGAGTACTACAATAATAAGTCCGCAGAAGGTGCAACTCTAGAGATCGACGAGAAGAGGCAATACTGTTATCTCTCTTTTATGCGAAACGCTGATAAGTCCCAGTTTTGCTACGGACTCTGGAACAAACCAGTTGAGAAACTAACTAACATTGGCAAAACCTATTACCGTTATCTCGGATCTGATTATCTATTTTTGCAGGCTGAGAGTGAGTATGGCTTTGACGCGAGTTACGGCGCCTTCCTCTACCCAATACTCCCACTCTTTTTAGTTGGCTTGTTTTCGATTGGATACGCATGCAAAAGATTCCTTGAGTCACTTGTTAGAAACAAGTTAAATAAGCTAAATCCTCAGGATTCCCTCTATTTTTTCTATGCAGTTACAATCTTAATCTCTCTCATTCCCGCCGCTCTAGCTAACAATATCAACATGCGAATGGCTCTTATCGCCCTATATATTATCTCCCTCATTATTGGCATCGGCATCAAGGGGTTGTTCACTTGGGCTGGGAAATATCTCAAGCGCTATGCTATCCCCCTCTTATTTGGCTATCTCTTGATTATCTTGTTTTTTGTCGCTCAGTCACTCAGTCACTACTTCCTTGTCTTTACTCATAGCAATGATCTCATGTGGACCAGTGACGCACGTGACGTTTTTGGCTACGTCAAGAGCGTCTCATCTGATTATGACTACATTATTGACACTGAACTTCATGGGCCACTTGCCCCATATTTTTATGGCGACCTTACTACAAGCGAAGTTCAGAGCGGCATCCGCAATGCCCCCGATGATTTTGGTTTCTCTCATCTAGTCCAGGCAGGTAAATACGAGTTAAGACACGCCAACATCAAAGATCTGGCTTGTGAGAAATACCGCACACAAGATGCTAGAAAAATCCTGACTATTTCTACTCCAATAAATGATCTTGCCTCAATTCGTAAATTCGCTGGCAAGTCTTGGAGTCAAGCTCTTCTTCTCCACGAAGTGCATGATTTGGACGATGTTGTTACTCATGAACTAGAAAACAATCCTTCATTTAGAAATAGTTGTAGCCCAGAATAATCATGAAACATCGCACTCGCCTGATCACCATCATTATCTTGCTCGCCGCTGCTTTGAGACTCCCTTATCTCAATACCCACATGCCCTCGCTCTACGGAGATGAGATCGCAATCGGTTACAACGCCCTCTCGATCGTCAAGACTGGTCGAGACGAGTTTGGCAAGTTTATGCCTCTCCAGTTTGAGTCATGGGGTGACCAAAAAAACCCAGTTTACATCTACGCCGTGGCACTCGTTCAGCTTATTACTGGTCCTACTCCCGCCTCAGTTAGGATCCCTTCAGCCATCGCTGGGATCATTGCAGTTTATCTGACCTATCGCCTTGTCCTCATTCTCAAACTGGGGGAGGGGACAGCTCTCATTGCCTCCCTTTTACTCACTCTCACTCCGTGGCACATTCATCTCAGTCGCGGTGGCTACGAAGCCAATCTAGCCCTCACTCTTGGCCTGGCTAGTGTCTACTACCTTCTCAAGAGTCGTTTCACACGTTCCGCCCTCTATCTCGCACTAGCCGCATATACTTACTACACCTCCAAGATGTTTACCCCCCTTCTTCTCATGTTAGTTTGGCTTTGGTCTCATTGGGGTCAGCAGGTTAAGGTGTGGGTCAAGCCATTTGTCCGCTACTGGTCGGTCGCTCTAGTTTTTGCTCTCCCCGCTCTCTATCTAGCCTTCTTTGCTGGTGGGCAAGTCAGGTTCCAGAATATCAACATTTTCGTTGACAAGACAATTATTCCTCGGGTAGAGCGCGGTCGCAATTTCTTTGATAACCCCAAGAGTACCCTGGCCAAGCTAACTGAGAATCGCGCGACGTATCATCTCCAGGATTTTGTAACCTACTATTTTGACAACTTCTCTGGTCAATTCCTCTTTGTGGGAGGAGATAGCAATCTCCGCTACGGTCTCGCCAACCATGGCATGTTATATCTCATCGACGCCCCTCTCATTCTCCTGGGTATATTCTTGTTGTATAAGAAAAAACAAAAAGCTTGGCGACTCCTGATCGCCTGGCTACTCCTTGCCCCTATCCCAACCGCGCTCGTTGGCCCTGCCTATGGTTTGCGCAGTCTAGCGATGCTTCCAGTTCCTCAGATTTTTGCAGGATATGCTCTTGTCCAAATTTTTCTCTGGTCCAAAACATCCGGTTTTCGTAAGCTATTGTTTACGGCACTCCTTCTTGCCTACTCATTATCTTTTGCCAACTGGACTCTCAGATATGTCTATCAGTATCCCAGCTATGGCAGGTACTGGTATGACTCCACAATGTTTGAGGCTATTGAATACGCGCGAGAGAGGGAAGATCAATATGACCACTTTATTATTACTCAGAGCTACGGTGAGACCTCCATGTATTTTGCCTACTACAACCAGGTTGATCCGCGCGATTATCGCAAGGCCAAAGATAATCGATTGATGATTGACGGTGTTCCTATGATCAAGTTGGGTAAGTACTATTTCGGCGATATCAGACCTCAGGGTCCTATAGAGCAGATGGATCTACCTGACAACACTCTTCTAATAGTTCAGCCATTATTTGAGTACGGAGAGCAAGATATTATTGCTCGGGATGATGGACGGGTGATCTTTCGCACATTTGGTTTCCCCACCGTCCACATGCAAGCCGATAATCTGGAGAACCAGTGAAGATTGCCGTCATTATTACCGCCTATAACGAGGCCAAGTATATTGGGAGGTTTCTAACTAAGCTCGAAGCTGGGGTTGGCAAAAAAAACATCATCGTAGTCAACGATGGTAGCTTGGACAACACCAGGAAGATAGTCAGGGAGCGCGGCGTCAAGTGCCTCTCTCACATGGTAAACCTAGGCAAGGGGGCTGCAATGAAAACAGGCTGCCAATATGCTTTCAAAAAAATGGGTGCCGATGCAGTCATTTTTATGGACGGTGATGATCAGCATGAGGTGGGAGATCTCAAGCATTTCAAGCAAGCACTTAATAAAGGAGCGGACATAGTTTTAGGTGTTCGTCAGCTAGATGCCAAGATGCCATTAATGAGAGTTCTTGGTAACAAAAGTATCTCCATTCTCATCAATCTTCTTTTTCGCCATTACATTGCCGATATCCCCTCTGGTTTCAAGGCTATGACTCGCTCAGCTTATCGCAAAATTATCTGGCATTCAGCAGGTTATGAGGTAGAGACAGAGATCGCTGTCAGGATTGCCAAAGGCAACCTTAACTTCACTGAGATCCCTATCAGTACAGTTTATCATGGTAAGGAGTATGGCTTTAATATGCTAGACGCTGTTAGAATACTAATTAAATTGCCATATTGGCTATGGAGGTAAAATGCTAGGAATCCAAATCTTGTCGGTCCTATTCATCTTGTTTATGATGTATGTCGTGAGGATTCACTACAAAAAAGGTGAACTCCCAAAAGTAGAGGCAATGTCATGGTTGTTAAGCCTATTTGCCCTGGGCATCATTGTAGCTGTCGAGTCATCAGCTAACTTTCTCAGAAGGATATTCGAGGTTAATCGCCTCACAGACGTGATTGTAATATTTGCCTTTATGGGATCCTATGCACTTCTAATTGAGAATCGCATCCAAATCAATAAGCTCAGACAAAAGCTTGAGAAGGTAGTGAGAGACAAGGCAATTAAGCAAGCAGACTCCAAATGAAGCTTCCCAAGATCAGTATTATCACCCCTTCCTACAACCAGGGTCAGTACATCAAAGATACGATCGATAGCGTCCTCTCACAAGGCTACAAGAACCTAGAATACTTCGTAATCGATGGAGGCAGCACTGACGACACTGTTAAGATCCTCAAAAGTTACGGAAACAAGCTCAAGTGGGTTAGTGAAAAAGATCAGGGACAGACTGATGCTATTAACAAAGGTCTCAAGCTCACGTCAGGTGATGTCTTAGCATATCTTAATTCTGATGACATCTATCTCACCGGCACCCTCAAGAGAGTGGGGGAGTATTACGCCCGCACAGGTGCTGACTGGATTACGGGGGATTGCTTGGTTATTAACGAGAAGGGTGAGGTTAGCAAAAACAACTGGATAATTTCTGGCTACAAACGCTTTCTTATGGCCATATATTCCAGAACTACTCTCATGGTTGCCGACTCGATGTTACCGCAGCCTTCTACTTTCTGGTCTCGACGAGTTTACGAGAAGATAGGTGAGTTTAATGATAAGTACCACTACGTGATGGACTACGATTACTGGCTAAGGATGAGCAAGCACTACAAGCCACATGATCTCAAGGTGGCCCTCTCCGGCTTTCGAGATCAGCAAAATAGCAAATCACAAACAGGCAGACGCAAACTCATGGATGAGGGAGATATTGCCCTGGCAAGAAACGGTGCTACCCCCATCCACCTCTCCCTTCACAAGATTCACTCTGGCCTAGTTCGTTTTGTCTACGATCTTCTTAAGTAATTGTATTTCAGATGCTATACTCGAGTCATGAGTTTCTGGTCTGACAAAAAAGTTCTTGTTACTGGTGGTGCCGGTTTCCTGGGCTCTAAGGTTGTCAAAAAGTTAGAGATGAGAGGAGCAAAAGATATTGTTGTCCCCCGCAGTAGCAAATATGATCTCAGGGATAAGGCGGTTTGTAAGCAAGTCGTGCAGGGGGTAGATATCGTCATCCACCTCGCTGCCAACGTTGGAGGTATTGGCTACAATCTGGACTACCCAGGCACACTCTTTTATGACAATCTTCTGATGGGAGTTCACTTAATGGAGGAGAGTCGGCTTGCGGGAGTCAAGAAGTTTGTCGGTATCGGTACTATCTGCGCCTATCCCAAGTTAGCCCCTATCCCATTCAATGAAGATGATCTGTGGGATGGATACCCAGAAGAGACAAATGCACCATATGGCCTAGCCAAAAAAATGATGCTCGTCCAATCAACTGCCTACCGTGCTCAATATGGCTTTAATAGCATTTTCCTTCTCCCAGTCAACTTATATGGTCCAGGTGACAACTTTGATGAGGGCAGTAGCCATGTCATCCCTGCACTCATCAAAAAGTTCGTAGAGGCAAAAGAGAGTGGTGAGTCAACAGTCACTGTTTGGGGTACTGGTACACCTACCCGCGAATTTTGCTACGTCGATGACGCCGCAGAGGGCATAATATTAGCTACGGAGAAATATAACAAGAGTGAGCCAGTTAATCTCGGTGCAGGATTTGAGATCTCGATAAAAGACTTGGCAGAAAAAATCAGCAAAATCTCAGGATATCAAGGCAAGATCATTTGGGACAAGAGCAAGCCAGACGGACAACCACGACGCATGCTCGATACCACAAAAGCACAAGAAGAATTTGGCTTTACTTCTAGCACGGATTTTGATAAAGGTTTGAAAGAAACGATTGCATGGTACAAAAAAAACACCTGACTAATTTAATTAACAAAGCTCCTTGGCTTGTCTTAGTGGGCTATCTATTGTCATTTGTTGAGGTCTACAAGTACCAAGGCTTCCTCAAAACTCATACGGGGATGCCCCTTTGGATAATTCTGTTGCTATTTCTAGCATGCCTGCTAGTATATTTGCACTTATCTCAAGATGGTAAGCAATCAAGACTCCACAGCTCAATCTTTTTTCTCAACAAGATACTGCTGTCAGTCACATCTCTTGCCTGGATATATTTGCCGCTAGTGGAGGCAAAAAACTACGATAATTATATCTTCACCAAGTATCATCTTCATCCCGAGCTTCTCCCCCTGGTAATTCTCTTTGGCGCAAGCATAATCTTAATTCAGTTAATTCCTAGCTTCCCCAAGACAAGAACCACGCTACTTGTCATTAAATCACTCTCCCCAAAAACAGTTACTAATCTAGTTTTATGTGTATTGATCACCTACTTTACCTTGAGTTATCTTGCAGCTAACTTGACAACAACTTTTGCAATCGAACAAAGTTTTAACAGAATGATGCTTCAGGAACCAACTACATCAAAAAGTGAAAAGATGCGTTCAATCTGGGGCGTAACTTATGATTTTGCGGAGTTTGTTAATGACAACACCCCCCCCGACTCCCTCATTGCTATCCCACCAAGATCCAACGATCACCCAACAGTTGGAAACGCCCAGCTATTTAGATACTTCGTCTATCCCAGACAAATTATCAATCAGCTTGACGGAAACAAAGAGATTCTGCCAGATGGTGATTTCCAATATATCGTAATTGCCAAGAATTTCCAGCCAACTGAGAGTGATACGTTTTGGCCTAACTTCTCCATATCAGCAAGCGAAGTAATTATCTACAACCCAGACGATAATCAAGCCCAGTCCTCACATTATGAGAATTACACTCCAAGCGTGCATGGATCTCCTACCAACTGGGGACTTATCAGGGTGGGAGAGTAATATGGGATTACTATTACTATTTATCGGACTTATCCTAGTTACCCTTTTTGGGAGAAACATTGTCAGACTCATCTATCCTGATGCAGCTAGAGTCGAATCACTTGCCCTAGGCTATCTAATCGGACTTGGACTATTTACCTTAGCTCTATTTCTTACTAATCTTGCCGGGCTAAAATATGCTGCTCTTGAGTCAAACTCTCTCCTTGTCGTTCTTTTTATTATCTCAGCATATCTAGCAAGGAATACTAGACCCACTCCATTGGTTAAGAGGTCTGGCAAAATAACCACAATCATTACAATCCTCTTTGGCATTTTCTTTCTGGTTCCAGTTTTGCTGTACGGCTTATACTGGCCAGCCAAAGACTGGGACTCTCTTGCCCTCTATGACTATCGAGCAATCTCATTTATCAACACTGGTTTTATGGATGAGGGATTTAGAACGGGATATGATTTTAGCTATCCATTATTTACCTCTCTTAGTAACACCTGGGTATACTCAATGAGCTTCTACTCACCGACCATCATCTACTCACTTATATACATTTCCCTCCTAACAATCTTCTACTCATTAATCGCCAGGAAAACCTCTCCTTCCTATGCATTGTTCTGGACAGTCTGCTTGGGATTTGTTACTGCGATCTATGAACAAGCGCACATGACTTATTCCAATCTCCCATACGCTACCTTCCTCGCGCTTGGGTACATATACCTAGCCGAAGGCATTAACGGCAAGAGGGGGAGGCTATATCTAGGCATGCTTCTGATTGCGCTCAGCACCTGGATTAGAATAGAGCCATTTTGGCTAGCTGTGATTCCTGCCATGCTTTTGCTCACCAAGGGATTTCGAAACAAAGGTATAAGTACATTGACCTATCTGATTATGGTAAAGATAGTTCAAATACCATGGCAAAGGTTTAAATCACTAAACAATACTTACGCGACCCCTTCTTCCTCTGGAATTATTAGCGATCTCCGTATCTTAGTTGCCAACCTAGAAGTCTCACAAATTAGGGTAGTTCTAGAGTATATATGGGCTAATATTCTTAGACCGGACGCTTATCTCTACTACGCGATCGGTGTTACAGCATTATTGTTCATATATAATTATCGTAGCTTCTCAACTAGCATTAAGGTTGTTATGCTAACTATAGTTACCTCTCTCGCAATGTTTTTCATCGGGACTTATATTTTTAGCATTCGCTATGAAACATGGGATCAAATAGGAAATTCTGCTCAGCGTATGGCAATATTTATAATACCTCTATCTATATATTTAATTAGTCAATCTATATTTTTTAGATGGAAAGGGCAAAAATCGTGAAAAAGTATCAAGTCAGCAAGCCACTACTGTTCATTATTTACAACAAGCCAGAAGAAACAGAAAAAGTATTTAAAATAATACAAAAAGTTAAGCCAAAAAAAATATATATTGCAGCGGATGGGCCATCTCAGAACGCAACGAAGAGTGAATTAGAAAAAATTAGCCAAACAAGATCAATTGTTAAAAAAATAAATTGGAAGTGCTCGGTGAAAACATTGTTTAGAGAGCAAAATTTGGGATGTAAGTTAGGAGTTACACAAGCAATTACTTGGTTTTTTCAAAATGAGAGTGAAGGAATTATATTGGAAGACGATTGTTTGCCAAACATATACTTCTTTGAGTATTGCGATAAGCTACTAGATAAATATAAGCATAATACAAGAATATCAAGCATATCTGGTAGTAATCCATACGAAGGTGGCATTAATATCCATGATAGTTATCTATTTTCATCACATAGTCAGATATGGGGCTGGGCAACCTGGAAGCGAGTTTGGGATTTATATGACGTTAATATGAAAGACTGGAAAAACGTTAAAGATTCGGGAGAATTTTGCACAAAATTCTACTCTGAAAGGGCTTATACATACTGGAAAAACCTTTTCCAAAAGTGCTTCGAAGGAAAGATTGACACTTGGGATTACCAGTTTTTTTTCTGTCAATTAAAAAATAATTTGCTTACCATTGTTCCAAGTAAAAATTTAGTATCAAATATCGGGTTTGGTAAAAATGCAACACATACCAAGTTTGATATTCATAGTATAGCTAACTTACCCACCAGGAAACTACACACTCCGTATATTCATCCATCAAAAATCGAAGTAAATACAGAATATGACACTGCATTAGAAAAGCAGTTATCAAATAAAAATTTATTTACAATAGCAAGAAATATTATTATCCAAATATATGTAGCAATTAATCATAATTAAAACATGAGTATTATTAAAGCTCTATACAGAATAACAATCCATCCCAATAACACTAATCATAAGTACATTGCCCTGCTTAGAGTCATTTGGTGGAGAATTAATCAAGTAACATTTAAGATTCCAGCCTTGATACAATTAACTCCAGAAACAAAATGTATCTGTTACCCTGATAGTTCATTTGGAAGCCTGATCGTGTATGAAGGATGGCCAGAGTATGCAGAAATGGAATACATCTATCACAATCTAGGGAGTGACGATGTGTTTGTTGATGTTGGGTCAGGAATAGGCGAGATGTCACTTATTGCAGCTTCTAAGATTACCAAGGGTAGAATATTTGCATTTGAACCAACACAACAATCAAGGGAGAGATTATATGAAAATGTGTTACTAAATAATCTCGTAAATACTGTTCGCATATTTGATCAAGCACTATCTAGTAAAAAGGGAAAATCAACCTTCAGAACAACTAAAATATCTGAAACGAATCATATTTCACATACAATCAATAACGAACAAGGCAATATTGAGGTTAGAGTTACTACATTAGATCATGTAATACGTAAGGAAAAGATAAGCCAAATTAAAATACTCAAAATCGACGTTGAGGGAGCAGAATATGATGTCCTACTCGGTGCAAAAAAAGCACTCCTTGGTAAAAAAATAGCAGTTATTATTGTAGAGTTAAACAAAAACTCGCGTAATTATGGTCATTCGAACACGAAGACACTGGATCTATTGAATAGCTGTGGATATAAAACCTACATCCTCAAAGAGGGGGGTAAGCTGTCCAAAATTCCACTTGGAGACATTAACAGTCGAATACTTAACATTGTAGCTATTTTACCGAAGTAATTTAGAATGAATATATATGGATAAGCATTACTCAAAATCATTTAGAAGATTACTTAGCAAAAGTATGTCTATACCTATACGCATGAATAGACATATATTCTTATTGGTAATATTGCTTTCTCTCACAGAAGCATATTTATACGATGGATTCGTTTCCAACTTTATTGGAATAGATATCAAGATTCTAATTGTCATGACCATTTTCCTTAACTGGCTGCATAAGACTAAGTCAGAAGATGACATATTTATCTCAAGGTTTAATCGAATAGTGTTACTACCACTTGCGAGCACCATATATTTATTGCTAATTCTTGTAGAGATAAGAAATGGAACCGGATATGTATTCTCCCACGTTCACATTCATCCAGAGATAACCTTCCTCACTTTGACTTTCTCTGCTGGAATGTATCTTTCCTCAATAATTCCCAAACCCAAAAAACTATCGCCTGTCCCCATTATCACCGCAGTAATCATAGTTTACTCATTTATCAGCACTGTCTATTTTTCATTAGCTTACTTCCCAAGCCTAATCCACCGTCTAGTAGGGGAGGATACGGCAACTTATCGTCAAAGAATGAAGACGGTTTGGGGAGACTACTATGATCATGTTGTTCTGTATCAGGATGTAGTCCCAGAAGACTCCTCAGTTGCCCATCCACCTCAGGAAAACCCCTGGCAAATGGAGGGTAATCAGCTACTTCTTCGCTATTTTCTCTATCCACGACAACTCTACTCCGCAACAAATGAGGATTTTTATTCCTCACTCAACTCTGCAGACTGGATTATGATTACCGCCGGCAATACCATCCTTTACCCATCCTCAGAATCATTTTACGGCTGGCCGATCCTACCTGTTCCCATTGCTGAGGTACAAACACTACTACCAAGGACCTTGGATGCCTCTATCAACAACATTATTATAGAAAGACTTGATGGTAGCGAATCTATTTTAAGCTTGCTAGAAGAAGTCTCATTGGGAGAAGATGGTGGTGATAACGAGTTAGACGACATCTATCAAGAGGTTGTAATAGAAGACTTAGCGACAGCAAATTTAGTCAAAGTCGAACTAAACTCAAATCTATCATACTCAGTAAGCGTCGTTGCTTACGTAGATGATCACGAAAAAGGCGACTTTGAATATGAGGGCAATCCCAACACAATCAAGAATCAACTCACCACTATTCAACTAAATATCTCTGACGTCCAAGCAGGGTTATCTGACGCTCAATCTATCTTAGGGATATACCTCAAGTACACTAATCGCGCTCCTCTCCCATACCTTTACGGTGAAGCCATTGCCAAGGTGGGAAAGCTAGATCATAACGATGACCTCATGACCTCAGAGCAACTATCTAATCTTGGTGCCTATCACTACACAATGGGAGACTTTGACCAGGCCAGGGAGCTCTATGAGCAAGCCTTGTTACTCAAGAGTAGTAATCTAGAGTCTCTAGTCGGACTATACTATCTCAATATGCAAGAGAATAATCAAAAAGAGGCAAGAAGATATGCCTCAATTCTCTCAAGTCTGCTAACACACGAGAGTCCAAATCTAGGAGAAGATCTCCTTAGGGAAATGAGGATAAAATAGTTATGATTATTTCACTTATCAATCTATTTGCTGGATACCTCACAATTACTCTTCTCGGGTGGACATGTCTTGATCTATTCAGGAATCGCTTCGCTCACAAGTTATCCTCACTCCTCACTCTCTCGATCTCATTCCTCTTGGGGGCGACCCTTATTAACATTGTCTTTACCGCAATTATGATATCGGGAGCTAACATTTCGCATCAGCTAGTTTTCTCTGCAGCTATTATCTCTCTTGCTTACTTCATCTTCCGAGTCGTGCGTAGTGGGGTATGGAAGAGAATAAGTCTTACAAAATATATGTCTACCCTCAAGCTTCCTCTCAACCTTCTCCTAATTGCATTTATTTCTACCATTCTGCTCCACAATCTCTCTTGGCCAGTCACAGACTGGGACGCTCTCACTCTCTATGATTTCCGGGGCAGAGTCTTCTCAGAAAACATCCGGATCGAAGATTTTAGGAACGACATTCACGATACCTATAGCAATTTTGACTACTACTATAGCTATCCATTTATGACATCTAGTTTGCATGCCTGGAGCTATATCTTGGGTGCCTCAACGCCGATGATAGTGTACTTTGGCTTCTATCTTAGTCTCGTGCTACTTTTCTATGAAAAATGGGGGATACGATCAGGCAAGCCCAAACTAACTCACCTATTTCCTCTCATTCTTGCTGCATCTCCCGAACTATTTTCGCACTCAACCATCGCCTACACCAATCTCCCGTACACCATATTCTTCTTTTTCTCGATATATTTTCTCATCGACAAAAAAAACTACTCACCCACGATCTCGACTCTTATGCTCCTATCCTCTTTTTTCACAAGATCTCTAGAGCCCTTCTGGCTTATTACTATCTCAGTCATGCTCTACCAAATGGTCAAAAGAAAATCAGTTATTAAATCATCTGTCCTAATCGCCTTATTTTTTCTCTCCAGATATCTCTGGACATCCTATGCTGTTGTTGACCTCACGAATAAACGACTGGTTAGCATCTCCTTAGGATCAATTCTCGCTAATTTTAACCTTAAAGAACTATTCCAGATCGAGCTCTTCTTGGTCAAAAACTATCTTACATACATCAAGATCCCAACCTTACTTGCCGCTCTTGCAGCATTCCTCACGATTAGAGAAAGAAAGCGCATTCGCCCAGCATGGCTAATTATTTTTACTCTAGGCACAGCGATTCTCTTGGGCGGAGGCTACATTTTTGCCCAAAAATACACCGTTTGGTCCTCTATTGGCCCCTCAGCTGCCAGAATGATGCTATCATTTACACCACTACTAATGTATTTTGCCTTTACCCATCTAGCAGACTATTTAAATGAAAAAAAATAAGAAAAAACAACTTCATATATTTTGGCTTCATACTCATTTCCTCTACTGGATGGGAGGGACCAAATTCATCTACGAGGTTATAAAGATCCTTAGTAAAAAATTTCGCATCACTATTATCGTCGAAAACACCTCTATTGAGGCGATGGATAACTACTCCAAGCTTGATGTTCAACTCCTTTCTCTTAATAAGCTAACCTCAACTTCTCTCATTTACTGGCTAACTCT
Organism: uncultured bacterium; assembly: GCA_963981525.1. Lineage (GTDB taxonomy): Bacteria > Patescibacteriota > Microgenomatia > UBA1400 > UBA12108 > CAXCDZ01. The sequence goes on along the minus strand of CAXCDZ010000001.1, from coordinate 31,970 downwards.
CCCAATACAAATTGTGTGGGAAAACATTGCAATTTTAAGACTAGCCAATAGTAGTCTTGAGTTGGGTGAAAAACCAATCATAGTTTCAAACATGTTTCCCATGAACGTAGTTGGCAATTATCTAGCGGCAAAAACACAATCTCGCCATATCCAGTACATTTTTGAGCCATTTGCTTTTTTTCACGATCAAGACTTTATCAGCAATTTCCCAATTTTTAAGCGATTCTTAATCAGATCACTCTCACTTACCTATAAAAAAATGGATATTAAAGCAACTAAAAAAACTACCTCTACAATTACCCTCAATCAAACGACAGCAAAGTACATAAGAGAAATTTTTGGAGTCAATCCCGCAATTTCCTACGCAGGCATTAACACCGATCATTTCAAGCCATTTGCCAGCAGTGCTCTCAAGAAAAAGTACAAAGGAAAGCAAGTTGTCGTGCACAGCACTGATTACTCTCCCGTCAAAGGTACCGACAAAATGATCAAAATATTCGCACTAGTCAAAAAAAAGGTGCCATCAGCTCATCTGATAATCACCTCAACCATCAAGAATCCTAAGGCCGAGCAAAAACTTCGTAATCTGGCAAGCGAACTCAAGCTAGAGAGTTCTGTTGAGTTCCTAGGTTTTGTTGATTATCACATCCTCCCCCAGCTATACTCTCTGGCCAAGGTTCTCGTCCAATGCTCATACTCTGAGCGGTCTGGTACCACCTCGATGGCTCTCCCGGTAAAAGAGGCGCTCTCCTGCGGCACTCTCGCCGTTAGATATCCAGTCAAGAACGAAGACGTAGTTGATGGCGTTACAGGCCATCTAGTCGACCCTCGTGACACAGGTAAGATGGTCAAGGCCATCGTAAAAGTCATGAAGATGGATACCAATAAATATCAGCAGGCTTCCCGTAAAGCCAGGAAATCGATCGTCAACAAGTTTAGCTGGAAAAATACTGCAGAATCTATTCAAGATTTGTTTTATAATAAATAGTTATGATTAAGCTCATCAAGTCTACCTACTACAACGAAAAACAAACTACCAGTGATCTTATCGAGTTTTTGTCATCCGCCAAACAATTATCATTTGGCAAGCAGTGTGAAAAATTTGAAAATGAGCTAGGAATATACCAGGGTAGGGAGCATGCAATATTCGTTAACAGCGGTAGCTCCGCCAATCTAGCCATCATCCAGTCACTTCTCAATCTCGGTAGGCTTAAAAAAGGTGACAAGGTTGCCTTCTCATCACTTACCTGGTCAACCAACGCCATGCCCATCATCCAACTTGGCCTAGAAGCTATTCCAGTAGACGTAGAACTAGACACTCTCAATGTCTCAAGCCGCACCTTCTCTCAAGCGTTAGAGCTTCATGGTGACATTAAGATGCTATTCATCACCAACTTGCTCGGCTTCTCAGATGACCTTGATCAGATCAGTAGCCTATGCAGTGAAAAAAACATTATCCTTATCGAGGATAATTGCGAGTCCATGGGATCAGTTTACAAGGGTAAGAAGTTGGGTAACTTTGGTCTTGCTAGCACCTTCTCATTCTATGTCGGCCACCACATGTCTACCATCGAAGGCGGCGCTATCCTGACTGACGACGAAGAACTTTCTACTATGCTTAGGTTAGTTCGTGCCCACGGTTGGGACAGAAACTTATCTCTTACTAAACAAGAGGAGATGCGCAACAAGCACGACGTAAACTCAACTTTTTACTCTCGCTACACCTTCTACGATCTTGGTTACAATCTGCGCCCCACAGAAATTAACGGTTTCCTTGGTCATAATCAGCTCAAGCACATTGACGAGATCACCAAAAAAAGAAACGAAAACTTCTTAGCAATTGCTCCCGAGATCTACTCTCAGACTGATCGCTTTTATTCAATTAAATATGAGCATATGGATTTTCTCTCCAATTTTGCTATTCCTGTAATCTGCAAAACTCAAGAAATAAGGGATGAGCTAGTCAGGAAATGTGCAGATAAGATCGAAATTCGACCAGTTGTGGGTGGCAATATGGCCGACCAGCCATTTTTCAAAAAATACTTAACACCCAATCTTAAGAACATTGTCAGTCCAAACGCCAGTCTGATCCATCAGAATGGCCTCTATTTCGGTAACAATCCAGAACTCACTCAACAAGAGATAGCAGAGATTATCTCTATCTTTACTCAGTAACGACTTAGGTTCACACAACTCTCACTTTCGACTTCACCTACCAGGATACTGTAACAGTCACCCATTATTAGCTGATCATTATACGCAGTAAACCCACGAATATACTCAGAACTTCCCTGATCAGCCACTACCCTTAATCGATCGTCCAGCAGTTGTCCTAAGGTCGAATCTCGTAAGTCTGGGTTAGATATATATCTAAGATAGACTGGGCTATTAACTCCGGAGTATACTAAGAATCGTTGTAAGGAGGAGATCATTTCATAATCAATTGGTCTTTCACTGTTGATAATTAGAGGGGATGACGGATTCTCACTTATCCGTCTCGCATCAGCTCTCAACTTACCCATAAAACTAGTTGTCATCTCGACGTTCTGGATAGACTTAGTCCTGGTTTCTAGGTAGTGGGTCGGTTGTATAAGAAGAGCTATTGCAATCAATGTCCCTAGATATATTGCGGGTCGAGCAATTTTTAAGCCAAGATCACTCGTAGCCGCTACCAAATACTTAGTCAATATAATAATTAGTATGGTTGGGATGACTAAGATTGGGAAATCGTATCGGATATTGGTGGGGAATATTGCCCCGTAATAAACATGCTGCGAAGCTCCAACTAGCAAAAACGCTGCCGCCACCGCAGCATAGCGGATGCTAGTCATAAACAACTTGTATATTCGCTCTCTTGGGATATATGCAAGTATTAGTAGCATGGCTGCAATTGCCGAAAAGAACATGGGTTTTGTCACAAATCCGTCGATTATATTCTTAACGCTATCAATATATGCTATCAGCCGCGACGCAATTGAGACATCCGCTCCGTAGATATCACTGCTTGTCTTGAGGGTGTTAATCGCAATCGAGGCAAATATAGTTGTCACATAACCAATCATTGCAATCGATCCTGCTAGTCTCCAGCCGCTCATTCGCTTTTCTTTGATAAGCCTGCCAGATAAGAGTAGGGTTGGTATCAACAGAAAAGAAAAATTCTCTTTTGCCCCGACACAAATCACAAACCCCACAAAGTACATGATGAACATGGCTCTATTATTAGTGCTCTTAGGGTTCCATATCCGAATTAGTCCATATATATACATAGGTAGGCCTAGAACTGAGTAAATCTCTGATGGTCCGAGTCTAGATAAGATATCTCCCCAATAATTTTGCTCAAGTATGTGTAAGACACCAAATAGGGCAACTGGCCACCAGACATAACTCGATAATATTAGTAATGTGAGATAGATAGCCACCACAAACATCACAATTCTTGCCATGTACCACAGGCTAGCATTGCCTCCCCACAGATAGCTCTCTCCGATCCGGAGTGTGTAGTAGCTGGGTCTGTACCTGGCATATTTGCCAAATCTACCAAGCTCAGTCTCCTTGAGCATTTGGGGAATTTCACTTAACAGTATCTTTCTATCTGCCCCTAGCCAGTTAACAACTTCATGATCATCAATTGGCCCAAACTCGGCTTTTAGATTATTCCCAGCCAAGAACATTCCTACCACAATGCTAAAAGCAAGAAAAATTATCCTCTTCGTCACTCCATCTCCCCGATAATGTATAGAGGTCGTTTTTTTGATTCCAAAAACACTTTCCCAACATACTCACCCACTATTCCCAACATCATTAGCTGCATTCCACCAATAAACAAAACGCTCACTATTACTGATGGCCAGCCAGTAATCACCTTGCTGTCAGTAATCCACACAATCACTGCGTACAAGGCATATATCCCACTCACTAGTGAGATAAAAAATCCAAGAATAGTAGCTAATCGTAAAGGTACAATGCTAAACGACGTGACCGCATCAATCGCCATATTCATCATTTTGTGGAGAGAATACTTGGTTTGCCCTGAATATCGCTCATCTGGCGTGTAGGTAATTGACTTACTTGGAAAGCCAGTCCATGCAACTAATCCGCGCAAGAAAAAAGCCGACTCACTTGTATTTTTGATGATCTCAACGACTTTTCTATCCAGTAAGCGAAAATCAGCCATTCCATACTCTATCCGGACTTGAGATAGCTTATTAATAATATAATAGAAAAGCTTGGAGGTTATCAGTTTGTAGTAAGAAGTATTGTCTTCCCTGACTCTCTTTGTATACACAATCTTAAATCCTTTTTTCCACTCTTTTAACATTTCTGAAATCATGGATGGTGGGTGCTGAAGATCCGCGTCCAGAGAAATTACGCAGTCTCCCTTCGCGTTATCTAGACCTGCCTTTAGCGCGTATTGGTGGCCAAAATTTCTTGTAAAAGAAATAAACTTGATTCTCTTATCATTCTTTTTTATTTTTTTGATGATTTTTAGAGATTCGTCGGTGCTACCATCATCGACAAAAATTATTTCATAACTGTATTTACTACTTAGATTTCTAACAATCTCCTCATATAGCTTTTCGAGATTACCCACTTCGTTATATGTTGGTATCACCAAAGACACTAAACTCTTCATGTACGCCCTTTCATAGAGATCCTATACTATAATGATTTCTAATTATAGATTATTAGCTCAAGAATATACAGGTAACGATCCATGCACAAAACCAAAATACTTATAACAGGTGGTTGTGGGTATATAGGCTCCCACACTGTCAAGAAGCTCATAGCGATGGGAGAGCAAGTAATCGTCATTGATAATCTCTCAACTGGATCGCGAGATGTCCTCCCCAAGCAAGCTGAGTTAGTTGTGGGTGACTTTGCAGACCCCACTATTCTTGATCGAGTGTTTGCGCGTAATCAGATTAATGCTGTCATTCATTTTGCAGCCTCTATTAGCGTGCCAGAGTCCATCAAGTACCCAGAAAAATATCAGCTCAACAACAGTGAGAAATCTGCAAAACTATGGAGCTATATTGTTAACAAGCAAGTCCCTCACATCATTTACTCTAGTACTGCTGCCGTATACGGGGAGGTCTCGTCTGAGTCAATAACTGAGGACTGCATTCCAAACCCAATTAATCCATATGGAGCCACCAAACTTGAGGCAGAGTGCTCCCTCATTAACTCGGCCAAGACTAGCAACTCCAACTATGCAATCCTTCGATACTTTAATGTTGCAGGAGCTGACCCAGCAGGTCACCTTGGCCAAAATCCAGAACACTCTCACCACCTTATCTCCAACTGTTTTCGGGTAGTCTCAGACAGGGAAGGGGCTCTAGAGATATTCGGGACTGGTTACTCTACCCCAGACGGAACTTGTGTCAGAGACTATATTCACATCGATGACCTGGCAAATGCCCACATTGCGGCCTTGGCCTATCTTAGGGGCGGCAACTCCTCAGACTTATTCAATCTAGGCACGGGTAGGGGATATAGTGTCATGGAGATTATTCAGGCTGTGGAGGAAGTTACTGGTCAAAAAATCGTGACCAAACTCGCTAGCGCAAGGTCGGGTGACTCACCCAGGGTGATCGCAGATTCAAGCAAATTCCAGCGTATCTCATCATGGAAGCCAATACATCTGGATATTCATGATGCAATTATAGATTCCTGGGCCTGGTATTCCAAACAATCATGAATAAAAAAATCTTCTTAATCATATTATCTTCTTTTTTTATCCAACTCACCTGGAGTTTGGTAGTTCTCCCCTTAGAGTTTCCGGATGAGCAAGCTCACCTTGCTTCAGTACAGTACTTCACTAGCGAAGATAAGATGCCAACAGGGAGTGGAGATGATTTGTCTGAGGAGCTATTACAAACTGAAAATTTGCTAGGGACATATCGGGATGAACTCGGGAACAATAAATATACCTACCATAGCGAGTATCATCCAGAATACTCAGACTCTCTCTTCGGAATAAACGAACTTGCTATCAGTGAGTTAAATAGTGACTCCAACTCCTCTTCATACGTTTGGAGAGAAGCTGCGCGATACCCACCCCTCTACTACGCATATAGCTCAATCTTCTATCGGATCGCAAAAAACAGGGATATCATCTCTCGCTTATTCCTAGTTAGGGTCGGGAGCATATTCTTATCAACTACTCTCATATATTTTGCATATCTTATTGGGAAAGAAGTTTTTCCCAAAAAAAGCAATTTGCCCACAGTTCTTGCGATTACAACCTCTCTCCATCCCATGCTTACCTTTGTAGGCTCAGGTGTAAACAGTGACAATTTATTTAATCTCTTGTTTACCATGCTTATATATTTATCTCTCAGAGTGATTAACGCCGGGTGGAGTGCAAGGTTAGCCAACACCATCGGAATTGTCGCTGGCCTCACCTTCCTTACAAAAACCCAGGGATACTTATTTGTTCCCATTCTCCTGATTGCCTTAGTACTCCGTCTGAGAATGGACAAGAATATTAGATCTCATTTTTCTGCTCTCATGAGAGTGATAGTTATTATCGCTCTTGTTGCTGGATGGCAAGAATTCCCTAAGATTTTTTCACTCCTAAGTAGTGGTACGCTGCCTGGGGCCGAGTTAATAACCACCACAACCTCTAACCCCCCAACATTAATAGCTTTCGCTAAATTTTCTTTTCACAAACTAAACTCACAAAACATTGTCTGGTATTGGGGTGTGTTTAAGTGGCTTGGCATTGTACTGCCTAGTATTTACTGGCAGCTATCCAATCGACTAGTCCTAGTATCAATCATTGGCATTAGTGTAATTTATCTCAAAAAAATCAAGCATAAGAGATTCTCAGAGTTAACAATTCCCACCTTCCTCATTCTCTCTCTCATTGTTTATGTAATGGGGATATTCCTTTACGACTACCAATTTGCACGCGTACTCGGATATTCATTGGGTGTTCAGGCTAGATATTATTATCCCCTAATAGTCTCTCAACTGGCACTAGTCATACTTGGCATCACGAGTTTTACAGATAATCGCGTGATCAAAAATATTCTCGCTATTCTCATAGGTCTCATATTTGTTTGGCTCCAGCTTGGAGGTATGCACACCTTAGTTAATAGCTACTACGATCTAACCTCCATTCCCACACTGCTTACTCAGTTGAGTCAATACAAGCCACTTCTGGTCAAAGGATCATGGTGGTATCTATGGATAAGCACCTATTTCGCCTCAGTTATTATCCTGGCAAAATCACTATTCTCCAAAAATAAATCGCAATCATAAATAGCAATCATGCAGCTAAAGTCAAAAAAACTTCAAAAAATAATATTTATTCTTCTTCTCGCCATTCTTCCGGTGCTAAATATTGTTAACAGATTTCCTGATAACAAATTCTCAGGCGACACAGCTTCGCTTCTTCTACCTGCGCTTTCTCCGCTTAATAATAACGGAGTTCCCTATCTAGATTACTGGGAATACAAGCCGCCAGGAATTATGCTCGTAGTTAGTTCTTGGGCAAGTATTTTTGGCCAAAGCTTGGGATCATTCAAGTTTCTCCACCTACTTCTCAACTTCTTGATATCACTACTACTTTACAAGATTACTACCAAGATTCTCTCAAGAGAGTACTCTCTCCTATCAACAGTCATTATCTCAATAATTCTATTTTCTCCCCTGATAGAGTCACTTCTAATTGGCTCTGAGATGTTTGGCTTGTTACTTTCCCTCCTTGGCTTAAAACTGCTTATTCAGGACAAGCCTAGTCTTTTTTGGTCAGGTTTTGCTTTTGCCACGGCAAGCCAAATGAAAGACCCTTTTGGATTCACTGTTTTTGCCATCATTCCTTTTATGCTTTTTGCATTCCAACAAGCTAAGTACAAAACAGTAATTATTCAGACACTTAAGTTTGTAATGGGATTTATCTCAAGCCTCGCAGTTATTACAGCATATCTACTTTCAAGTAGCGCTCTCCCATCATATCTAGAGGTGCTTAGATACAAATCTGGATTCCTAAATATTAGACAGTTAATTATTCACACCCCAGAAACTATCACCATTATCTCCAAGCTCATCACAGAATTAAATTACGCTCCTGCTATTATTTTGCTCCTATCTTTTGGCGCACTCATCTCACTTATCAAGCTCACCTTCATTAACCGCGTCAATCTTCCTCAGCTTGTGGTTATATTTTACTCAATTGGTTCTTTTATAGGTTTTGCAGCAGGACGGAGCATTAGCTCACACTACCTGGTGCAGATTATACCTCCCCTAATACTTACTATCGCAATAATTACTGACTGGGCATCATCCCTCACAACCTCTGTCCTAAAGGGTCGCTTTTCAAAGTTTGTTGTCAGCACACTCTTCCTACTTACATTTATTATCGTCGTTTTGCCAAATCAAAAACTCGCTCTTGCTTATATTCCGACACAATTCCCGACAAGTATAGTTTGGCAAGTCAAGCTCAAGCCAGAAGAGGAGTTCATCTTAGAGAACACTACAAGTAGTGACTGTATTGTCTCTGTTTACGGCTGGGGGGCAGCTGAGGCTCCGGTACACACACAACGCAGGACCTGCACCAGGCATTTCCTCGCCAACATCACTCTTGCAAAATGGCAAAGGCTTGAGTATTACACTCAGGTAATTAACAACCCCCCGCAAATTGTTATCTACAACACCTTCCTTACCGATATGGACGTTCCACAATTTGAAAAAACTGTCTTTAATTGGTCAAAAGTCCTCGATAATTGTTACCAGCAATCATCTGATATCCCCAAAATATTTGTTTTACAAAACATGAACTCAATGGATGCAACTCAATGTCTAATAGCAAACTCAAGGTAATATTTGCCGCCTTTCTTACTCTCACGTTCATGCTTGGCGCATCTTATTATCTAAACAAACTCAACGTCTCTCATCTTCAAGAGAAATATTCATTTTCTCAATATTGCCTGCCAGACTATCGAGCTCAACATGGCTGGGATAAGATGATTTCCACATATCGGACGTATTGCAATCAGGAAGGTATATTCGATGGGAATATTAGCGATTCCGATCTCTATACTCTCGCCGGGTACGAATACATCCAAGGCTCAGACCCAACAAGCATCAATCCAGAGACTCAACCACTCGGGAAATATCTTTTTGGTCTCTCCACACTATTGTTTGGCAGTCCCATGCTAGTTCAGTACCTATCATTTGCCTCTCTCCTTCTTCTTACATATCTTACTTCTCGCCGCCTCATGAGTAGGTGGTGGTCTCTCGCTTCCCCACTACTCTTAGTATCTGATCAACTCGTTCGGGAGCAGCTTGTGCGTCCCTACCTCGACCTCATCCAGACTACTCTCATCGCTCTTTATCTCTACATTTTTTCCACTCGGCCCAGGCTCAGTATGGTCATTCTGGCACTCATCGCACTCTCCAAGTCATTCTCTGTTGCTCTAGTTCTAGCAATCTCTTCCCTTATCTATCTCTATGTTTCAGATAGACAGAAGATTATCAGATTCATCAAACTCTCATATATCAGTCTGCTAACTTATCTAGCTGGTTACATCATGTTTTTTGTTCGTGGTCATAGCATAGTCGACTTTGTGGAGCTTCACGTTAGTATTCTCAGGCTCTACCACTCATACGTACCAGAATATCCCAAAGGAGAGATCTTTCGCATAGTCCTAACTGGTCAGTGGCGTGAGTGGTATGGAGATCACGGACTTATTCCAGCTCCCGGCTGGAGCCTGCTCTGGCCTCTCTCACTTCTTGCAACTTTCACCTCACTCTTTCAGAAACGTCTTCGAGCCAACAGAACAATTCTCCTTCACTTCACCTGGATCATCGTTTATCTCACATTTATCTCTCTCCGTCTCGTCTTCCCTCGTTACCTCATGCCAATCTTGCCAAGCATGTACATCATCATGTCATATGTGATTTCTAAGTTTTCTTGCAATACTTGACTTCGGGTAGTATATGGGTAATACTGGAGTTAGTAATGGATTAGTGAGAAAGGATTGAGCATGAGTTATCAGATAGATTATCTAATTGATCTAGATGGGTATTTGGACAAGGTTTCTGTGGCAGAGCAACGTAAGATAGCTCGCAAACTCCAATACTTGCAAGAGTATGGAGTTAGTCCAGCTATTCGTGATCTTAAAAAAATGCGTGGATATGATTATTGGGAAGTGCGTATTCTTGGTAAGCATAATACCAGGATTTTTGTTTATCAAAAGAAAAGTATAGTTTATATCTTGCATATTTTTCGCAAAACTAGCAGATCAACTAGCAGAAAAGATCTAGTGTTTGGGCAAAAGCAGTTAACAAAGATCACTTGACATTTATATCTAATCAGATATAATGCAAATTATGAATAAAAAACAGGACGATCTAGATCGCACAATTGCTAGGCTACGCAAATCTCCCAAATTTGAAGAGGAGTGGCAAAACAGTGAGACTGAATATCAAGTGGGAAGACAGCTTATTAGCGCGCGTATTGCTAACAATCTAACACAACAGGAATTAGCAAAGCTTGCAGGTACTACTCAGGCCGTGATCTCCCGGATCGAATCTATGAGTGTTAGTCCTTCAATCCAGCTCGTTGATCGCATCGCCAGGGCATTAGGTAAGACTCTCCAGATCAGATTTGTTTAGCCTTGAATTACTATAGGCCTCACTATATAATACCCATATGTTTACCAAAGAGAATAGTTTAGAAGAGCATAAAAAACGGCTTGAAATACGTTCATGGGTAGGAACTCGCATGAGTGAATTTACGGGTGCATATATAGCAGGAATATTATTATTGCCTCTTTTTGATGTTGTCGACCCAGGTACAGAAGCAAAGTATTTAACACCTCTTATGCTTATCGCCATATTCGCAATAGGTGCGTTAGAAAAAATCGAACAAGGACGTGTGTTCGACGCAGAAGAGCTGGAAGTTAATAATATACTCACATGACTAAACAAGAGTTACACCCAGATTTGGCAAATTGTGAGCTCGCACGACACCCAGAATCTTTGGCAGTAGTCACAACCACCTTTTATCCAGATTGGTATTCAGGTGATCTCAACAGTCCAGATCACACAGACAAAATCCGTGGTGATCTAGCTCTACAGTTACTCACTCAATCTCAAGAGCTGGGACACTCAACACTAGTTGTTGATGGTGGGGACGAGGGTAGTGATTTTCGATCCGCTCTTAATGAGCTGGATGTCCAAGTTCTTACTCAAAAAGAAAGAGGAATGGACCCTGCTCGTCAAGAGGCTTTCCAAGCTGCAGCAGAATTAGATCAGGTTAAGATCATCGCTTGGTCTGAGCCAGAGAAGATTAGTTTTCTCACTCCAACCTGTCTTTGGCAAGCTACGCAGGCCATGCTCAAGGAGGGTTGTGATCTGGTTGTCCCCGCCAGAGATGAAGAGAGTTTTTCTACATATCCGGCTGCTCAGGTTGCTTACGAAACGAGAGCCAATACTCGCTTTAATCATCTTTTGAGAATAAGTGATCTTCTCCCTCCTAACGACCCGGATCTTGATGCTTGGTTTGGACCACGAATCTTTCGCAAGGAATTTCTGCCATACTTTATGGGTCGATATCAGTTTGAGGCAAGCTCTGGTGCGGCTGCGGATTTTCATTCGCATGTAAATACTGGCGCATACAATAGTGCAACCTTCTTCCCTATTATTCGTGCACTCCATGAAGGCAAAAAAGTCGGCAGCGTTACCATTCCCTATCGACATCCCGGCATTCAAACAGATAATGAGGTAGATAATCCAGCTATGGATGACAAAAGGCATATTCAATACATGAGCATTGTTACAGCTTCACTGCACTACATCCAATCATTGAGGGACTCATCAAATCCTCCTCGTCAAACTAGAATGACACAACTAGACAATTCCCGCTAATTTGGTACATTGATAGTAATGGCAAAAGACATTGTTGATATTGCAGAGCGCGCAAGCGAGAGTAAGAAGAAGGTGGGGAGATCTGTCTCAATCAATGGAGTACACGCAATCGACGTTGACGTCACCAAATCTGAGAACCTAGAAGATCCCTTACTGGACGTAAACCTGCGGATCAATAATCCCATTGGTCGTCTGTGGCTCGCACTCAAGAGGATCTGGAAAAGCCAAAACACTGTCATCAATATCAAGTTCACGATTCCTCTCCTAGTTCTCCCGCTCGTGATCTATCTAGGATACAGACTCTGGCAGGGCAGGGGAGTCAACCAGCCCATGAGCAAGCTCGGCATGATCCACGAAGTAAGAGTTGCTAGCGAATCTCATGACATTCTTGTTCTCCCCACCAGTGACGTCTATATGTTGGAGTATGACACTGATTTTGACTCATCTCATCGCCTGGTCGAGAAGCCAGTTGTCGTGATCGGGATCTATCACAATCTTAACAACACTCTCTCTGTCGAGGATGTTCTGGCCTACAACCCGCTCGACGTTACCCCGAGCTCTGTCCCAGCCAGCGCCGAACCTTCTATGTGGGAGAGGATCTGGGGATTCTTGACCCAGTTCAAGTAATAACTGGTCTATAATGAGTCCATGGATAGAATCCGAAAACTTGCACTCCAAACTATTAGATCTGAAGGGGTTCGCTCAGCCACGATGATGATGGCAGGTAACATAACCGCCACTGCTATTTCTGCGGTCGCAATGATTATCTTCTCTCGCTCCCTCGGGCCAGAAATGTTCGGAATATTCTCAGTTCTATTCTCTTTATTACTTATTCTCTCAAAAGTTGGTGACTTTGGAGTTAACATCGCTGTTCAGAGAGAAATATCTCAACACAAAGATAATCCCACCTTTGTCAAAGAAACGATTCAAACAGGCCTTGTCCTCAAACTAGCTTTGACTGTGGCACTTATGGTATTTGGGATAATTGCCAGCAAATGGATAGGTATCAGAGTTCTTCAGCTTGAACAGTACTACTATCTGGTAAGGTGGGTATTTTTGCTCTCAGGTGCAGTGATATTTTACGAATATATTAACGTGATCCTGCAGGGAAGAGGGCTTTTCACTTACTCAGTCCTGACCAATTTTATCCAATCAATTGGCAAGTTTCTTTATGCAGTTATTTTTATGTCAGTTGGCATAGCTCTAGGCCCTCTAACTCTCGTCTATCTCTTGATGCCACTTGCAGGAGGAATTGCCGGGTTTGTCAAGTTACCACTAACATATTTCAAACCCGTTCTAGATAAGAATAGAGCGCAAAAAATTATCTCCGTTGCCAAATGGACCAGCATCGCAATTATCTCAGCTACCATTGCCGACAATATCGACGTCATCATAGTGCAGAACTATCTTTCAAGTCATGAAACAGGTCTCTGGTCAGCTGCCGTGAGGATCGCTACAGTCGCTAGCCTAATTGGTTGGTCTCTCGGTTCAGTTCTCAACGTGCGAGTTGCCTCCTACAAAAGTAAGCATCACTTACAAGCATATCTAAAAAAAGCTTACCTTATTGGGGTAATTTCTCTGGTTGGAATTATGCTCCTGACCTTATTGAGCTACCCCGCCATCTATTACACTGTCGGACTAGAATATCTTGATGCCGTTGCCCCTCTGAACCTACTTTTCATTTCGACCGCTCTTCTTACTGCAACTTCTCCTTTTGTTGCATTGTTTTACCTATTCAACAAGCCAACCTATTTTGCAATCTCGGGTATCTTGAGTACCATAGTCCTCCTTATTTCTGATGTAGTTTTGATCCCACCATTTGGTCTTATTGGGGCAGGTTATGCCAGGATTATCACTAGACTAGCCATTCTCATCTTCACCCTTCTCTTTGCGAAGAAATCATATCAAGAACACTTTTCTCCATCAAAAAGTTAATGACAAGGCACAAGCCCCTAATATTATTGTCGGCCATCTTCACGGTTTTGCTATATAGCACTCAATTTACGGCTTGGCCAGAGATGTTAGTTTGGCCATATCTGCACCAAGGTGGATTTGCATACTATTCCAACATCTTTGTTGTCTACCCACCTCTCTTGCTTTCAATTCTTTCTTTAGTTTCCTCAAATCATTGGGACGTGACTATGCTTCAGTTAATTACAACAGCAGTGCTACTGTTCAATTTGTCACTATTCGTCACAGAGCTTCGCAAAAGGCACTCTTCACTCAAGTTGCTTATATTTGTCTCCTTTCTTCTCATCATCTGGCAGATTAGGTACGAAGCAAATGGCTTGTGGTTTGACCACCTCTTAACACCCTTGTTGTTTATTACCTACAGTATGATCTATCGTGGTCGACTACTACTTGCCTCAATCTTCTTCTCTTTCGCGATTCTTACCAAACAAACTGCAGTAGTTATGCTAATTCCCATAATGTACTCACTAAATAGCTCAAGACAATTTCTTCGATTTATACTCCTTAGTGGTTTCTTGGCTATTGCTGGATACCTACTAATGATCCCAACAGAGAGTTGGTTAACTGCAGTCCAGCAAAACCTATTATTTCCAATTCAGCATATGGCTAGTCATTCTGGCCAGAGACAACTACCCCAGCTCAACCAACTTATTCTCTTTCTGCTTCCCATCGTTATGTTAGCAGTCTCATTCTTTGCCCAGAGGCAAAAATCTTCCAAGATCCCACGTCAGCATCGAGAGTTAATGGTGTGGTATCTATTTTCTCTAATTGGAATCTGGCCTAGGTTCGAGCTTTTTCATGTCTTGCCATCGCTCAACTTCCTTTTACTCCTGTTATTTTTACTACTAACTAATATCAAGATCATCACTTGCAGGCGCCTAATTATTACCATTCTCTCCATAACTAGCCTACTAGTGTTTTTGGAATATTATCATGACTACCGCGCCCTTCCTCCTAGATTCATCGAGCAGACAATTATTTCTGAGTCACAGCACATTACAAACATTGTAGGAGATGAGACGATTTTTACCACCAACTCCTGGGATCATTGGTACTACCTGATCAACAAGTATCCCAATATAGACTTTATCTATCCCAGCACTCCTCTCTATTATGACTATCCCGGGGTGCAGGAGTTAACAGTCTCCAAGCTACTTGATTCTCAGCCAGTATATATTCTTTTAGGTAGCAACTCAGCTCCCCAACTTATTCTTAACTACATAGATAACTACTACGTCCTCCACGAGGAGATAGACTCACAAACTTTTCTCTACAGAAAATCTCACGATAATTGAATATAATGAGCCTATGACAAAAAACCAAATTTCCGAAAAATATGAAAAGCAGTGGGTTAAGCGAACTCTTCGTGCAGGTGGCGAACTTTTTGATCAGTATGAACGAAATTGGGTACTACCCAAATTATTCAGGAGAAAAGAAAAGGTTCTAGATCTTGCAAGCGGCAACTCTATCGTCGGGAGCTACCTCCAAGATAATTATCAATGCCAGGTTACAGCGCTGGACATCTCCGAAACTGCGATTGCAAATGCCAAAAAGCGTGGAGTCAAAGGAGTCGTTGGTTCTGTAGAGAAGAAATTGCCTTTTAAGGATAAATCTTTTGACACTGTCTTCTGGGGAGATAATATTGAGCATGTCTTTACTCCCGCCGATATTCTCCATGAGATATACCGAGTTCTTAAGCCAAGCGGGAGAGTTATTATCTCTACTCCCAACCAAGGATACTGGAGGTATCGTCTATACACTCTTCTCACAGGATCGCTCCCAAAAACAGAGGGTGAGGATAACAAGCCATGGGAGTGGACGCACATTCGTTTCTTTAACCGCCACATTCTCAAGCAACTCCTAGATGCCACAGGATTCACAGAAACATCATTCCTGCCAGTTTCTAGACGACGCCTTGATATTCCTTTTCTCAAGCTTGCTCCAGCACTCTTTGGCATGATTATGATTGTCGAGGCAACCAAGAAGTGACCTCTATTGCCGCCCACATGGTGGTCAAAAATGAGGATCAGTGGATCTGGTTTGCTATTAACTCTATTTTGCCCTACGTTGATACATTGCTAATTACGGATACTGGCAGCACCGACCACACACTTGAGATTATCAGGAGCATTAAGGATCCCAAGATTAACCTGACTACCATCAAGATCTCTACTCCCAAGGAGCTCACTGCAGTTAGGCAAGCTCAGATTCAGGAGTCCAAGAACCCCTGGATTTGGCTAATCGATGGTGACGAGATCTACTCCACTCACCTAGCCAAAGAGATTGTTGGGCAAGTCAATTCTGATAAATTCGAGGGAATAGTAGTCAGGCGCTACGACCTCCTTGGTGACATTTATCATCATCAGCAAGATTCTATTGGCGAGTATAGTCTGTTCGGGCAGCATGGGCATCTCGTGACTCGCCTAGTTAACAGGGATAAGATCCAGGGTCTCCACTACCAAGGTGATTATCCACTCGAAGGGTTTTTTGACCAAGATGGTGTTAGTACGCGTGAGCGCGCTCCTCAGAATTGGTATATTACCAACAACTATCTTCACCACGCCATGTATCTCAAGCGTTCTAGTGCTGGTGCCAATCTTAAGAGTGTGCTTCACCGTCACAAATACAAAGTCGAGAAAGGGCTCCCGATTACCACACCTCTCCCCGAGATTTTCTCCCTCCCTCGGCCCAATATTATCCCTGACCCATCTATCAAACGCTCCTTCACTTATGAGCTCTTGGCCTCTCTCATTACTCCGGTAAAACACTTAAAAAGAAAGTTCTTGTGAAGTTGCTCTTTCTCCACATGACTCTTGGGTTAGTAGACAGGGGGAGTGAGATCTCAACGGACCTTATTGCAACCAAACTTTCCGATAAGCACGATATTTTGGTTCTTAGTGCCGGCAAACTTTCTCAGAAAAAGTATCAACATCAGCAAGTCTCAGGTCCAGATATACCTCCTCCTCCTGCCCCAGACAACTTTTTCCAGAAAATTCTTTTTCGTCTCGGACTCAATCAAGCCAGCCGGGAGGTGGTGATGTTTACCAACAACTCTCTCTCAGCAATCAAGAAATTCAACCCCGAGGTCATCATTGCAGTTAACGGATCCTCTCAACTTAAGCTAATTCGACGTGAATTCCCTAAGGTCAAGACAGTAGTTTTTGGGAGAGCTGGGATAGGACATGATGATCTCGCTAGCCTCCACGCTCGACCCGATCTTTTTATTGCCCTTACCCCACAAGCTCTCACATGGGCGGTTAAACACGCTCACTCAAACACCAAGACTATTCATATTCCCAACCCAATTAATATCAAGCCTTTCCAGTCAGCCAAACCAGCAGAGATTGATCTTGTCAGACCCATCATTTTCACAGTTGGCGCTCTCACTAGTTATAAAAACATTCCGAGTGTTATCAAGGCAGTTTCCTATCTCAAATCCTCCCTCCTTCTGATCGGTAGTGGTGAGCTAGAAGACGAGATTACCCAAGATCTCTCACAGCTAGACAATGAGTTCTCCTGGATCAAGCACCTGGAGCCCAGCAAGCTCCCAGCATACTACCGAGCGTCTCACATTTTTTGTTTCACTCCAGACCCACAAGAAGCATTTGGCAGGGTCTATCTAGAAGCAATGGCAGCAGGACTACCCATTGTCGCCTCAGATGACCCGATCAGACGCAAGATTATTGGCAACTCAGGTTATTTTGTGGACCCACACGATTCAGTCGATATTGCTCGTGGGATCGAGCGTGCCGTAAAAGGCAAAAGGAAGATTGACTATACCGAGGATCTCAAACCATACAATCTAGCTACAGTCGTAAATAGTATTGAGAAGGAGCTCCATGCCCTCATCTAAGCCAGTCGCTTCCTTAGTTCTTGCGACCTACAACAGCGCACATACTTTGCCCGCCGCGCTCGACTCACTTCTCACCCAAAGCCTTCCAATCCAACTGATCGTGGTTGACGACGGCTCTACCGATAACTCCCTAGATCTTCTTACTAACTACTCCGACAAGATCATGCTGCTTAAGCAAGATCATCAGGGTCCAGCCATCGCCCGCAACCTCGGCGCCGAGTACGCGAGTTCTGATATTCTTCTCTTCGTTGATGCTGATATGGAGTTCGGTCCCGACTATGTTCGCGATCTCATTACTCCTATCAAGAAAGGAGATGCAATCGGCACCTACACTACTCTCGAGCAAGTTGCCAACTGGGATAATCCTCTTGCACGTTGCTGGAATATCGAGGAAGGGTGGGAGGATCAGTCTAGATTCCCCAAGAACCCACCAAAATGGGGCACCGATTACCGGGCTATTCTCCGGAGCGAGTTTGAGGGGGTGGGGGGTTTTGACAACATTGGCTACACCGATACCTGGAGTCTTTTCCACAAGCTCGGCAAGAGGCCTCTTGCGACTCACGCACTCTGTTATCACCACAATCCCGATTCTTACAAAAAGATTTACTATCAGGCCAAATGGGCAGCCAAACGTCCTTACAAACTAGGTCTATTTGGCGCGCTCTACGCAGTCCTGCGCTCCACTCTCCCCATCTCGATTATGGTGGGTATGTTTAGGTCCATTACTCGCCTCAACCCCCAGTATCTCGCGTTCAAAATAATCTATGACTATGGTCGTGTTTTCGGGATCTTGGAAATGTTAATAAGTGGTAAACTTAGCAAATGAGTCATAAGTCCTCTCCCAGCATCAAAAAACAGTTTATTGATAATCAAGTCTCTGCTTTTTCAGATAACGATACAGATGGACTCGGCATGATCAACAAACACCGCATCGTTTTAGATATGATTAGAGAACATGCCCAACCTGACTCCACTATTCTTGATATCGGTTGTTCAGACGGCAAGATCCTTTTTCAGCTAGAGGAAGAAGGGTATCACAATCTCTATGGACTTGACATCCAGGAGAGATCCAAGCAATCTTTTGTTGGCAGCAAGATCCAGTACCAGGCTTGCGATGTGGAGAGAGAGCCCATTCCTTTTGATAACAAATTTGACATCATCGTTCTCTCGGATGTCCTCGAACATCTTTTTTCTCCTCAGACTCTTCTATATGATCTCAAACCATTATTATCTCCCAAGGGCAAGATTATTTTTTCTTTTCCTAACGCCGGTTGGTTCCTCAATGGTATTCTCTTGACCTTTTTTCCCTCAAAATTATTTGTCTCTACTGCTTTTGGGCCCTGGGGGCATACTTATCAATTTACTTTCCACCAGGCACGCAAGATCGCCAACATCCTTCACTACAAAGTAGTCGAGCTCAAGGGTGGTAGGCTCGATAACTATGCTTTTAGGACTGGACTCAAGAAGATAGTTTTTGATCTCTTCGCACTCTTCTCTATCCCATTCATCACTTTCTCTCCGATAGTTTTCTCAGCTCATATTTTTGGGGTCTTCGAGAATACTCGGGCAAAACCAAAATCATCTTCCAGGTTTGATTCAGGTTTGTAGAAACAATATGATTTATCTTTTAGCCCTCATTCTCCGCCTTCCCATTATGACTAGCTCACTCTGGCTCGACGAGAGTATCCAAGCCCTCGCTCTGATGGGTAAGATGGGTCCGCTTCTCACCTACGCCCTCTCTGACTTCCAGCCTCCCATTTATCACCTCATTCTCTCGGCCTGGACCTCTCTGGTAGGATTCTCTGAGTTTGCCCTCCGCACACCATCTCTCTTAGCAGGTCTTGGTACAGTTTACTTTGGTAGAAAACTGGCTTCAGCTCTAAATAAGAAAGCTGGTACTATCGCAGGCTTACTACTAGCAACCAATCCACTCTTGATCTACTACTCTGCCGAAGGACGCACTTACATGATGACCACATTTTTTGTCACGGCCAGTTTCTATTACTTACTTTCCCTTCTTGTATCTCAAAAACGCCATAAGCTATTAGCAATATGCTATATGCTCTCCACAATGTTTGCGTTGTGGAGTTCCTATCTCGCTTGGATCATCATCTTTTTCCAGTTAGCATACGTGGTATCTCAAAAAAAATGGCAGCTCACCCGCCTCGCCTTCCTGACCTTTTTATCCCTTATTCCTTGGCTTCCCTCTTTAATTGACTCGATCGGAATCGGGCTCTCCACCATGAGCCACTCTCCAGAGTGGGGTAGGGTAGTCGGTGGGATTAGTGGCAAGGCAATTGCTCTCACTTGGGTTAAGGCAGTAATAGGGAGAATCTCATTCACTAACAAATATCTCTACGCAGGCATTATTGCACTCATTGCTGCCTTGCACTCTCACATTCTCACTAGAGTTAAGGGTAAGTATACTCTCCTCACCGTAAGCATTATCGGTACTGTCCTATTCGCCTCACTTATCTCTCTTGTTGTCCCAATCTATTCATACTTTCGCCTCTTGTTCTTAGTTCCACTCCTTCTCACACTTCTTGCGCTCGGGCTCTCCAAGCTACCTCGCACCGTGACTGTTCTTATGGTCGTCCTTAACCTAGTCTTTGTCGGAATTTTTTATCTGAGTCCTGCTTTTCATCACGAAGACTGGCGCTCACTCACTAGCTATCTCAACAGTCAAGATGGGATCGTCGCTCTCCCCAGTCTGGCTCAAAACGCCCCGCTAAGATATTACAACCTTCATCTCCCCCTCACTGAGCTCAAAAACCAAGAACTTCTTACTACTGATCGGGTTTTTTACATCAAATATGTCGAGGATATCTTTGACACATCTCTCCAGGGTCGTGCGAATCTGGCTGAACAAGGCTATAATCTAGTTTCAGAGCAGACCTATTCTGGACTTGCTCTCTCTATCTATGAAAAATAATAAACACAAAGTAGCCCTCGACGTCTCACAGATGGTTTATTCTGGCCACGGAGTAGCCCGCTACACAGAAGAATTGGCCCGCGCTCTCCTTACCCTTGACTCCCCATTCCACTTCACTTACTACGCAGGAGCCTTGCGCAACCGAGGATTTTTCCGGATCCGCAGTCGCCAAAAGCCATGGTCCAGAGCTACCTGGAAACTCTCCCCCTTCTCCCCAAGAATCTCCTCCCTTATCTGGCACTACACACCTCTCTCGCTCAATAATCTAGTTGGCAAACAGGATCTTATCCACGCCTCAGACTGGACTCATCCCCGATCCTCGTCCCAGATTGTCACTACCGTTCATGATCTCGCTTTCCACTATTATCCAGAAACCATTAAGCCTATGGTCATGCGCGCCCAAACCAAAAGACTCGCTCGTGCAGTCAAGCAAGGTGCTCATTTTATTGCAGATTCCGAGAGTACAAAAAATGATCTCGTGGATTTGTATCATCTTAAATCAGCTCAGGTCGACGTCGTATATCCAGGGGTAGGATCTGGCTTCACACCCCAGAAGAACAACAAAATTAAACAAGTGAAAAATAAGTACAGCTTGCCCGAGGCCTACATCCTCACTCTCGCTACTCGCGAACCACGCAAGAATCTCGAGAGATTAATCAAGGCTTATCAGTTACTAAAAGCAAAAGACTCCACCACCCCACCACTGGTTATTGCGGGTCGTTATGGCTGGGGAGAGGATCAGTCTCAGGTTGATGGCGTGATTGTCACGGGATATGTGAGCGACACTGACTTGCCAGCTCTCTACTCAGGCGCTTCTGTTTTTGCCTACCCATCTCTCTACGAAGGATTTGGTTTCCCAGTTCTTGAGGCGATGGCTTGTGGTACTCCAGTTGTCACGAGCAATATATCCTCGCTCCCCGAAGTAGTGGGGAGTGCTGGTGTCCTAGTTGATCCGCTCTCAGTAAAGAGTATTGCCAAGGGGATTACTAAGGCGCTCAAGAGCAGCTCGACTCTCGCGGAATCTGGACTCAAACAAGCCAAGAACTTCACTTGGAAGAGTACGGCAGAGAACACTATCAAGGTATACAAAAAACTCATATGAGAATCGCAATCGACGCCAACGAAGCTAATGTAGAGAGCAGAGTCGGCACAGGCCAGTACACCAGCGAGATTCTCACCAGGCTACATGCCTCCTCTCGACACTCTTACTCACTATTACTCAAGTCACCTCCTCTCCCGCACCTTCCAGACCAGAAGAAAAACTGGCAGTACAAGATTCTCAAACCAAGTAGGGCATGGACTCGATTCTCACTCCCTGCTCATCTATTCACTCACACTAACTATGACGTCTTCTTCTCCCCCGCTCACTATCTCCCTCCCATTACCCGCTCCCCCTCAGTTGTCACGGTCCATGACCTTGCATACGAGTACTTCCCCTCGCTATTCTTTAAGTCAGATCTATATAAGCTGCGTGCCTGGACCAGAAGAGCAGTCAAAAAGGCCACCCGCGTCATTGCAGTTTCTGAGGCAACAAAAGATGATCTCATTAAGATCTACGAGGTGCCTGAGAGCAAGATCACAGTTGTCCACAACGGCTACAATTCCGAGTTATTTAACGTAAAAAACAAAATTCCTAAACAATCTCTTTCCAGCTACCAACTAAGAACTAAGAACTACATACTATTCTTAGGTACCCTCCAGCCTCGCAAAAACGTAATCAAACTCGTCCAGGCATTTCGCTTGCTCAAAGAGGGGGGATACAAAGGCAAGCTAGTCCTTGCTGGCAAGGTAGGATGGCTGGCAGAGGACACGTTGGATGTGATCAAGAACTCACCTGACCATAAGGATATTGTCATGACAGGTTATGTCTCAGAGAGCACAAGGCAAGCTCTCTATGCTCACGCCGATGTTTATGTTCTCCCCTCACTCTACGAAGGTTTTGGTGTTCCAGTTCTCGAGGCCATGGCCTCAGGGTGTCCAGTGGTCGCGAGCAACAACTCATCCTTACCAGAAGTAGTGGGCAAAGCAGGACTACTCTTTAATCCATCCGACCCAGCTGATATTATGCGAGCCATTCTCGAGATCAAGCAGGACCGGGAAAAATACATTAAGAAGGGTCTCAAACATGTCAAAAACTTCTCTTGGGACAAATGCGCGAGCGAAACTCTCAAGGTGATTACCAACCTTTCTTCTTAGGCATCCCACGTTCGCAATGGAATCGCAACAAACCTGGTGGTAAAATACTCGCCATGTCTGAAAATGAAAAAATTCCTGTCTTAAATCATCATGCCTACTACATCAGGCGAGATTATCCTGGCATTATAGATTTCAAAGAAGCCTTAGAAAAATTTACAAAAGATGGTCATTCAGTAAGATTAAACAAGTTAAGAGACAAAGATGATAATCTCATGTATCCCAATATGGACACTGAAGCTTCAGATCTAGTAATGGCTAGTTTTATTGTTGCTGTTAACACTGGTAATGCAAAGATTATTCGAGACGAAGGCCATGGAACTGAGGGTAGTAGAGATGCTATGTGCGGGCCGTGCGGCAACGTTGTCGAGTTGCCTTCTGGTGTTAGGTTGTGTTCTCTTGATCAGTAGATCTTTAATTAGAATTAGCTCACAACACATATTGGATATTCTTGCGGTACAATAGTTGATATGATCAAAGACAAGCAAGGTAAGCCTCTTTCATTTTTGCAGGCAAGAACTAAAATCATCAAGCGGTTCGAGTCGTATCTCCTCGACTTTACCCTCATGTGTCTCCACCTCACAACCTGGATCCCTCTCCACTCAATCCGAAATTTCATCTGGCGTTTTGTTGGGCTCAAGCTAGGCAGCAAGAGCACTCTCCATACCGGAGTCCGCGTCTTTGATCCGCGTGGGATCACAGTCGGTGAGGGCACTATCATTGGCTACTCCTCGTTTCTTGATGGTCGTGCGAAGCTCACAATCGGTAATCACACTGACATTGCCTCCGAAGTCATGATCTACAACCAAGAACATGATCTGAGTGCCGCCGACTTCCACGCCGTGGACGGTCCAGTCGCAATCGGGGACTATGTTTTTATCGGTCCGCGCGCCATCATCTTGCCAGGCGTCACAATTGGGAACAGGGCAGTTATTGCTGCTGGTGCAGTCGTCACGAAGGATGTAGAGGCAGGTAAGATTGTTGGTGGAGTCCCAGCCAAAGTCATAAGTGAGCGCAAACTCAAAAACCCAAAATACAAACTAGGAAGGTTCAAACTATTCCAATGAAACCACTAGTCTCCATTATCACCGTCTCTTACAACACTCGAAAAGAAACGGTCCAGAGTATCGAGAGCGTGTATAAGAGTAAGGGATTCAAGCCAGGTGAGATCGAGATCCTAATAGTTGATAACAACTCTCCTGACGACTCAGTAACGTATATCAAGAAACACTTCCCCAAAGTCCAGGTTATCGCTAACAAGAAAAATAGGGGATTTGGTGGGGGTAATAATCAAGCCGCCAAAATCGCAAAAGGTAAGTATCTCCTTCTACTTAATCCCGACGCATTCCTAGGGGTTAACTCTCTCAGAGTCATGGTTGATCGGATGGAAGCAGATGATCAGATCGTCTCCGTGGGTCCCCAGCTCCGATACGCTGACAATAGAGTCCAGCTCTCAGGCGGTTATCTTCCCACTCCTCTCAGAGTCACTGCCTGGATGCTATGGTTAGACAAACTCCCCCTGATCAAACTCCTTTTCCCCAACCCATATCACGTCATTAGTACTGACTGGCACACCTCGGAACAGTCTCCAGAGTGGCTTATGGGAGCTTGTATTCTCTTTCGCAAAGATGAGTTTCTCGTGGCAGGTGGTTTTGACGAAGAGATCTTTATGTACGCCGAAGAGGTCGAGCTCTACCGCCGACTCAAGGAGAGTCTGGGTAAGCGAGTTCTCTTTACTCCTGAGACTGAGGTAGTGCATCTAGGCGGCGTCAGTACCAAAAAAGCCAATGCCTACCGCCTCGCCCTCGAGCTCAAAGGTGTTGAGTATATATATCGCAAGCACTACCCCAACCTGTTCTGGTTAATCAAGCTCGTTATCTTTGTTGGCGTGATTCTGAGACTTGCCGTCTTCTCACTCATTCCCAGTCGCCGCGACACAGTAAAAGAATACTTGGGTTATTTTCGAGCACAATGACTATTACAAATAGCGCGAAGTCCGCCAAAGCTATAGGATCGCGAAACGGCGGAATACGCAGTCTGCGCGAAACCTTCATAGCGACGGTGGAATGGTTTGATAAGAATCTATTAACCTTACTCACCGCAGTTCTCATCATCGTAATTCCCTTGTATCCCAAAATCCCGCTTGGTGAGTTGATAGAGGGTTATATCGTCAGGCTCAGACTAGAAGATCTCCTGATCTTTTTTACTTTTGCCGTCTGGCTAGTCCAGCTAGCTCGCCGTCGCATTACTCTTCCCAAACATAGAATTGTCAAGGCGATCTATGCCTATTTCATAGTGGCCATACTCTCTACTCTGAGCGCTCTTTTCATTACCCGCACCGTTCCATTTGAGAGGGCTCATGTTTTTAAGTTGTTTTTCCACCTCTTTCGTCGGGTAGAGTATTTCTCCCTCTTCTTTATTGCCTATTCAGCGATCAGGAGCAAGTCAGATCTCAAGTTATTCATCAAGCTCGCGTTCGCTACACTTATTGGTGTCATCATCTACGGTATTGGTCAGAAATATTTCTATTTTCCAGCCTTTTCTACGATGAACAGGGAGTTTAGCAAGGGAGTTCTTCTATATCTCCAGCCTAACACCAGACTCTTCTCGACTTTTGGCGGGCACTACGATCTTGCGGCATATCTTCTTTTGATGCTTAGTTTTACGATCCCCGCAGCCTGGATGGTCAAGGCAAAAAAACACAAAGCTATCTTATATCTAGTCTCACTATTTGCTGTCTGGTCGCTAGTTCTCACCACCTCACGCACCTCTTTTATTGGCTATCTTGTTGGGATCACACTTTCCGGATTATGGCTCACCAAGTATCACAAATTCTTCTGGTCATTTAAGCGAGTTTTTCTCATAGTCACGACTAGTCTTATCATTATGCTTTTCTTTAGCACTCTAGTTGAGCGTTTCGCCCAGGTCATTCCTAACCGTGAGACTCGTGACGCAATTAACACTCTCACGGCTATCATTAATAAGCCATTTATTAACCAGCCAGAGAGTACTGGTAATGTAGCTGAGCTACCTAGTCTCCTTGGATTCCTCTTCAAAAACGAGAAGCCCGTGATCATTCCAGTCGAAGATGTTCCCGAAGATCAGCTCGCACTCGTTGCCAGTAAGTCCGACATGCCCCCCAGTCCAGTGAAACCAACTCCCCAGCCAATCGAAGATCTCCCCTCCGACGTCACGCAAGAATCAGAGAACATTCGCAAGCAAACTGCCGAGGAACAGGGCAAAGAATATGGCGGTCCCAGCTACTCACAGAACGCTCTCAAGTATGGTCTCTCGATGGCAATCAGGCTCGACGAACTCTGGCCACGCGCACTCGCTGGATTTATGACCAATCCACTCCTGGGCACTGGCTACTCAACTCTGGTCAAAAGCAATCTCGGCGAGTTCACCTATGCCGAGTCCACAGACAATGATTACCTGCGCATGTTAGGGGAGACTGGTTTGTTAGGAGCCATCACTTTCCTCTCGATTATCTACTTTGCTTTTCAGGCTGGCAAACTTGCTTTTGACAGCCCAGATCAGCTCTCACGGATCATCGGCGTTGGTCTCATGACTGCAATCGTGAGCATCTTAGTTAATGCCCTCTACATTGACGTTTTTGAGAGTAGCAAAGTTGCCTACACTATCTGGATTATGGTCGCATTGGTTGTGAGACTTAATGAGCTCAATCATCCTC
The DNA here is from genome assembly GCA_963981525.1 of uncultured bacterium. Classification (GTDB taxonomy): domain Bacteria; phylum Patescibacteriota; class Microgenomatia; order UBA1400; family UBA12108; genus CAXCDZ01. The sequence continues at coordinate 5,450 of CAXCDZ010000001.1, read as the reverse complement.
GCAAGATAGGCAAAAAAGCGTGAAACTAAAAGCTCTTATTCTCCCACTCACATTCTTTGTTCTATCTTTCACTCTCCGTATGTATAAGCTCGACAATCCCTTGGGCGACTGGCATTCCTGGCGCCAAGCTGACACTGCCTCGGTGGCTAGAGAATATACAAAAACTGGCATCGATCTCTTTCACCCTAAGTATCTGGATCTCTCTTCGATCCCCTCCGGACTAGACAATCCCGAAGGCTGGCGCATGGTTGAGTTCCCCATGATAAACGCTCTTCACGCAATAGTCGCCAACACATTTCCTCAGCTAGGTTTAGTGGAATGGGGGAGGGTACTCTCAGCTATTGCCTCTTCACTGACTGTTATTATTCTCTACTTGCTTACCAGGAAACTTTCAGGCAAATTAGTTGGTGTTTTTGTTGGGTTAATATATGCCATTCTTCCATACAACATCTTCTACGGTCGCGTTATCTTGCCAGAACCATACTTGGTTTTGTTTATGATGTCTTCACTCTATTTCTTTGTTCTTTATTGGGATACTAAGCGCATCCATCACTATATACATACTCTCCTCACCCTCACTCTTGCCGTACTACTCAAACCAACTGCGCTAGTGATCCTCCTCCCGATGGTTGGATACGCTCTTGCTGCTCTTGCGAGTCCTCTCTACACCTACCTTCTCTCCCTCGCACTTCCTTTCCTCGCAATCATTCCTTACCTTTTGTGGAGACGCTACATTGCAGCCTATCCTGCTGGTATTCCAGCAAGTGATTGGTTGTTTAATGGTAATGGTATCCGCTTCAAGGGGGCCTGGTTTCGCTGGCTTTTTGGCGAAAGGATTGGCAAGATGATCCTCGGCTATTGGGGACTCATTCCTTTTGGAGCTGGTCTAGCAGCACTCGGAGAACGCAAAAAAGAGACCTTAGTATACGGCGGCTTCCTCTTAGGTAGTCTGGCTTACCTTGCAATCATCGCAACCGGCAACGTTCAGCACGACTACTATCAGATCCAGATTATGCCAACTATTGCCATTTTTGTGGGACTAGGATTTGCTACTCTCATCCGCTCTGCAAAAGGTTTGAGACGACTATACATCGCACTCTTGTCTACATTTATCCTTGTTCTCTCTCTAGCTCTTTCTTGGTATGAGCTAAGAGGCTTCTTCTGGGTCAACAACTCCGCAATGGTCGAGGCTGGTCAAGCAGTTGACAAGTTAGTCCCAGCTGAAGCACTAATTATTGCTCCATACATGGGTGACACAGCCTTTCTCTTTCAGACCAATAGGAGAGGTTGGCCAATTGGGGGCGAGATCGAAGATAAGATTAGTAAGGGAGCAGATTACTACGTCACTACAACCAGGGATGATGAGTATAACAAGCTAATCAAAGAGTACTCAGTAATACAAGAAACAGATACCTACTCCATCATCAAGCTATGAAAATCCTGATGCTCACTCCGTACTTACCTTATCCACTAGTTAGTGGTGGGCAGATCAGGACGTACAACCTTCTCAAACAGCTCAGTCTCACGCACGAGATCACGCTCTTTGCCCTCATCAAGAGCGAAAAAGAGCGCAAACACCTCAAAGAACTCAAAAAATACTGCCACAAAATCAAACTCTTCAAGCGCACGGAGGAGCCATTTGTCCTCAGAAACATTCTTCTCGCTGGTTTCTCTTCCTATCCATTTGTCGTGACCCGCAATCTCCCCCTGGGGATGAAACAGACAGTCCGTCAGGAGCTCGCAAGCAGTCACTATGACCTCATCCACGCCGAGACTTTTTACATGATGCCCAACATCCCCCCCACTAATACTCCAATCATCCTCGCCGAGCAGACTATCGAGTACTTGGGCTATCAAGATTACATGAAAAAGGCTAACTTACTACTGCGGCCCATCCTCGCCATCGACGTAATGAAAATCAAGTATTGGGAGCGCAAGTTCTGGAACAAGGCAGATAAGCTGATCACCATGTCCGAGGATGACAAGCAGTTCATCGAGCACGAGTTACATCGCAAGCTCAATATCTCGGTCGTTGCTAACGGAGTAGACCTCGACTTCTTTTCCAAAACCAAGAAGAGTCTACCCAAGGACCCCACCGTCCTATTTGTTGGCACATTTAAGTGGCTCCCCAATATCGAGGCAGTCGACGAGATCATCAACAAGATCTGGCCCAAGATTATCAAGGCTCTTCCTACAGCCAAACTCAAGATCGTTGGCTTCTCACCCACCAGTAAGATCAAGAGTTACGCGCAAGATGCCTCGATCGAGGTCCTTGGGGGGATAGATGATATCCGGGATGCATTCGCCGCCGCTCATGTTCTTCTAGCCCCCATTAGAAGTGGCAAGGGTACGCGCTACAAAGTTCTCGAGGCCATGGTCACCGGCACTCCAGTTGTCGCGACTAACCTCGCAGTCGAAGGTATGGGCCTAGTCCCAGGCGAGCATGTCCTCACAGCAGATACTGCAACCAGTCTCGCCAAAAAAACTGCCGAACTACTGACCGACACACCTCTCCAGAACAAAATGGCAAAAACCAGTATCAAGTTTGTTCACAAACACTTTAGTTGGGATACAATAGCCAAAGATCTAGACGGAGTATACAAGGAGTTTTTATGAAACCAGACATCTCAATCATCATTCTCAACTACAATGCCCTAGTATTCTTGCGCAAAACTCTTGCTTCCATAATGACTCAAACAGGTATCAAGATCGAGACCATCGTAGTCGACAACAACTCATCTGACGACAGTAAGGCCATGGTTACCAAGGAGTTCCCTAGTGTGACCTGGGTTCAGCGCGACACCTCAGAGGGGTTCTCAGCAGGTAACAACGCTGGTCTCCCTCATGCCTCAGCCGACACCATCCTCTTTTTTAACCCCGACATAGTCTTCACTAAGCCTGGAGATCTCAAGAAGTGTTATGACAAATACTACTCTACACCTGACATCGGTCTCCTGACCTCTAGAGTTAACTTGGTAGTTAATGGAGAGATCGACGTAACTTGCCATCGTGGCTTCCCCACTCCTTGGGCAGCATTCACTCATTTCTCGGGTCTTGAGAAGCTTTTCCCCAGCTCCAGGTTATTCTCCCAGTACACCATGAGCTACTTGGGTTACGACTCAGAGCACGAAGTTGAGGCAGTCGGTGGGATGTTTATGCTCCTCTCCAGAGATCTAGGAGACAAGATCGGTTGGTGGGACGAGGACTATCCCCTCTACGGTGAGGATATTGACTTCTCATATCGAGTGCACGAGCTAGGACTCAAAAATATCTACTGGCCCGATGTCATCACAGAGCACTACAAGGGAGCCACAACCGGCATGAGCAAAAGCAGTAAAAAGGTGACCTCAGCCAGCAAAGCTACCACCAGGCGAGTCAAAGGCTGGTCTATCCAGGCTATGGAGGTTTTCTATCGCAAGCACTACACCAAGAAATATCCCTTTTTCATCAACTGGCTGGTCGCCCTAGGCATCAAACTCCTCAAGTTCCGCCGTGTGACTTTGGCCTAGTTAGTTCGTTTGTTCACTCTCCGAAAGTAGTATCGCACTCTCAATAACATCTGGTAGTATCATCCACTTAATGGGCATTCCTGTAACAATCATTGATTCAGGGTTTGCGGGAACAAGATCTTTATTTGGGTCAATAACAAACACTCTTTCCCCGGAGCGACCTGGTGAGAATGAACTAACTTGTATGATTTTCTCTTCACCTTCATCATTAAGAATCTGAAGCATGCTCCCAACTTTTATTTCACTTATTGCAACCATATATTAATTCTACTACATGCATGCAACAACATCAGCTATAATCCACTTATGGTCACAATAGGCATCGACGCACGCTTCTACGGCACCGAACACACTGGCCTTGGCCGCTACACCAAGAATGTCCTCCTCCACCTTGTTAAGTTACTCCCTGGTCACAAGCTAGTCATCTTCTTAAGAGATCCTTATTACGACTCTCTCAAGCTAGGCCGCGGGGTGCAGAGGGTTAGGTGTAATCTTCCTCACTACTCCGCGCGTGAGCAACTAGTACTCCCCAGACTCATTTCTCAGCACAAGATCGATCTTTGGTTCTCTTTCCACTTTGTTATCCCGATTTTTTCTGGGGTCAAAAAAGTTACAGTCATCCATGACCTGATCAAGACCTTTAGTACAGGCTCTGACACCACCACTCGTAGTCCATGGTTATACCGACTCAAGCGATGGGGATACAACCTAGTCATGAAAAAAGCAGTTCGAGATTCTCGTAGCATAATTGTCCCAAGTAACTCAGTCAAGAACGATATTTTATCCTATTTCAACGAACGTCCAGAGAAGATTTATCCCATCTGGGAAGCTCCAGACCCCTCTCTGCAAACTGCAAACTGCAAACTGACACCTAAAATAAACTTACCCGACAAGTTTATTTTGTATGTTGGCAACGCGTATCCCCACAAGAATCTTGCCATCCTTCTCCAAGCTCTTCACTCCATGAAAACCAAACATCTCGTGATCGTTGCTAGTATGACTCCGTATCTCACAAAGCTTATGCACAACCTTGATCCCAAAACTCGCAAACGAGTCCATATCCTCAGCTCAATCACTGATCAGGAACTGGGGTATCTCTATAAGCATGCCTCAGCCCTCATTGCACCGTCCTTGATGGAGGGGTTTGGTCTTCCTGGGCTAGAAGCTCTAGTCATGGGCACTCCAGTCGTAGCTTCTGACATCCCAGTCTTTCGCGAGGTCTATGGCAGCTCAGCAACCTATTTTGATCCAAGCTCAGCAAAAGATCTTGTTCGCGCTGTAGGGGAGAGGTCTTCTCTCCCATTCTCCTACTCTCGCACATGGGAAATAGTGGCAAGTGATATCGCGGAGGTCATTCGTGAGAGTTGCACTAGTTTATGACCGAATTAATAAGCTTGGTGGTGCAGAGCTAGTTCTGCAGGCTTTTCACGAGCTCTATCCTGACGCAGATTGGTATACCAGTGTCTGGGATCCCAAGAAGGCTCCGTTCTCCGCCTCATGGCCAGTTCATGCGTCCTGGCTCAACAAGATCCCTTGGCTTCGGCACCATCATGAGTTGGTGCCATTCCTTATGCCGTTCATCTTTGAGTCATTTGACCTCTCGGAGTACGATCTCGTAATCTCGATTAGTAGCGCTGAGTGCAAGGGGGTTATCACCAGAGCAAACACACCACACATCAATTACTGCCTGACTCCCACCAGATACTTGTGGAGTCACAGGGAGACTTATCTCTCTCGTCCTCAATTTGGCCTGGTCCAGAAAATTGCTACACCTATTATCAAGAAGATTCTTGATTATCTCGCTAGCTGGGATCTAGTTGCCTCCACGCGTCCGGATCATATGATCTCAATTAGTGAACACGTGAAACATAGGGTACAAAAATACTACAATCGAGATACTGCAGTGATCTACCCACCTGTTGATCTCACCAAGTTCGCCTC